>CAJOLB010000089.1 GCA_905235385.1 uncultured Alphaproteobacteria bacterium | reverse complement strand
AAAATTATTCTTTCTTTAACAAAAAGGAAATGTTTAATTTTCATGGTGTATCCTTTAATTAAAATTACGATTAAACGGAGTTTAAAACAATATTCTTAAGATTCAATTAGCGTTTGACATTTTTTTATTTTTATTTATGCTTGAGCTAAGGAAAATTCAATGGAAATAAAAGAATTTAAACAAAACTTGAAACCTTATGGGGCGCTTATCGGCTTTGATTTCGGAACAAAAAGATTGGGTGTTGCGGTGTCGGATATGATGCGCATGGTCGCCACCTCATATAAAATTATTGAGCGTCAAAGTTTTAAAAAAGATATTGAAGAAATTAAGCGTATCATCAAAGAAAAAGAGGTTTGCGGCATTGTTTACGGTCTGCCCAAGCAAATGGACGGGCAAGAGGGGGAGACGGCAAATCTGACGCGCCAATTTGCCTTAAAAGTTGAAAAAGAGATTGATTTGCCCTATACATTTTGGGACGAAAGGCTCTCTTCCAAAGCCGTTGAAAGCTTTTTAATCAATGAAATTGACCTCTCGCGCGCGAAAAGGAAAAAGGTTTTGGACGCCTCAGCCGCCGCCTACATTTTGCAAGGCTTTCTTGATGCCATGTCAAGAATATAAAAAAAGCACCTTTCGGTGCTTTTTTAAGTGAGAAAAGATTATTTTTCTTTATCTTTTTCAAGTTTTTTAGATGTTGTTATTGTTTTTTGTTGTGCTTTTTTTAATTTAGAATCTGTTTGTTTACGTCTTTCGGAAATAACATATTTCAGCCATTTTATTTTTGAAGTTCCGGGAAATTCTGTTTTTATTGCGAGTTTAAAACCATATTTCCAACAAGTTGCTAGAATTTTTTGCGCACTATAATACATATAACCGCTAATTCCTCCATATTTTTTGTTTGCAATTCCATCAGCATATTCAACAATATTTTTTGTTAAACGACCTTTATTTTTTTTCATTTCAATTTGCATCACTTTGCCCCAAAGTTCTGCATATCCAACAATAGCCTTACCATAAGCATCTGTATTGTTTTTTTTGAGATCTTTAAAATAAAGATTATGTCCTGTTGTATCAAGTTCTTCTTTCTGCGCCATTTTCTCTATAACTCTAACTTGGGCTTCTTTTGTTTTGTCATCTAAATTTTCAGTCATTGTTTTTTCCTTTCATTTTATTTGGGCGGGGAGAGTTTTCCCCACCCAATTTCAGTCTTCAAATTAAAGTTCGTGGTTGTTTGAACGTGTGTTTTGAGGCATTTTTGTGATTTGGTAAGCTTTAGCAAAGGCATCAGCTTGAATCAGGCGCATACCCTTTGAATCTTTGATGATATAGGCACCACCTTCGCCAGCTGTTTGCGGTTGACCTTCAGCACCCTCATAAACGGTTCCTTCCGGCACACGAATAGCTTGAACAATCTCTTTTTTCTTAACGCCGGAAAAAATCTTTCCCGGTTTAATATCTTCTTTAGAGGGAGCTCCTGTTAAACCTGCAGCGAATGCTATATCCGAATCCCATAAGTCAGCTTTTCCACCTTCATTTACAACTTCCGTTGTTAAATGTTTGATAAAATGTTTTAAGTGAACAGAATCTGACAAAGCTTTCGGATTTTCTGCTAAGTATGCTTCAATCTTTTCTTTTCTGCCTGGAGCATCATAGCAAAGTAAAACACCATCTTTTTGTTTTAAGACTTGATCGGCATCATCTTTCGGATTTTTAAAAACAAGACCTTTAACATCTTCCATAAATGGTCCGTCGGCGCCCCATTCTTGACGCTTTTGATCGGTTGCACCGGCAAAACCATACGCCGGAATAACGATACGCTTCATATCTGTCGGGATAGCTTCAATCACATCGCCTTCCAACATTTTTGCTGCTTGTTCATTCGTAATCATCGTTTTTCTCCCTAAAATATTTTTCATTGATACAAGAACCCGAATCGTAAAGAAAAAAGGATCCTTATTTTTTTACAGTTTTTAAAGAAATTCTTGATTAGGATGGGTTTGAATATTTTGTTGATTTGCCGATATTTTAAAAAT
>CAJOLB010000088.1 GCA_905235385.1 uncultured Alphaproteobacteria bacterium | reverse complement strand
CTGATGCCGATATCGAAAAGATGGTTAAAGATGCTGAAATGAACGCAGAATCTGATAAGAAGAAAAAAGAAGAAGTCGAAATCCGCAATCAGGCAGAAGCTTTGGTTCACTCAACCGAAAAGACCTTAAAGGAAAACGGCGATAAAATTTCAGCCGCTGATAAAACAGCAATTGAAGAAGCCGTTCAAGCCGTTAAGACTGCTTTGGAAGGCACAGACAGCGCTGCCATCAAAGAAAAGAGCGATGCTTTGATGCAAGCTTCATTAAAACTCGGTGAAGCGATGTATAAAGCACAAGGCGCAGCTCAAGGTGCACAAGGTGCAGAGCAGGGGGCTGCTCAGGGTGCCGAACAGCCGAAAGATGAAAAGGTTGTGGACGCTGACTTTGAAGAAGTCAAATAAAAGTTCGTTCAGCCGATAATTAAGTACAGGAAAGTTCCCTCGGGTTCAGTTGTGTATACTTAAATAAGTATACTCGTCTCACCTGAAGGAACTTTTCTTATGATTTACATAACGTGTTCTTTTATTTAAATTAAAGAGGGTTTCTTTTTAAAAAGCGTTGCAATGTTTCGCGTTGAACGCCTAAAAGCCGAGCGATTCTTACTTTAGGACATCCTATCGTTATTTTCAAAAAAAAAATACCTCATCTTGTTGATGGGGTATTTTTTTTGTTCATACATTTCAAAATCATCTTATGAAATTGAAGAGGAGGGATTATATTAACCTTAGTTTTAATTTGAAAAAGGGGTTAAAAATGAGAAAAACAATGATTTTATCTGCGGCTTTTGGTGCTTTAAGTTCGGTGGCGATGGCTGAGATGATTGAGTTACCGGCGCCGCAAATTGACGAGGATGCGACCTTATACCAAGCGTTGATGGATAGACATTCCGTACGTCGTTTCAGCAACAGACAGATAGATCGACAAATGCTCAGTAATATTTTGTGGGTGGCCTATGGTGTTAATCGTGAAGACGGGCGTCGAACAATTCCGACAGCTCGAAATGAAAAAGACTTATCGATTTATGTGACTGAGCCGGAAGGAACTTTTTTATATGATGCTGATGCAAACAATTTGGTGCGTGTTCTAGATAAAAGTATTCTTGATATGTTCCAAAGCCAGCCCTTTATGGCAAATGTGCCTTTGGTGCTGATTTATGCCGGTTCAACGGCTGATAATAATTATGCGATTATGCATGCCGGATCGGCGTATCAAAACGTTGAACTTTATGCAGCAACAAATGATTTAGGCTGTGTGGTGCGTGCGCTGTTTGATAAAGAGGCAGTAGCGAAGGCTTTAAATTTACCTGACGGAGAGCGTGTGATTGTTTCGCAAGCCATCGGATATGAAGAAGAATAGGAGATTAAAGATGCGTTTCAAAATCGTTTTAATGTTATGTGTTTGTGGTTTTGCTCTCAATACGTGGGCTCAAGAAGTAGAAAAACCGGTTGCTCAAAATTTAGAAATCAGTATTTATAATAATGATTTAGCTCTGGTTAAAGATTTTCGCCGTGTAAACTTTAAGGAAGGTGTTAATCAGGTTTCTTTAGAGGGCGTGGCTTCAAAAATCAAGCCGACCAGTGTTATTATTTTGGGTGATGATATTCATGTTATTGAACAAAATTATGATTATGCTTTGCTCACACCTTACAATATTGTCGAAAAGTCAGTCGGACAAGTTGTTCAAACGGTCCGTACGAATCCGACAACAGGATCTCAAATCTTTGATAAAGCAAGACTAATCAGTTTTCAGGGCGGTGTTCCCGTTTTGCAATTTGATTATGGTATTGAAACAGGATTTGATGGCAGGCTTGTTTTTGATCAGCTTCCTGTCGGTTTGAGCCAAAAACCGACTTTAGCAGCTAAAATTTCGAGTGTGCAAGCCGGTCTTAAAAATATTTTGCTTGCTTATTTGACGAATGGTATTTCTTGGAATACGAATTATGTGGCGAGTGTTAAAGATGAAAACACGCTTGATTTAGCAGGTTGGGTGAGTATTAACAATCAGTCGGGTGTTTCGTATGAAAATGCGAAAGTTCAACTTATTGCCGGTGATGTTAATGAAGTTCAAGTGCCGAGTATGGCGCGAGGTGTCATAATGATGAAACAATCTATGACTTTTGCGACAGATTCTTTTAACAGTGCGGAGGAGGTCATGCCGGAGCAAGAAAGCTTCA
>CAJOLB010000087.1 GCA_905235385.1 uncultured Alphaproteobacteria bacterium | reverse complement strand
AGTTTTGGGTGTTCAAGACGTTGTTGCAAAATCTTTGGGTTCAAACAACCCTTACAACATGATTAAGGCAACGTTCAACGCTTTACAATCTATCAACTCTCCTCGTATGGTTGCGGCCAAGAGAGGTAAAAAAGTTGGTGATATCGTGAGCCGTCGTGAATATGCGTCAGCCAACAAGATGGAAAAAGAGGAGGCTTAGACCATGGCAAAGAAAACAATAAAAGTTACTCAAATCGCTAGCCCGATCGGCAAACCGAAAGATCAAAGAGCAACTTTAATCGGTCTTGGCTTGAACAAAATGAATCGTACTGCCGTTTTGGAAGATACACCTTCTGTTCGCGGTATGATCAAGAAGGTGAGCCACCTCGTCAAAGTCGAAGAATAGTTCTTGTGAAAAGGGCATCATACTTGTCATTTTTTCACTTGTGTAGCTTTTGCCTACACGGCGTTCAAAAATAACAGCGTAGCATGCCCCTTTTGACGAAGAACTTTGATGAGACTTTATATATTGGAAAATTTAAATTAGGTGAAAAACAATGAAACTTAATGAATTAAGAGATAATGAAGGTGCCAGAAAAGACCGCACGCGTGTCGGTCGCGGTATCTCAAGCGGCAAAGGCAAGACAGCCGGTCGCGGTCAGAAAGGTCAGAAATCACGTTCCGGCGTTTCTATCCACGGTTTTCAAGGCGGCCAGATGCCGATTTATCGTCAATTGCCGAAGCGTGGTTTTAACAACCATTTTGCTAAAGAATATGCTGTTGTTAATTTGGACAGCATTCAAAAAGCAATTGATGCCGGTAAATTAAAAGCAGAAGAAATTAATGTTGATACATTGCTTGCTTCACGCTTAATTACAAAGAAGCTCGACGGTGTTCGTTTGCTTGCTCGCGGTGCTATCACCACAGCGGCAACAATCTCTGTTAACTCAGCTTCGAAAGCGGCTGTTGAGGCAGTTGAAAAAGCCGGTGGCAAAGTAAACCTCATATAAAACCGCGCCTAGCTGGCAGCTAAATACAGAAAAGTTCCCTTCCCTTAAGCTCAGTCGTGTACGTTAATGTACACTCGTCTCGCTCAAGGGAACTTTTCTTATTATCTGCACACGCTATTCACGGTTTTATTGTGCCTTGTGCCCGGTTTGTATAAAGAATCAAAAAACTTCAGGTCGGAAGTGTCCTTACGTAGGTTTATCTACGCTCCGGTACTTCCGCCTTTGTTTTAACTTTATCTAACCTCTTCTCTGAGGTTTACGGTAAATCTCATATAAAATTGCGCCTTCCCTTAAGCTCAGTCGTGTACGTTAATGTACACTCGTCTCGCTCAAGGGAACTTTTCTTATTATCTGCACACGCTATTCACGGTTTTATTGTGCCTTAAATGCGTATAATGGCTAACTAATACAGATACTTCGTTTTCCAAGTTTTTATAGAGCTTTATGTCAGATTTAAAATCGGAAGATCCCTTGACGATTGCTGACGCAATCGAGGGATGACGGTTTAAAGGTGGATAGGTTAAAGGTGGATCCTCGGGACATACCGATAGGTCAGCGAACTTGTCGAGCTACAGCCCAATGATGACAGGAGGGTGGGGGATGACGTTTTTTTGCGTTTTTTTAAGTATATTTTAAAGTGGAATAGGATAGTATTTTAAGTGGTTCTATTGAGGATTTTTTATCATGAAGAATGTTTTTATTTTGACAGGGGCGGGGATTTCTGCCGAATCGGGATTAAAGACTTTTCGCGATGCTGACGGATTATGGGAAAATTTTAAGGTTGACGATGTGGCATCAATCGAGGGATTTGAAAAAAATCCGAAATTGGTGCATGAATTTTATAATCATTTACGTGTTCAAATGGATAAGGCAATGCCGAATAAGGCGCATATTGCAATATCCGAATTTCAAAAGAAAAATCCAGATATAACGGTTAATGTTGTCACACAAAACGTTGATTTGTTGCACGAAAAAGCCGGCACAAAAAATGTTTTGCATATGCACGGGCGGATTGATGAAACCGTTTGTTTAAACTGCGGACATGTGGTTAAAACACTCGGCAATACTCAGTTTGACGGGGTGTGTGAAAAGTGCGGGGCAAAGAATTTTTTAAAGCCGAATATCGTGTTTTTCGGCGAGATGCCGATGTTTATGGATGAGATTTCAGATATGCTTAAACACTGCGATCTGTTTGTGGCAGTCGGCACGTCGGGCGTTGTTTATCCGGCGGCGGGGTTTGTGAGCCAAGCAAAATATTATGGCGCGCAAACATATTTGTTTAATTTGGAATATACCGAAAACAACTATTATTTCGACCATCAGGTGATGGGGAAAGCTTCGGAAACATTGCCGCAATTTTTGGAAAAGCTGATGTTTTAACGGACTATTTCCAGTTTATTAAATGTTTTAAGAATGTGTCAATAAAGTCAGCACGTTTGTTTTGATAATCAAGATAATAAGCGTGTTCCCAAACATCGATTGTCATCAAAGGTTTAAGGCCGTGGGCAATCGGATTGTCGGCATTTGAGGTTTTTAAAACGCTTAAGTTGCCTGATTTGTCTTCAGCAAGCCAAGCCCAACCGCTGCCGAATTGGGAGACAGCCGCCTCTTTAAATTCTTTTTCAAAATTTTCATAAGAGCCGAAAGCGGATTCGATTTTTTTTAAGAGCTCAGCATTCGGCTTTTTGTTGCCGTTCGGGCTTAGGCATTCAAAGAAAAAGCCATGGTTAAAACTCTGTGCGGCGTTGTTGAAAATGGCCGTGTATTCAGTCTTTTCTGCCGTTTTTTCAATGATTTCTTTTAAATCCATTTTTTCAAATTCGGTGTTTGATATCAATTTGTTTAAATTATCAATATAGGTTTGAAAATGTTTTCCGTGATGAAAATTCAGTGTTTCTTCGGACATATAAGGTTCTAAAGCGTTTTTTGCATAAGGCAGAGCGGGGAGTGTGAACATTTTATTTTCCTTTCAATTTTAGCTGTTTTATAATATAGGCATACAAAAGCATTATTGAAGTTCTATATGTATTTTTATCTAAAGTCAAGTTTTGAAAAAATTTGAAGATCGCTGGATGCGTTCGTCGTGCGAGGGATGAGGAGGTAGAAAGTGATGCATTGTGCACATCGAGGGATGACATCTTTGTTTGATTTATAGGGGTTTTCAAGAGGGAGTGTTAATAATTATTAACAGGGTATGAATAAGTGTTAACAAATAAAATTTATGGCATTATACTCAAATCATCAAAATTTTTTAATTGAAAGGCGAAAAAATGAGAGTTTTGTTGGTTGAAGATGATCACGCCGTTTCGCAGAGCATTGAGATGATGCTCAAACGCGAGGGTATGGTTGTTTATGCAACAGATTTGGGAGAGGAAGGTCTCGATCTGGGCAAGGTTTATGACTATGATATCATTATTTTGGATTTGATGTTGCCTGATATGAACGGATATGAGGTTTTGAAAAGCCTCAGAAATGCAAAGGTTAAAACACCTG
>CAJOLB010000086.1 GCA_905235385.1 uncultured Alphaproteobacteria bacterium | reverse complement strand
ACCCTTTATTGAACAGATAAAAAAAGCGGGACACAAATCCGGCGAAGAAGTTTGGCAGCTTCCCGTCAATGCAGCTTATAATAAAATGATGGATTCGGACATTGCGGATATGAAAAACATCAGCGAATCACGAAATGCCGGTTCCATTACGGCGGCTTGTTTCTTACAGAGATTTATTCAAAAGGGCGTCAAATGGGCGCACCTTGATATCGCCGGCATGGATAAAGAAGCAAAAGGCAGTCCTTTAACACCCAAAGGCGCTTCCGGCTTCGGCGTTCAGCTCTTTGTCGAAATCATCAAAAACCTCTAAATAAAAGGCCCTGAAAAAAAATCAGGGCTTTGTTTTTATTTTATTGACAATCGTTTTTTTCGTGATAATTTAGAGTTCTAACGTGTGGATTTAACCTAACTTGTCCGGCACTTAAACGGACTAAATAAGGAGATTTTACTATGCTTAAAACAGCAGAATTTGTGTCTTTAGGACACCCTGATAAAACAGCAGATTTTATTTCATCATATATTTTAGATCGCTTCATAGAGCAAGACTCAAAAGTCAAATACGCTGTTGAAGTTATGGTCAAGGGAAACACCGTCGTTTTGGGCGGTGAAGTCTGCTCCAACACCAAATTAAAAAACATCGAAACATATATCAAAGACGCCGTTCGCAAAATCGGTTATGATGAACGCTATCATCAAATTTGGAAAGAAAATGCGCTTGATGTTACAAGCTTAAAAATCATCAACCTGATTGGGTGTCAGTCTTGCGAAATTTTTCAAGGCGTTGAAAACGGCGGTTGGGGCGATCAGGGCGTTTTTGCGGGCTATGCCTGCCAAGGCGATAGCTTGCTTCCAAAAGAGCTCTTTTTAGCAAAAAAATTAAACAATGCCCTTTATCAAAAAGCCTTAAAATCAGATAATCTGGGGCTTGATATCAAAACGCAAATCACCATTGATGAAAAAGGCAAAATCAAAACGGCGATTGCGGCTATACCGATGCTTGTTTCGGAAAACTTAAAACCTTTTATTGAAGAAATCTTAGGAGATAAACCCGAAGAAATCATCATCAACGGCACGGGAGATTATGTCTGCCACAGCGCTATTGCCGATTGCGGCATCACGGGGCGCAAACTTGCGTGTGATTTTTATTCAACCACCTGCCCTGTCGGCGGCGGCTCACCATGGGCAAAAGATGCAAGCAAAGCTGACGTTTCTTTAAATATTTTGGCGCGTAAATTAGCCGTTCAAAACCTCAAGGACAATGATGAAGTTTTCGTTTATCTTTCATCTTGCATCGGGCGTTCAACGCTCCCGAGCGCTACCTTAAAAACCGTCAAAAACGGCGCAATCTCATGGCAAAATCTTGAAGGCGATTTTTCGCCTCGCGCAGTCATCAAAAACTTAGGGCTTGATAAACCCGTTTTTGCCGATTTATGCGCAAAAGGAATCACCGCAATATAAAAGGAAAACGCCGATCACAATTGCCTTATAAAAAAACCTCCCTTTCGGGAGGCTTTTTTTATTTCTTTGCAGGTTCTTTTTTAACCCCGGTCTTTTTTGTAACAGCCTTTTTTGTAACAGGTTTTTTCTTAACAACAGCTTTTTTCGTTGCTGTTTTTTTAACCGGTGTTTTTTTCGGTGCAGGCTTTACCGTTTTTTTAACCGAAGCTGTTTTCTCCTCAGCTTTTGTTTTCGGAGCTTTTAAATGTTTTGTAATTTCTTTTTCAATAGATTCGGCATCTTCTTTTGTCATCGCATAAAGCGGAATTGAAAAAGCACCGAATTTATAACCTTCTGACATTTTTTGCATAAAAGTTAAAGGATATTTTACACCTTTTTTCAAATGGAAACGTAAAAAATCACTACCGCAAGAGCAACGTGATTTTACTCTTTCAACTTTAAGAACATCATCCCATTTAAGTTTAGCATTGTGATCAATTTCAATCCCTTCATCATCAATTTTTGCCAATCTTTGAGGATTCATAAAGACATAAAAAGCGACCAAGGCCGAAATTAAAACAATAATTTTAACTGTAGTTGCCCAAATCAACTCATAAATCGTATGGACAGGAAACCAAAGCGCAATCAACAATAAAATTAAACTAACAACAGCCCAGTTTCTGAGTTTTTTATGATCATAATAAAATTCAGTCATAATTTTTCCTTTCTTAAACGACGAGTATAACACCTAAAATCATTAAAACAGAACAAAATAATTTTTTCAATAAAATTCTTACCGTAATTTTCTCTTTTAATTTAATAATGCATTATTTATAAAGAAAAAAGTTTAGAATTTCGTTAATTTTCATACAAAAAACCGCCTTTTAAGGCGGCTTTTTTTTAT
>CAJOLB010000085.1 GCA_905235385.1 uncultured Alphaproteobacteria bacterium | reverse complement strand
ATAGAACCGACGCGCCAACAGGTCGAGATAGAGCTGCGATTCTTTAATCACGAGCGCGGGCCGGTATGAAGTGATCTCATCTGCGGTTTTTTGTTCGACAACCGCCCAGTGCACATCCCTTCCTTGAAGGTTGTGCGCTTTCATTATAATCTCCAATTCCATAATTCGTAAGTTTTGTATCCGCTTGTATACCACAAATTGACTTTTTTGTCAACAACTTTTTTTAATCTTGACAAAAATTCTTTTGAGCTATATACTTAAATCATAGGAGTAATTGTTTTAATTTAAGGGTATTATGATGGCAGAAAAGAAGTCGAAATCTGCAAACACGCAAACTCTTGCAACCCGAGTTTATTTTACCCATAAACTCATTGCGATTTATGATACTTGTGCCATGTTCAAACCCCTTACCCCTTCTTCCGAAGAATTTAAAAAAGAAAAAGAAAACTTAGAAGCCCTGTTACAAAAAATCCGCAATGCACAAACCTCTGACGATGACAAGGCTTTTGAAGAGGGTATTCTTGCCGAAGAAGAACTTCAGCAAAAACAAGTCCTAAACAAAGACGGAAACTTAAAATCCGATGAAGAATTATTGGCCCAGATAAATCAAATCCGAGAAAACGAGAAAAAACAAAAACTTGCCGAAGTATTGTCTTTTTATAAAGGAGACGAAAATCAAAAGGCCTTCCAATCTTTCTTAAAAACTCAAAATATCTCTGATTTAACCGCTTTTGTTTCAAAAGATCAGGGAAACCCCAAGAAATTACGCGAAAAATTGGCTCAAGATTTTGAACTTTGGCAAAAGATTGACCCCTCAAACGCTCTCGTGAGTATATTGCGTCAGCCGATTGCCGAACAAACTGCCTCGCTTAACGCTAAATATTACTACGTTGAAGAAAATCCCACCCGAAATAAAGAAGTCAGAGAAGATTTCAACACAAACGACAACAGCAAGAAAAAATTCTTAAAATTGATGGGTAACCTTTTTGCTCTCGGTGAAGGCCTCCAAAAAAATGACAAGCTCACCGACATTGCCGCATATTGCAAAAAAATCCGTGAATTAACCTCAAATCCGGAGTTGTCTGACGAAGCCATCAAAGCGACGGCACAAAAAGCCTATACATCTTTATCCGAAGGCTTATGGTTTTATAAAAACAAAGTCAATCCTGACCCGCACTGCGATAAAGAATCATACATACAAGTCAACGTTTCTCAATGGATAAAAAATCTTAAAATAACGGGAAAAAACAACTTGCTCACACTCGCTTTGCTCTCGCCTCAAGATGAAAAAATCTATAAAACGGCAACCGAACAAAAGCGCGAAGAAATTGCAAAAAAGCACATTTCTATTCACCATAAAATTCCTGAAAAATACCACGCTATTTTTCAAAACCGCGAAGATCATTTCCTGCTCAACCACATCTCAAATTTAGAAATGGTTATCGGCGGAACGTTGCATGACCAAATGCATGAGAATGACATGCAAAACATGCTCAAACTCACCAGCTCTAAAAATTCCGCCATTCTTTGCGTTCCGGGTGATGATTTTGAGCTAAATCATGCTAAAGAAACCGCGCTAGACATTCCGGAGCCCGAAAAATTGGCGGCGCTCCGTCCTGAAAAAACAGATCAAAACAACGATGAACAAAAAGTCTTATCTTATTCGAACACAAATACCCGATCGCGCTAAATTCTATCGTTTTTCACGAAACCGCTGAATTTAAATGAAAAATCCCCATTTCACCATGTGCGTAAGTGGGGATTTAAAAACAAAACACCTTATCAATCAAGACAGGGTGCTTGTAGAAAATAAAGCGCATCTTATTCATAAACTGTAGAATTTCTCCCTATCTTTCCACTTGTTGTATTAGGTTGAGTTGGCTTAGACGTTTTTTTACTTGCTTCAATATGTTGTTTTAATCTATTTGTTGCTTGCAAAACATCTTTCCTAATCGGTTCAAATGTAACGGCTACCACTTTTGAGCCATCGCTCATCGTATGGTCTATGCCGTGCTCTTCATACTTAACCAAACCGCGCTCAGCCATTACTTTCAGATACCGAAGCGTTGTTTCATCTCGCATTTCAGCACTCCACTGCCCACCTTCTTCCTTAACAACCTTCATCATCTCAAGCAACAATTTGCCTGAAGATGCGTTTTGATCGGTGCGATATTCCGGCAATACAGCCATATCATAAATCGATTTTTCTTCTTTGTCATATAAGCAGTAGCCGACCACACCTTTCTCGCGATCTTCAATCACAAAGCCCGACATATCATCCGGCACCTGCAAATATTTGTCGCTCTCCGGAAACACTCTTTCCGAAATTCGATCCATTGCCTCTCTATCC
>CAJOLB010000084.1 GCA_905235385.1 uncultured Alphaproteobacteria bacterium | reverse complement strand
ATTAAAGATGTGCATATTCGTGTAAATGAACTCTGGGTTTACTATCCTGGCGTAATTTGTATAGACGCCTGCTTCTTCAGGAATATCAGAAAGCATAAAAAAGTGATACACTTCTCCTTTTGTGTCTTTAGTCTCCTCTATGAGTTCAAAGCCTGGCGGAAGCGGCTCTAGAAAACTTACCGCTAATTGCTTTTCATATTTAAAGAGTTGCCGCTTTTCAGGCTCAACGCACATGAAATCCAACCCCATCGGATATTTGTCTTTTTTTCCAATTATCATTCTGTGGATGACCTTATGTAAACGATGTACGGCAACAAAAGAAACGGGATCTTTATCATCCGGCTTTTTTGCAGGCACAGGCACCCCAATATCCTTAACGAAAAAAACATGTCTTTCTTTGACGGTATGACGGCCATCAGAAACTACAAAAAAATTAGTGTAAACGTCAGCATACTTTGGCAATCCCGAAATTTTAAAGTCGCCAGATATTTTTTGCCCGCTTAAACCCTGCGGCAAATTTTCTGAAAAATTTATTTGAACATTTTCATCCAATTTCGGACCTTTTTGGCCTTCAAAATTATCATAGAAATCTTTGACGTAATATTCAAAAGGAACGTTAACTATCAGTTTGTGTACGACGCTTTTCTCACTAACATGATAATATGAAAGTGACGTTGGTTTTTTACTAGAGTCTTCCGTATTTTCTTTTTCGTTGCCAAATTTATTCCGACCTTTTTCAAAATCCGAACCAACTTTTGCTCCAAGACAAAACCATCTCCATTCTGAGGCTACCGCACTAGAATAGTTGCTTTGTTTAACAATCCTCCAAAAATAACTACCTGGTCGAACCATATCGCAACAAAGGTCGTCAACCGCGTAATACAGCCGATTATAAATTGGGCGCTTCACAACTTTATCGACTTTTGAAAATGGAGCCGCAGAAGACGCAACTGCGCCATAGATATATAGGCGAGTTTTTAAATCATACGAAAGTGGATCTACAAAAGACAAAGGAAAATCATTTCCCATTAGGTTACCGTTAATATCATAGACAAATGTCTCAGTGTACCAATCGGAATTTGTGGGATATCCTTTAGGGTCAAACGCAAACTTAATATTTCTTAAGCTTGGTAAACGTTCGCCCTCTTTTGGAGATATAATTACTGGTGCCTCCATAGCCTCCGCTTGATCATTTATTACAACAGGTCGTAATGAGGACTTTGCAATCCGATTTTCACCAACATATAGATTAATTTCGCCGTTGCTAGGAAGTTTATAAGGTAGTTTTTTAGCACACCATAGCAAAAGAAAACGCCCAGAACTCTTCGCGTTTAAGGAAAATTTTAAGCCTTCTGACGTTTTCATTAAAGATTTAATGTTTACACCTTTTAATGTGTGTGCAAACTTTTTCATTTCGTAATTAGGAACTAATCGGCAAGTGATATTGGTAGTTGTCAAATTCAATACACAAAATTCGTTAGTAATTATTTCATTGCCGTTGGGACTTACTTTAATTTTATGCGGAGATACCACAACTGAATTTGGATATAATGGGTCAGTATCACAACGAAATTCTTCTCTATTGGTAAGTCCGTCATTATCAATATCGGCCTCGGGATTAACTAAAAGCTCTAATTTACTTTCGGTTATGTTGGTTACAAAGGAGAACCGGGTCACTTTCAGTTTGGCCTCGGCAAGGTAATTACTCCAATTTGCATTAAATGATTCTTTATCAATCTCAGCTATATTCTTCCCGGCTTCTGCCATCCGTTCTTGTTTTTCTTTTAATTCTTCAACGGCCCAATCATAAGAATTCGTATCACTTTTATAATTTTCTATACATTTCCTGACCCACCAACCTGGCATTGAATTTGCCTTTAATTCGCTTTCCTTTTTTTCGTATTCTTTAAGCTCTTTTTGGGGCGAACCATAAATCGCCGGAACTGGCGAAGACAACTTTTTGATGAAATTTGTAACCAAATCTGGCATGAGTCCATATTTTTCATATAAATAACCATTGCCTTTTTGGCTGGCTTGATAAAAATCACCAGGCTTCAAAATAATATCATAAGCTTTCGGTTGCTTTGAATCCTCAGTATACAAAGGAACTGTTAAAACAACTGGCAATTTGCACTTGTTCAAAAAATCATGATTTGTTATTTTGGCGGACACTGGTATAGCTGCAAAAAATAAAACGGTTCCGAGCACCAGCCAATATTTATTCTTAATCATAAAACTCCTTTAACTTGTTGGCATCAATTAGTAGTTTTTCTGAGCCTATATATTTTTAGAATCTTGGTTTTACAATTTTATAAATATGTGTGTTAGTATATGTAAAACCACCATTAACAATCCTTATATGATTTGTATAACAACCAGGTTGGGCAATTTTCCCGGAAATATAGTGATACTCTCCATCCTTCTCAATCT
>CAJOLB010000083.1 GCA_905235385.1 uncultured Alphaproteobacteria bacterium | reverse complement strand
GCGATGTCGTTGAAGTTGACGATTTAGGCTTTATCAAAATTGTGGACAGGGTAAAGCGCTTTGCTAAAATCGGTGGAGAAATGGTTTCATTGACAGCCGTTGAAGATAATGCCAAAAAAATCTATAAAAACGAAGATTTTAAATGTGTTGCCGTTGCCGCACCGCACCCGAAAAAAGGCGAACAAATCGTTTTGGTTTCAAACAACGCTGACGCCACCCGCAAAGACTTTATGGATTTTTGCGCCAAAGACGGCTTATCGGAACTTTACGTGCCGTCCGTTTTACTGTTCAGAGAAGATTTTCCGGTTTTTGCCACAGGCAAAGCCGACAAAGTCAGTTTGAAAAAATGGGCCATTGAACAACTTAAAGAATAAAAAATGATTTTTTCAAGATTGGTTATCTATCGCCGCGTCCGGTTGGTTTAGGCTTAGACGGTAAAGGCGAATTTTCTTTTTCTTTCTGTTTTTGACGCGATTCAGCTTTTGCTTTGCGGCGTTTCTCACGAATCTGAGCTGCATATTCAGAATCTTCCAACATCATTTGTTTTTCCAAAGCATATCTTTTGGCATTTTTCTGCCGCACATATTCTTTATAATCCGGAGAAAAGGTTTTCAAAATATGCATCTGCCGCGCGCTTTTTTTTGACTTCTTTGATGGCTTTTTTCATTTCGATGGCTTTTGAAAGTTTGCTCATCTTCGGCAAAATCACACGCTCATCTTTGCCTTTTGAAAGTTTGTCCTCTTTTTTCATACGTCTTTCGGCAACCCGCTTTTTGGCAACATAAAGGTCCGTATCTTCAACACCTTTCGTCGCATGATAAATCATTTTTCCTTTACTGTCATAACTCGATGTTGTGCCGTCGGGAAGTTGTTCACTTTCCATCTGCCCATTTTCATACCACCAACGCCTTGTGCCGTTGGAAAGGAGTTCTTCTTTCATCTGCCCGTTTTCATGCCAGCAACGCCATGTGCCGTCGGGAAGAAGTTCTCTGCTTAATCTAAATGAATAAGCAGATTCTAAAAAATAAGTCTGTTCTTTTCCATCCGGAAAATATCTTGTAACATTATCCCCATCACGAACACCGTAAGAACCGTCGGCATATATTTGCTTTTGAACCTTTTTGCCGTCAATCGTTTCGGTAACGATTCTTTCAACCTGCGGTAATTTCATTTCCATCGCTTTTTCCTTTCATGAAAATTTTTACCATTTTGTCTAAGTGTATCATAAACGTACGTTTAAATCACGCATTTAAAAATAAGATAACTTATTGATTTAATTGAATAAAAACAGAATTTTGCTTTAATAAAACTTTCGTAAAAAAGTTCAATTTCATATACATATTTTCAAAAACAGTATGGATTGGTATAAGACGCTGTTCTTAATTAAAAAGAGAATATACTAAAAAAATCATTGCTTTTTTAACAAATCATTTGTAAAGTGTGTTAATTTTTAACGAGTAAAGAGTCGAAATGTTTAAGTTTTTTTCTGCCATCATCAGCGCCGGGCTGTTTTTTCTGATTTTAATGCTTATTGCCATCACTATTTTTTTCGGACAAGTCAGTTCAACTTTGCCCGACTATAAACAGCTTGAAAAATATGAACCGGCTGTAACGACACGTCTGTTTGCGGGTGATGGACAGCTGTTGATGGAATATGCCGCTGAAAAAAGATTGTTCGTTCCTATCAACAAAATTCCGGACAGAGTAAAAAATGCTTTCATTGCCGCAGAAGACAAACATTTTTATACACATGGCGGTATTGATTATCTCGGCATCATTCGCGCCGTTTTCAATAATTTAAAAAATCTCGGCAAAGGCCGCAGACCTGCCGGTGCCTCAACCATCACACAACAAGTTGCTAAAAACTTTTTTCTTTCCTCTGAAGTCTCATACATCAGAAAAATAAAAGAAGCAATGCTTGCAAACCGCATGAACAAAGCTTTCACGAAAGATCACATTTTAGAACTTTACTTAAACGAAATTTATCTTGGAAATCGCGCATACGGTGTTGCCGCTGCTGCATTAAATTACTTTGATAAGGCCCTTGATGAGCTCGAAATTGAAGAAGTCGCTTATTTAGCAGCTCTTCCCAAAGGTCCGAATAATTATCACCCGACAAAAAAATATGATGCTGCAATTGCGCGACGAAATTGGGTAATTTCAAGAATGCAAGAAGATGGTTATATCACGAAAGAAGAAGCAAAAGCAGCCCAAGAAAAACCGCTGACCGTTACCGAGCGAAAATCCGGTTTCTTAAAAGATGCCGAATATTACAGCGAAGAAGTGCGTCGCGCAATTTCACACAACTTAGGTGATGACGCTTTGTATGAAGGCGGTTTGATTGTCCGAACAACAATTGATCCGAAGATCCAAACCATCGCCACAAACGCTTTCAGAAAAGGCTTGCTTGATTATGATATAAGACATGGTTGGCGCGGAGCTGAAAAAAATATTTCACTTGAAGGAAATTATCTTGAAACAT
>CAJOLB010000082.1 GCA_905235385.1 uncultured Alphaproteobacteria bacterium | reverse complement strand
AAACGAATAATAAGAAACACTTTTTTATATAAAAATAGCGTATAATGCGCCAAATACGCCGTAAGCTCTTGTGCGCGGTGTACAAAACGTACATAAGCGATAGAACCAAAAATCGTTTACCTAAATATAAAAAAGTTCGGAGAACGAGACGAATAATAAGAAACACTTTTTAAAGCGACAGGAGTGTACGTATTGGTACATGACTTAGCTTTAAAAAGTGTTTCTGTACTTAGTCGTCCGTTATACGAACTTTTAGCTATTTTTGAAGTTGAGCGGCAACCTCAGCTGCAAAATCCTCTTCCTTCTTCTGTAACCCTTCGCCTAACTTAAAGCGAATGTATGAAGAAAGTTTGATTTCTGTGCCGAGTTCTTTGGCAGCTTCTGAAATCACATCTTTAACCTTTTTATCGGGATCCATGATGTATGCTTGCTCGAGCAGAACAACTTCTTCGTAATATTTTCTGATACGACCTTCAACCATTTTTTCGATGATGGCTTCGGGCTTGCCTGATGCTCTGGCTTGTTCGGCATAAATACCGCGCTCATGCTCAACAGCTGCCGGATCAACGCTTTCAATATCTAAAAAGAGCGGAGATGATGCGGCAATATGCATTGCAATATGCTTGCCGAGTTCGTTTAATTTTTCTTTATCGGCTGATGATTCCAAAGCAACCAAAACGCCGATTCTGCCCAAATTCGGTTTTAATGCACTATGAACATAAGATGCAACCACACCGTTCTTAACTTCAACCATTGCCGCACGGCGTAAATTCATATTTTCGCCGATTTTTGCAATCATATCCGTCAAACGTTCGCCGAAAGACTTACCGCATTTCGGACAACCGAAAGTTTTCATCTTTTCGACATCGCCATCGCTTAACAAAGCAACAGTTGCGGCGTCTTGAACATATTCTTGGAAAATATCATTCTTAGCAACGAAGTCTGTTTCTGAGTTAACCTCAACAACAGCGCCCTTATTGCCCTCAACTTTAACGGAAACCAAACCTTCGGCGGCAATACGGCTTGCTTTTTTCGCGGCTGTTGCCAAACCTTTTTTGCGAAGCCAGTCAATAGCTTGTTCCATTTCACCGTTGGCTTCAACCAAAGCCTTTTTGCAATCAAGCATACCGGCGCCGGTTGTTTCTCTCAATTCTTTAACCTTAGCGGCTGTAATTTCTGCCATAATATTTATTCCTTTAATAAAAAAATTTCAAACCAAAGGCGGCGATAAAAACCACCGCCTTTTATTTCATAAGATTATTCAGCTGTTTCTTCAGCAACAGCTTTTTTTCTTGTAGTGCGTTTTTTCGGAGCTTTAGCCTCATTGCCTTCAGCAGCTTCGGCCTCAACTTCAACACCTTTAGCTTCCATTTCAGAAGCCATACCGTCAACGATAGCTGCGCTCATAAGTTCGCAGTAAAGGCTGATGGCTCTGATGGCATCATCATTACCCGGAACCGGATAATCAACTTCGGTCGGATCAGCATTTGTATCAACAATACCGACAACAGGAATGCCGAGCTTTTTAGCTTCTTTAATTGCGAGAGATTCTTTCGGTGTATCAATCACAAAAAGCATATCCGGCTGACCGCCCATATTCATAATACCGTTCAAAGACATAGCAAGTTTTTCTTGCTCTTTTCTAAGGTTCAAAATTTCTTTTTTGGTATAACCTTCTGTTTGGTTGTTCTCAAACATATCGTTCAATTTAACCAAACGGTTGATAGATTTGTGAACTGTTTTCCAGTTTGTGAGCATACCGCCTAACCAGCGATAGTTCACATAATATTGACCGCAGCGAAGTGCGTTTTCTTTAACCACATCTTGAGCTTGCTTTTTTGTGGCAACAAACAAAATTTTGCCGCCGCTTGCCGCAACTTCACGAGCGGCATTCAAAGCCGTGTAAAGCATCGGATAAGTTTTTTGCAAATTAATGATGTGAATATTGTCTTTCTTACCATAGATGTAAGAAGCCATTTTCGGATTCCAACGACGAGCGTGGTGTCCGAAGTGTGCGCCTGCTTCAACAAGTTGACGCATTGTAAAAGTCGGAAGTGACATATATAAAATTCCTTTTCTTTTCCGGTTAAACCTCCGCAAGCTTTTGGCTTTAATTTCTTAAAGCACCGGAGCGAATTTATCTTTTAATCAAAAGCAATCCGCCTTGGCCTGCGTGTGTTATAAGTTATCATCGGCACCATTGCCGATTCGCCATATATTTAACAGAAAACTTTCAAATTGCAAGCATTTTTTTATAAAAAGTCTACGGTCTGCCCTGATTGCGTGTTTTAGAAATATGATTTATTATTTCAGCTGTGGTATTCAAAGTTTTTGCCACTGTTTTGACGGGGTTAGCGATTTCTGAAATCGGTGTTTGCACTTCAGACGATTTAACCGGGCGACCTGAAAGCTTCCTTAATAAATCTCCCATAGAAGCAGGCTTTTCTTCTTTCGCATTTTTGTCTTTATTCTCGCCTTGCTGCCCAGCTTTTTCCTTTTCAACCTCTGAAGTCGGCTTCTCTTCTTTTTCTATTTTTTTATACTCTTCTTGCAATTTAGGCTTATCATCCAGCTTCTTCATATCTGCCGCATTCTGTTCTTCGGTATTTTCATATTGGCGTTTTTTAATCGCGCTTTTAATTTCAGCCTCAGCATTTTTAAGCTGTTCTTCACTACTTGCTTTATAGGTGCTGATATCAATACCTATTTGAGCCGCAACCTGATAAACATTGCTGTCTTGAAGCTCTTTATTAAAATCCCTGTTTTTTGTTTGAGACAAATCTACAAAATTTTCAAATTCAGACATTGCTCTATCCTTTCTTTAAAACCCAAGGATGCCTGCAAAAGACAAACTTCACATGCT
>CAJOLB010000081.1 GCA_905235385.1 uncultured Alphaproteobacteria bacterium | reverse complement strand
CTAAATAATAAGACACCTGACAAAATGCGAAGGGAGTGTACATGAACGTACATGACCGAGCATGAGGAAAGGTGTCTGTATTAGTTAGCCATTATACGCGTTTTTTTATTGATTTCTTAACAAAATTGTGCTATACTTAAAAGCAGTCAAAACAGGAGAAAAGAAATGAAAAAAACTTTAATTTTAACTTTATTACTTTCATCATTTGCAGGTTTTTCTGCCAGAGCAGAAGTTGAATTTTTGCCACAAACAAGCGAAAATATGTATCAAAAAACATCTGCTTCTTCGCTTTCTGATGGTGATCGATGCAAAAATGCAGGATATATATACTCTTCTTGCCAAGGAGCGTTGGTTGACCAATGCCCCTATAAAAGCGGGCTATACAGAATCTGCTGCCCTGCAGGCTATGAGCATAAACTTTCCGACTGCGCAGCAAATATAAGCCCCAATAATTGTCATGGTTACTATAAATGTGATACACAATTTCATGGTTCATTAGAACCTATTGAAGGCGGCGACAAGCCTGACATTCAGTGGTAATTTTGAGCCGTGATAAGGAGAAAAGAAATGAAAAAAACTTTGATTTTAATTTTATCACTTGCTATATGCGCAAGTCATATCGCAAAAGCTGAAGTTCAATTTTTGCCGGAAGCAAAAGAAAATTTTTATAAAAAAGAATCTTCATCTTCGCTATCCGACAACGATCGCTGCATAAATGCCGGCTACATATACACAAACTGTGAAGGGCCTATGGCTGATGAATGCCCTTATAAAAACGGTTATTACAGAACATGTTGCCCTGCTAAATATGTCTTCAACAAATCAGAATGTGCATCAATCAGCGGAGCCAGTAGTTGCGGCGGTTATTATGACTGTCAGCCGACCAGCGAGACAGCTCAGTCATTATGTGCTAATCTCGGATATGACACCCCTGCTTCCACAGAATGCCCTCGTTATGTGTCCAGTACACAGGGATGTACACCCAAAGCAACATTTTGTCCCTATAGTTCAGAATATAAAAATTGTGCTGGCGAAATATATTGCCCACATAGATCAGATCCATTGATCCTGTAAGCCCGATAAAACTAAATTAGCTTTATTCCCGATGATACGGGTGATGATTTAAAATTGTTTGCGCGCGGTAAATTTGCTCAGTCAAAACCGCGCGTATCAACATATGAGGCATTGTGAGCTTTCCAAACGACAAGAGCAAATCTGCCCTTTTTCTGACCTCGTCCAAATGCCCGTCAGCCCCACCGATTAAAAAACAAACATCCGAAACCCCTTCAAGCTGCCAATCGCCGATTTTTTCTGCGAACTCAAGGCTTTTCATATTTTCGCCCCGCTCATCTAAAACAACAACTTTCGCATTGTTTGGGATATTCTCAATCAAAAATTTTGCTTCTTTTTCTTGGCTGTCATTATCTTTTTCTTTAATAATCAAATCCCAGTTCAGCCGCTTTTGATATTCTTTAATGATCAAATCTTCAGGCGAACCGTGTTTACACTTGCCTATGGCTAAAATATATATTCTCATTTTTGCACCGCCAACTCTCTTAAAAACCGCATTTGAATATCGGCGATTTGCTCAACACTTTTTAAGACTACATATTCGCCTTTGGCGTGCATTCCCTCACCCGTGCCCGAATGCATAATAACCGTCGAACCGCGTTCATAGAGCGATCGCGAGTCGGTTGCCCCGCCCATATATTCGAACTCGATTTTTTTCTTCAAAACTTTTTCAGCCAGCTTCTTATATGAGAGCATAACCGGATTTTTTTCGTCGGTAATAACGGGAATACTTTGAAATTTCACCTCAAAAGAAACACTTTTTGCCATACATTTCTTGAGCTTTTTCTTCAAATCCTCAACGCTTGATTTTTCCGTCAACCTGAAATCAAGCAAAGCGGTTGCCTCATCAGATATAATGTTCGAAACCTTTCCACCGTTGATGGTGGCAAAATGAACCGTATCAATCCATGTATTTTTCGGCTTTTTCTTATCTTTTGAAAATGAGGGATAAATTTTTCTTATATTTTGCCATGTTTCAAACAGCTTTTCATTCGCATCTAACCCCTCCCACGGTGTTGAGCCGTGCGCTCCCAATCCTTGCGCTTTAAGTTCGACATAAACAGGATTTTTGCATCTTGCCACAATCTTTGTAATATCTCCGCCCACATCATTATCAAGCACAACATCAGCTTTCAGTTTTTTGTGTTTTTTCAAAAACGCTTCCAAGCTTTTGCTGCCCTCTTCTTCATCTGTTGAAAGAATAAAACCGAATTTCAAATTCAGTTTCTCTTTCATCACATTTTCCATTGAACAAATAGCAACGGCAGCGAAAGACTTCATATCAAGAGTTCCTCTGCCATAAAGCTTGCCGCTCTTTTCTTTCGGCTCAAACATCTCATCATCTGCCGGCACAACATCCAAATGCCCCAAAACCAAAACATCAAAATGCTCGGTTTTTGCATTGCGCGCAAAAATTACAGGCGATGCCCCCTCATTTTCACAAATCTCAACGATTGCACCGGATGGTTTCAAAATCTTTTTGATATACGCCAAACACTTATCAATTTCTTTTCGGTTTCCCGTAATTGTCTTAAATGAAATTAATTTATAAATAACATCAACAAGTTTCATTGCCTTTTACCTTTTTTTTAACATCTCAAATTAATATAGAATAAAAATATTTCAAAAGGAAAAAAAATGAAAGCATTTTTCAGCACCTTTGCAATTGTGTTTTTAAGTTTGAGTTTAGCTCATGCCGAATCAACCGATCCGAGCGAAAGCGGATTGGCTTTGCCGCGTATGGTTTCCATCCGCGCGGACAACATTAACGCCCGTTCCGGACCGGGAACAAAATATCCTGTTGAGTGGATTTATAAACAAAAAGGCGCTCCTCTTGAAATCATCAACGAGTTTGAGCTCTGGCGGCAGGTTCGCGATTGGGAAGGTGATGTTGCGTGGATTCATAAAACACGCCTGACAGGTCGCCGTATCATT
>CAJOLB010000080.1 GCA_905235385.1 uncultured Alphaproteobacteria bacterium | reverse complement strand
TGTTTTCGGTTTTGCACCGGCCTTAAACTTGGCTGACAGTGAATATGCCGGCTGGATTACGTTAAACAGCGTGAATAATTCTTCGCCATCATCTTCTTCGGATGATGATTACAGTATGGCAAAAAATCCGATATTTGCCACAACAACAGGTAAACATCCTTATGCCATCAACTCAAAATCATTGACAAATTAAGTCTTTGATATAGCCAAGAAAACACCGGCAAATTAGCCGGTGTTTTTTTATTCCCGTCATTCCTCGATTGCGTGAGCAATCGTCAAGGGATCTTCAAATTCTTTTTTTACCTGTCATCCCCCCAAACCGACGGGTTTGGTCAAGGGATCTTCAAATTTTTAAAATAAAAATGATTTTTACCTTGTCTGTTCCTCACAATAAAATTTATGTTGCAAAACACATAACAAATGAATAATATAAACTTAAAATAAAAAATGGAGTCTTTAATGAAAAGAATAAATGAATTCGGTCGTTCAATGGTTGAAATGCTCGGCGTTTTAGCCATCATCGGTGTTATTTCAGCCGGCGGTTTGGCAGGTTATTCAAAAGCCATGTATATGTATAAAATGCATCAAACGGTAAGTTTTGTTTCCGATGCTTTGATTAACTATTCTTTATTTATTCAGCAGGATATTAAAAACTATCCGAATAATCGAACAAAAATGGCTGAAAATGCTTTCAAGTCTAAACTTCTTTTGGAATGTGTGCCTCAAGATTCCGCCCTTGGAGATGAATCGTATCAGGTATGCAAGGCTCCTTTAGGTGAATTTTATCCGAGATTTTTCACAAGCACAGGTTCTGAAGGTTATTACCACACTTATATGTTCTATGTAACCTTCTTAAGAAACAGACAACAGGCCTGTGTTGATTTTTTAAGCAAAAATTGGGATAGAGTAGTGCCTGAAAAAATATGGCGTAAAGGAAAACTTTGGCTTATTTCAAACCAAGGTGAATTGGTCTTATACAGCAGTGCGGGCGGCAGTTTCAAACTTTCAAATGTGGGCGAAAATTGCGAAGCCTTATGCGGCGAAGGCAACAGCTTCTGCTCCGTGGTGTTTGATTTCACGGGCGTAAAATACTAAGTTATTGAAAATAAAAGAAAAACGTCTGTTTTGCAGGCGTTTCTTTTTAAATGTTTCACGTGAAACATCTTATATTTTTATAAGAAAAATCATATATTAAGAAAAATAAAAAAATCTTCTTTACTTATGCCTCGCTTTGCTTTATTTTAGGCAAAAACAGAACTGAACAGATAGGAAATAAATAAATGACTGCGACCTTAAAACAAATTCGCAAAACCTTTTTGGACTATTTTGAAAAGAACGGACACACGGTTGTTCCGTCGTCATCTTTGGTGCCGGACAACGATCCGACTTTAATGTTCACAAACTCAGGTATGGTCCAATTTAAAAACATCTTTACGGGCAACGAAACGCGCCCCTACACAAGAGCAACAACCGCTCAAAAATCCGTTCGTGCCGGCGGAAAACACAACGATCTTGACAGCGTTGGTTATGACGTTCGTCACCACACATTTTTTGAAATGCTCGGAAACTTTTCGTTCGGCGATTATTTTAAGGAAGAAGCCATTCATTATGCATGGGAAGTCGTAACCAAAGAGTTCTCAATCCCCAAAGACAGATTGGCAGTAACGGTTTTCCACACCGACGATGTCGCACGTGATTTATGGAAAAAGATTTCAGGTCTGACCTCTGACCGCATTATTGACATTTCAACAAAAGATAACTTCTGGCAAATGGGCGATACAGGCCCTTGCGGCTATTGTTCCGAGATTTTTTACGATCACGGACCGGAAGTTTTTGGCGATCTCCCCGGCACAAAAGATGAAGACGGCGACCGCTGGATTGAAATTTGGAACTTGGTGTTTGACGAGTTTGAAGATTTGCCGACAGGTGAGCGTATAAACCTCAAAAAACGCTGCATTGATACCGGCATGGGTTTGGAACGTATTACCGCGATTTTGCAAGGCGTGCATTCAAACTATGAAATTGATTTGTTCCAAAATCTGATTACGGATTTATGCAAATTAACCGGCACCGACAAAGAAAACAAGGCGCTTTCGTCATCTTATAATGTGATTACCGATCACTTGCGCTCAACGGCTTTCTTGATTGCTGACGGTGTTCTGCCGTCAAACGAGGGCAGGGGGTATGTTCTGCGCCGTATTATGCGCCGCGCCATGCGCCATATTTATATGCTTGGGGTTCATGAACCGCTTTTGTATAAATTGTTGCCCTCATTGCAGCGTGAAATGGGCGAGGCATATCCCGAGCTTTTGCGTTACGAGGCTTTAATCAGAGAAACGATTAAGGCGGAAGAAATTCGTTTCGGTAAAACATTGTCAACCGGCATGAAACTCTTGGATGCTGAAACGGAAAATATGAGTGCAGGCGGTGTTTTAAGCGGCCAAACGGCTTTCAAGCTTTATGACACTTACGGTTTTCCGCTTGACTTAACCGAAGACGCCTTGAAGCTCAAAAACATTAAGGTTGATACGGACGGCTTTAACAAAGCCATGGAAGAGCAAAAGAAATTGGCGCGCCAAAACTGGGCAGGCTCGGGCGATGAAGGCACGGAAAAAGTTTGGTTTGAACTGGCTGATAAACTCGGCGCGACAGATTTCTTGGGTTATAAAACCTTAAAAGCCGATTGTGCCATCACCGCGCTTGTTCAAAACGGCAACAGCGTTAATGAAGTTAAAGACGGTGAGTTTTATTTGGTTGCCAATCAAACACCGTTTTACGGGGAATGCGGCGGTCAGGTCGGAGACACCGGAACAATTAAAGGCAAAGATTTTGAAATTGAGGTTATAGACGCAAAACGTAAACTGGACAACATTTTTGTTCATGTTTGCAAATGTGTTAAAGGAACGGTTAAGGTCGGTGATGTGGCTTCTTTTGAAGTCAACGAAACGCGCCGCAAACAAATTTGTGCGAACCACTCCGTGACTCACTTGGTGCATAAAGCACTTCGCACGATTTT
>CAJOLB010000079.1 GCA_905235385.1 uncultured Alphaproteobacteria bacterium | reverse complement strand
ATACAAGGCAAAAAGATTGAGCGCGTCGTTTTCCACGAAATCACAAAATCCGCCGTTACAGAAGCCATCAAAAATCCTCGTCAAATTGATGAAAACCTTGTTTCTGCTTACATGGCGCGCCGCGCGCTTGACTATTTGGTCGGCTTTACCTTATCGCCTGTTTTGTGGCGCAAACTCCCCGGTTCCAAATCCGCAGGTCGTGTTCAAAGCGTTGCGTTGCGTTTGATTTGCGAACGCGAAAACGAAATCGAAAAGTTCAAAGCCGAAGAATATTGGACGGTTGATGTTGACTTGCTCGACAAGCAAAAGGCTTTAATCCCGTCTCATTTAATCAATCTTGACGGCAAAAAACTTGAAAAATTTGATTTAAACACTCAAGAAAAAGCTCTTGATGCAAAGAAAAAAATTGAAGCTCAGGATTTTCATATTTCATCTGTTGAGCGCAAAAAAGCAAATCGTTATCCTGCGCCTCCGTTCACAACCTCGACGCTCCAACAGGAAGCCGCGCGAAAACTTCGTTTTTCGGCGAAAAAGACGATGCAAATCGCCCAAAAGCTTTATGAAGACGGTTTTATTACCTATATGCGTACCGATGCCGTAAACCTCTCCGTTGAAGCCATAAATGCCTGCAGAAGCGCCATTGAAAAATATTTTGGTGCGCCCTATCTGCCCAAAGAGCCAAAAATCTACAAAACAAAATCGAAAAACGCTCAAGAGGCCCACGAAGCCATCCGTCCTTCCGACGTTATGAACACTCCCAAAAAGATGGAAACAAAGCTCGATTCGGATGCTCACAAGCTTTATGAGCTGATTTGGAAACGCACGGTTGCGTGCCAAATGTCGCCTGCCGTTCTTGACCGCGTGACGATTGATTCTCTTTCAAAAGACTCTCAGATTTTGCTCCGTGCGAACGGTCAGGTAATTGCTTTTGACGGCTTTTTAAAGCTTTATCAGGAAAGCAAAGATGACTCAAACGACGATGACGAAAACCGTATTTTGCCTAACGTTAACGAAAATGACAGCGTTGAAAAAGGCGAAATAAAACCCGAACAACATATGACCACCCCGCCTCCGAGATTTACCGAAGCGAGCTTAGTTAAAAAGCTTGAAGAATTAGGCATCGGGCGTCCGTCAACATATGCCTCGATTATCGCCGTTCTTCAAGAGCGTAAATACGTCAAAGTTGAAAAGCTCCGCTTCATTCCTGAAGACAGAGGGCGTATCGTTACCGTCTTTTTAGAAAACTATTTTAAAAAATACGTTCAATATGATTTCACGGCTCAGCTTGAAGAGTTTTTAGATGACGTTTCAAACGGCGAAATGGATTGGAAAAAACTCTTATCCGGTTTTTGGGCAAAATTCATTAAAAACGTCGATTCGGTCTCTCCGTTAAAAGTTTCTGACGTGATTGAAAAAATCGATGAAGTCTTGGCTCATCACCTGTTTCCCGAAACAAAAGACGGCTCTGATCCGCGCCTTTGCCCTGAATGCCATAAAGGTCATTTAAGCATCAAGCTCGGAAAATTCGGTGCATTTTTGGGTTGTTCGAACTACCCTGAATGCAAATACACAAAGCCCTTAACAGATGTCAAAGACGAAGAAGAGCAAGAAAACACGGCCCCCAAAGAGCCAAAACCCGAAGACAAACTTCTCGGAACTTACAAAACCTTGAACATATATCTCAAAAAGGGACCTTACGGCTTTTACATTCAATGGGGAGAAGATGCCACAGCTTTAACGGAAAAACCCAAAAGAGTTGCATTGCCCCGAAACATCAAACCCGAAGAACTTTCTTTCGATCAGGCCCAAATTCTTGTGAGCCTTCCGAAAGACTTAGGTGACGGCATTGAAGTTAATTTAGGAAAATTCGGTCCTTATATAAAACAAGGCACAAAATCGCGCTCTTTAACCGGTGATGACACTATTTTTAACATCACAAAAGAACGCGCTCTTGAGCTTTTAGAAGGTGCAAGAGCAAAAGCCGAAACAACCGTTTTAGGCAAAAACCCCTCAACAAAAGAAGACATTGTTTTAGCCACCGGACGCTATGGCCTATATCTCAAATGCGGCAAAACGAACTATGCCATTCCGCCAAAACAGCGCAAACCTGATTTAAGCTTGGAAGAAGCCCTGAAAATCATTACTTCAAAAAAATAAATCCGCCGGACCTTTTACGAAATACTTATGACTAAAGATAATATTGTATTATTTTTAATAAAATATTAGCATATAGGATATTAGACTATTCGGGCAGGTCTACAATGAAAGAAAAAAACAAACATATTCTTGCAAAAGAAAACTTTGGCAGATCCATGATTGAAGTCTTGGGGATTCTTGCCATTATTGCGGCCTTGTCGACAGGTGCTCTCGTAAGTTATTCCAGAGCCATGCGCCGCCACAACCTGAATCAAGTCATTCATCAGGTCGCTTTAATGTCCACAAATATCCGTGCTTTTTATGCAAATGTCGATTCTTATGAAAGTTTTGATATGGAAACGGCCGTCAAATTTAATATGATTTCTGAAGATATGCTCGGCCAAGACCAATTCCTGCTGAACCCATATAAAGGGCGTGTGCGCATAACACTTGACCGCGCTGTTCAAGACGGACCGAACAACACCGCTTTTATCATCACATATTATGACCTTCCGACCGAAGCTTGCGTTATGCTCGCCCAACGCGATTGGGCTTTTGATGAAAAGGTCGGTTTGCTGGGTGTTGCCGTCGGTGAAAACGGCGAAGAACCTAATTTTCCAAATCCCTTATCAGAGGTCTTCACGGTTAACAAAATGACAGCTCCGCTCACGATGAACGATGCCGCCGAACATTGTTCCGGCGACAACCCTCTTCACCCCCGAAGCTCATTTTCGTGGAAATACTTTTAAAAAAAAGAGCCAAAAGGCTCTTTTTTATTGCTTAAAAATCTTTAGAAATACTTCCATGCAACCACACTGCGTGATGCTGAAGGATCTTCTCCTGCGCAGTGTTCAGC
This sequence comes from uncultured Alphaproteobacteria bacterium, assembly GCA_905235385.1. Lineage (GTDB taxonomy): Bacteria > Pseudomonadota > Alphaproteobacteria > RF32 > CAG-239 > UBA1254. Next base: position 128 of record CAJOLB010000079.1, on the reverse strand, counting down.
TGCCTCATTCATTGTAAGCGGTCTTGTTTGCTTATTTACGGTAAAATATTCCGAAGGCTTAACCGGAAAATCAGGCTCGCCGTCATCAGCGCCGACCGAAACGCCGATTAGTCCGACTTTTTCACCGA
>CAJOLB010000078.1 GCA_905235385.1 uncultured Alphaproteobacteria bacterium | reverse complement strand
AACTTTCCGCCAAGCCGTCAAAAAAGTTGCGTTGCGCATTTGCGGCATCAGCCTTTGATTTTTGCAATTTCATCCCTCAAATACCTTTCCAACTGATCCACACCGTCGTTTTCCAATGCGGAAAGGAAAAACGTTGTGGCGGTCGCGTTGCGCTTTTTGACGTTGGCAATCACCTTTTCAAACGAAAAATCAAAGGCAGGGCAAACGTCCGTTTTGGTGACGGCAACTACGTCCGCAACCTCAAACATCAACGGATATTTAAGCGGCTTGTCGTCGCCTTCCGGCACGGACAGCAACACAAGGTTTTTAGTGGCGCCGGTGTCAAACTCCGCCGGGCAAACAAGGTTGCCGACGTTTTCCAAAATGACAACGTCAAGATCGTCCGCGCCAAGCGATTGCAATGCCTCATGCGACATTTGACACGTGATGTGACATGCGCCGGCCGTGTGCATTTGCAGCACTTTTACGCCCGTTTGCTGCACCGTGTACGCATCCACGTCGGAATCGATATCCGCCTCGATCACGCCGATTGCAAAGTCGTTTTTAAGACGGTTTACCAAATTTACGATAAGGGTGGTTTTGCCGCTGCCGGGCGAAGCCATCACGTTTAGGTAAAAAATCTTTTTGCGTTGCATTTCGGCCTTGATTTCTTTGGCAAACGCGTTGTTGCGCGACGTTACGTCTTCTTTGATTTCCACAATTTTGAATTTGTCCATAGCGACATTATAACACTTTTGTAGCGATAATTCAAGCAATAATTTCGTCGCGCAAAAAAAATTGAGCCCGGCTCAAAGCCAAACTCATCAGTGTTTATGACTATTTTTTGCCATACGTCGCGTGTTTTTTGCGCTTTTTGTGTAGGCGCGGCGCAAAATTTTTGCTTATCCTAAAAATGATATGCATTACTTATCTACAAACATTGAACCCAAAATAAGACAAGGCTTTATTCACAACTTTATAAATATATTTGACTGATTCAAATTTTTATTATAGAATTTTATTGTTAGCAATATGCTAACAATAAATAAAGAGGAGAAATACGATGCAAATTAAAAACAGAGGGACTTTAGCAAAGACTTTATTGGCAGGATTATTTTTGTTGATTGGTTTACTGTGTTTTGCTGCTTGTGCAACTCAAACCAAAACGGTAACTTTAACTTTTGATTTAAATGGCGGACAGGAAAATAGTCAATATCCGCTCTTGCCTTTAGAGATGAAAGCAGGCTCAACTTTCACACTTCCGTCACTTCCGGAACTTCCGGAAATTACTTTGGTTGAAGATGGAGATAAAATAACGATAGTTAGACCTGAAGGAAAAGTGTTTGACGCTTTTGAGGTTGATGGAGTAAGAAAAAATCCTAACGATGAAATAGAAATTAACAAAGATACTGTTGTTAAGTATTTATGGAAGGATATTATTTATATTAACACAATTAAGGCAACCATAAAAGCTCCTATTGTAGGTCAAACTATAGAAGCTGAGGAGAGTGGTTCTCATGGTGATTACGATCCCAAAACACAAACTAATCGCCCACAAGTAAATGTCCCTGAAAATGTGGGATATTATGTTTCTACTGAATATACTTATTGGTATTTTGAAGATGATTATGAATATAAAGCGTTTACAGGGGAAATAGAAAAAGATACTGCTTACAATGCGCTTATTGATTTTATTCCCACAGATGAACAATATCAATTTGCAGATGACGTACAGGTCTTTATAAATGGTGTCGAGATAACGATAACGGATTTTGACAATATGTATTCTTTGTGGGTAGACGCACAATATTCGATCAAATCTGTAGAAGCATCTGCAAACTAGACTTGATGCCGGTAAAATTGTCGGAATTGTTTAGAAGCCCTTGCAGTTCTTGGTGGTGTCTGTGTTTACCGGTTTGTTATCCGTAAAAAGAAACTCGCAAAACAATCAGATTCTATTAAAAACAAAATGACTTAGCTAATTGCTAGGTCATTTTTTGTGTTTTCACACCTTTTTAATCCAATTTCCATGTTCATCTCTATTTAGCCAAAGATAATTTGTTGTTGGTTTTGCTTTAACTTTTTTAGTGGGTACGACAAAGACTGCAACCCCGTTTTGACAAAAATAAAAGAACCGCACATTTGAATGCAGCCCCTCTTGCGTGTGTTTGACAAAATCTCTTTTTGCCCATAGTGATGGAACAATTTCACTATTTTCGTCCCGTTTTCGGCAGAAGTTTGAAACAAAATCTATTTTTTGAAATGACTTGACTTATATATCACCATTCACCACCTTTATCAGCACGAAAGACGCGGTATTTTCGGAGGACTTTTGGCTGACGTTCATCATCGGTATTGCGCTGCAAGGCTCGATGATATTTGTTTGGTTGCCCGAAGGCAAAAAATACGGACAACGCAACGATAAGTTCCGCGCATTGCAAACGGTGGCAAATCAAAAGGTCGCCGAAGCGAGCGCTGCAACTGCGCTTGAACCGCTGGACAAATTCTGCCAATATGCAACGGCGGCCAACCGCAAAACTTGGATTGCGAAAAACGTTGCGAAAAAATGCGGGGTACTCTTCGATGACTTCGAGTGTATTGACGAAGGAGTTTTAATGGGAAAGGTATCACCTGAAGTTATTGAGCAGATGCGAAAATGTAATTAAAACAAACGGCAACGATTAAAATGTGAGGTTTTTCGGTAAGCCTGCGCGAAAACCCACATTTAGTTGCCGTTTTGTATTTGTTCCAGCAAGTTTCTTTTAAGCGTGTGCTTGTCTGGCGAGCGAAGCGAAGCCACTTGTATCAAGACAAACACACGCCAGGATCTCATTTGTCAAACAATGTCAAAATTTGCATACCCTAAAATATTTCATAGGGATATTTAAAAAATATGTAAATATAATGCATAAATATATAATTATAAAAAATAAAAATGTTATATTTTAAGTAAATACAAAATTAAAAATATATGTTATAATAGCAGTACGCAAATTTTGAATTTGCAGTTTTTGATTATTTTTAAGGAGGTTTGTAATGGAACAAACAAAAAGAAGTTGGACAGTAAAATTTCTTATCACAGCGATATTTGCTTTTGTGGCAGCACTTTCGCTGGGATTTGGTTTTATGCCGTCTAACGAAAAAATGACTGCGTTTGCAGAAGAAACTGAACAAACTAGACCTGCAGATGGTGTGTGGCACGATCAATATGTTGACCGTAGCGCCATTCAAAGTGGTGATGTGTTT
>CAJOLB010000077.1 GCA_905235385.1 uncultured Alphaproteobacteria bacterium | reverse complement strand
ACGGTTTCGACGCGCATACACCAGATATTGAAACAGGTCTAAAACAAATGCGTGCATTTTACCCAAATATTACATTGGAGACTCCTCTGTTGTTTGCTCAACATTTGGGAGTGCCTGAAACAAAGCATAAATATCCACAAGAAGTGGCAAAAATTTTAAAGGAAATGGACAAATGAGCTTACTGACTTGCTATCTTATTTGTGGATTTTTGGGGGCGGGTAAAACAACTTATTCACAAAAACTCTCCAAAGAAACGGGGGCAATTCATCTGAATCCTGATGAGTGGTGTATGAAGTTGTTTTCCAAAGAAGAATACGAACAAAATTGGGACAAATGTTTTTCTGAAACCATAGAGTATCTGTGGAAAAAAGCAGAAGAATATGCCCAAAATGGAAAATCCATTATTTTCGATATGGGATTTTGGACAAAACAAAGTCGGGATGAAGCAACACAAAGGGCAAAGGATTTGGGATTCAACCCTGTTATACATTTTTTGAATGTGCCAGATGAGATTTTGAAACAACGGATTAGTGCTAGAAAAGGTGCAATTGCAGAATATAATTTAAAGCATTTTGATGAATTAAAAAAGCAATTTGAAGTTCCTACTAAAACAGAAAAATACGTCAAATATGACCATTACTAATACTCCCTAAAAATGCCTGACAGCCTTCATAAATATCCCAATAGGCCTCATCAAAATTGCCGGTGTACCATGGGTCACGAATTGAGCGGGGATGGTCTGTAAAATCAAGCAACCGGTGGACTTTATGGTCTTTATCGCCCCCGAAAATTGCTAAAATATCCCCCATATTATTATCGTCCATCGCCAGAATATAGTCAAATTTTGCGTAGTCGCCGGGGCGCAAGTAGTGGGAAAAATGCGGGGTAAACGGCACGTTCATCTGGCGGAGTATATCGGCGGCGCGATAGTCCAACCCTTCGTGGCACAGTTCGTTATATTTTTCGGTGGCGGCCGACGCAATTTCAAACTTATCCGTCAGCCCTTTTTCGGCGACCAGTTGTTTCATAACAAACTCCGCCATCGGCGACCGACATATATTTCCCAAACAGACGAATAAAAGACGAATTTTTTGAGGCATGACCCTTATCTTTCCTAAGTATCTAAACTATCTAGTCCCTTTATGCCGCTTTCTTATACAGATATTGTTGGAAGGTGCAGAACATTGAGCGAATTTCATCCGGTTTGCCAAGTTCCTGCAAGGCATTCATCGGCGAACCATATTTCAAGTTGACCAGTTTACCAATTCTTTCGTCATCAAGCTCGGAAATACCTTCTTTAACATATTGTTGCAACACAAATTCAATAAAGGCGAACTGTCTTGCCGCATAGTTATCCATAACATAAAACTTGCATTGATCGGCTCTTTCGCTTCTTGTCATCATATCATTACAGAATTCCGCTAAGAAGCTTAAAACATCAAACACATCATTATTTTCGGCATTTAAAGCTTTTTGAATATACTTAAATGTCTCTCGGTTGTAGCCGCGTTCGGCAAAACGTTTGAGCAATGTTTTTCTGGTTATCGGATCAAGCCATACTTGGCGCAATTCTTCTTCCGTCTTAAAGAAGTTTGGCATTTGACCAACCAGTCTTTCAATAAATTCTTTGGCGCTGATAGGCTTGCCCAAGTCTTTATCATAAAATGTGGTGCCGTCATCAAAAATTTTAACTTCACGACCTTTGCCTAATTTAATTTTAGTAATTTTCTTCGGTTCCGGAGTTTCGCCACCATTTCCGTTGCCGCCATTTCCGCCGTTACCTCCTTGACCGCCTTTGCCACCATTGCCACCGCTAGGCTTTCCCGTATATTCTGTCGGGCCATCCCATTCCTTATCTTCAAAATTATGTGATGCTCCGACAAAGTCATAAATTGTAAAATAATCCTTGTCTTCGCAAACTCTGGTCCCTCTACCGATAATCTGCTTAAATTCAATCATAGAGTTCACCGGTCTGAGTAAAATGATATTTTTCATTTGCACAGCATCCACACCGGTAGAAAGCTTTTGTGATGTGGTTAAAATGGTCGGGATAGTTTTGGACGTATCTTGGAATTGCCTTAAAAACATCTCTCCACGTGCGCCATCATCTGCAGTCACTCGCACACAATAGTTTGGGTTAGTGCTTGCGGTTTTTACTTGATTTATCATATCCCTGATAAATCCGGCGTGCGTCTGCGTGGCGCAAAAGACTAGGGTTTTATCGTTTTGATTGATTTCATCCATAAACTTTTTAACCCGCTCAAGCTCCTTATCAACAATAAATACCTCATTGTCCTTATAAGTTTTTTCCGGGTCAATTTCCCCGTCAACGTCATCAGATGCATTATACTGATATTCGTCAAAGTTTGTACTTAGATTTCTTACTCTAAACGGTGTTAAAAAGCCGTCATTGATACCTTGTTTAAGTGAATAAGTATAAACCGGCTCGCCGAAATATTTATAAGTGTCCACATTATCTTTGCGTTTTGGCGTAGCTGTTAAACCCAAGTGAACGGCGCAATCAAAATAGTTCAAAATCTCGCGCCAATTACTTTCATCATTAGCCCCACCGCGGTGACATTCATCAATAATGACTAAGTCAAAAAAGTCTTTCGGATATTGCCCAAAATATGGCTTTTCACCACTCATAAAGGTTTGGAAAATCGTAAAGAATATGCTTTGTGCATCCGGCACTCTGCCATTTTTCTTAATATCCGCTGGCGTAATTCGGGCAAGTGAGTTGAGCGGAAAAGCTTGAAAAGCGTTAAAAGCTTGGTCGGCTAATATGTTCCGGTCGGCTAAAAACAGCACGCGAGGCAATCTGTCGCCAATGTTTTTAATGTTCCACTTTGCCTGCATCAGTTTCCACACAATCTGAAAAGCAATACAGGTTTTGCCGGTTCCGGTAGCAAGGGTTAATAAAATTCTTGGCTTTCCTTCGCTCAATGCTTTTATCGTGGCATTGATGGCATTTTCTTGATAGTAGCGCAATTCAAACTGACCGTCGGTTTTTGAAGGAATAGCAGAAAGCAGATTAAATATTTTGTTGTCTTGGCTGTAGGTCATCTGCCAGAGTTCTTCCGGAGATGGATAGGCTGTAACTTGCTGTTCCTTGCCGGTTTCCATATCTATTTGATAAATATCTGTGCCATTGGTGGCATAGGTAAAGCGAATATTTAAGCGTTCGGCATATTCTTTGGCTTGCGCCACACCATCGGTATATGAGCGAGAAGATTTTTTGGCTTCTACCACCGCTAATTTAACATTTTTATAGATAAGCACATAGTCGGCGCTCAGCTTCGGTGCACGAGCGTTCATGCCGATAATTTTCCCCTTAGAGATAGGATATTCCCGACGAACAATAACATTGTCGCCGGTTTTCCAACCACACTCTATCAGTTCTTCTCTGGTATCTGCCTCTGAAACCATCATAGTTCTCCTCTAAATGCTTTTTGCAATATAGATTGTTTTAATTCATCACATTCTTTAATTTTCTGGGTATATATTGCTTCAAGTTGCTTGGTTTGTTCTTGAAGCGCATCAAGCTTTTCAACGATTTTTTGTTGCTCTGGCAAGGATGGGTATTTTATCCTCAAATTTTGAAAACTATAGTTGTTAATTTGAGGTATTGTTGTGCCATTACTAATATCAATCAGATTAATTTGACCAAACCAGTGATAAAAGAAATTACTATCCAATTCTTTATTGGGTATGATAGCCATAGTATTTAAATCTACAATTGTTGGTTTTATAATTTTTCTCTTTTTATTGGTCGCTATTGCTCCACCTCTTTTAGGAAATATTACCGAACCAGTCGGGATGATTTGTGCCACGTTTATCTCTGCTGAAGATGCAAATCTTGTTGATGTAGTAATGACTTCTTCATTACCTCTAATATTCATATCTCCAACTTTGATGTATAGTAAATCTCCTGTATCGCTTTCTAAATCTTTACTTATTGTAGTTCCACTTTTATATGTGCAAACATCATTGAGTTTCTTTTCTTCCCAACCGTCGGTGTTCTCGGTAAAGGCTTTGTTCAAGGCACTTTCAAACAGCTCTTTGGCATTATTAAGGTTTTGTTCGGCGTTGGCTTTTACCTTGTCTATCGCCTCAAAAGCTTCATCCAACTTCGCCACAATCCTCTCTTGCTCCGGTAATGGCGGAAGCATTATTTTTATGTTTGAAATGATTGGTAAATTTACTGATGGATAATTCTGGTCTTGTATTAAGTCTTGAACTTTTATTGTTAAAAGATAATACAGCAAAAAGTCATCATTTACAACATTTTCACGTCCTTTTACTGTTGCAAGATGACTAACCACAAAACCATCAACTTCCATTTTTACTCTATGATTTAAGAAGGTTGAAGCACCGCTTTTGGGAATTAATATTGTCCCTTTCTTAAATAACTTTAAGCCCTTAATACCTTTTTCATTTAGCAAATCCTCAGAAGAATTAATTTTACCAAAATGAATTTTGCCTACATCAGCAGTTCTAAAAAATGGATATATTCCATTTTCAAATAAATCTTTATCCTGTGGTGCAGAATTTCCTGCACCAATTAGACATATATCTCCTAACGTTTTTTCTTCCCATTTTTCAAGAGTATTATTTACCATTAGAATCTCCTGATTTTTTTTCAATATCTATACGTTTTGAAGGAGGTTTAAAATACAATCCACATAAAACTAAAAAGTTTTTAAATTTATTAAAAA
>CAJOLB010000076.1:3742-6302 GCA_905235385.1 uncultured Alphaproteobacteria bacterium | reverse complement strand
ATCTGCAATGGTGATGAGGGTGACCCGGGTGCTTATATGGACCGTTCTATCTTGGAAGGTGATCCGCATGCCGTGATTGAAGGTATGATGATTGCGGCTTATGCCATCGGTGCAACAGCCGGTTGGTTTTATGTGAGGGCGGAATATCCTTTGGCTGTTGAAAGGTTGCAAAAAGCCATTCAAGCCTGCAAGAAGAACAGACTCTTGGGTAACAACATTATGGGCACGAATTTCAGCTTTAATGTTGATATTCGCCTTGGTGCCGGTGCGTTTGTGTGCGGTGAGGAAACAGCGCTTATTCACTCAATCGAGGGCGCAAGAGGTACACCGCGTCCGCGTCCGCCATATCCGACGAACAAAGGATTGTGGGAAAAGCCGTCTTGCGTGAACAATGTTGAAACACTTGCCAATGTTTCAAAGATTTTGCTTAAAGGTGCTGATTGGTTTGCCTCTTTCGGAACGGAAACATCAAAAGGCACGAAAGTGTTTGCTTTAACCGGTCAGGTTGAACATTCAGGTTTGATTGAAGTGCCGATGGGAACGACAATTAACGAAATCGTTAATGAAATCGGCGGTGGTGTGCCTCAAGGCAAAACCTTAAAAGCCGTTCAAACAGGCGGTCCGTCCGGCGGTGTGATCCCTGCAAAATATATGGATATGCCCGTTTGCTATGAAGAACTTAAAAAAGTCGGTTCCATTATGGGTTCGGGCGGTATGATTGTGATTGACGACAGCTCTGATATGGTGTCGCTTGCAAAATTCTATCTTGACTTTACGGTTGATGAATCTTGCGGTAAATGCGCGCCCTGCCGAATCGGCGGCAAGCAGATGCTGACGCTCTTAGATAAAATCAATCGCGGCAGAGGTAAAAAGAAAGATTTGGAACTTTTGAAGCAAATCGCTTTTGCTATGCAAAAAGCATCTCTTTGCGGTTTGGGGCAGACGGCGCCGAATCCGGTTTTATCAACGCTTCGTTTCTATGAAGACGAATATACCAACAAATTGCTTGACGGCAAAACAGAGGAGAAATAAATATGGTTAAGTTAAAAATTGATAATATGGATGTTGAAGTAGCCGAAAACACAAGCATTTTGGATGCGGCAAGGAAAGTTCAAATTGAAATTCCGACACTTTGTAAACACCCTGATGTTGATCCTTCAGCCGGCTGCGGTATGTGTATCGTGAAGGTAAACGGCAGAATTATGCGTTCTTGCTGCACACCTGTTTCTGAGGGTATGGAAATCATCACAAACGATGCCGAGCTCAAGGAAATCAGAAAGACAGTTTTGAAGCTCATTTTAAGCAATCACCCGAATGATTGTTTGAACTGTTCAAGAAGCGGTCAATGCGAATTGCAGGAAATGACGGCTGAGATGGGTATTGATCAAAATGAGATTATCAAAATGCTCTCGCAAGAGCCGAAAGATGATACAACCGGCGCGATTGTTTTGGATCCGGCAAAATGTATTGTTTGCGGCAGATGTGTGAACATTTGTCAGAATGTGCAAAATGTTTGGGCGTTGAGCTATTTGCACCGCGGTTTTGTCACCAAAGTGACAGGTGCGAACGATACAAAGCTCGGCGATTCACCTTGCATTAAGTGCGGTCAATGCGTGGCGCACTGTCCGACAGGTGCTATTACCGACCATGACAATACGCAGAAAGTTTTTGATTTGCTCGCCAATAAAGATTATGTGACGGTGGTGCAGATTGCGCCGGCTGTCCGTGTGGCTTTGGGCGAAGAATTCGGGTTTGAATTCGGCTCTAATTTGACGGGCAAGATTTATGCCGCTTTGCGCCGTTTGGGCTTTTCGAAAGTGTTTGATACAAACTTCGGTGCCGATTTGACAATTATGGAAGAAGCAAGCGAGTTTGTAAAACGCTTTACATCAAACGACAATTTGCCGATGTTTACATCTTGTTGTCCGGCGTGGGTGGATTATTTGGAAAAATATTATCCCGAAAACATTGAAAACCTTTCATCTTGCAAATCACCGCACCAAATGGTTGGCGCAATGGCTAAAACTTATTGGGCCGAAAAAGCAGGGATTGATCCTTCAAAAGTGAAAGTTGTTTCGGTGATGCCTTGCACCGCTAAAAAGTGGGAAATCGGGCGTGATGAAACAATGAGCTCATCAGGCTACAAAGATGTTGATGAAGTGATTACCACACGTGAGCTTGCCAAGATGATTAAGCGTGCGGGTATTAACTTTAAAAACTTAAAAGAAGAAGAAGCTGACAATCCTTTGGGCGAATATTCCGGCGCTGCAACCATTTTCGGTGTAACCGGCGGTGTGATGACAGCGGCTTTAAGGTCGGCTTATTTCTTCATCACGGGTGAAGAGTTGGGCGAGCTCAACTTTAAGGCGATTGAAGGCTTAGATGCCGTTAAAGTTGCCGAAGTTGATATTAAAGGCACGAAAGTTCGCATCGCAGTTGTAAACGGTGTTGGCAATGCCGAAGCCGTTTTGGAAGAGGTGAATGCCGCGAAAGCAGAGGGCAGAGAATTGCCGTATCACTTTATTGAAGTGATGGCATGCCCCGGCGGATGTATCGCGGG
>CAJOLB010000076.1:0-3715 GCA_905235385.1 uncultured Alphaproteobacteria bacterium | reverse complement strand
CAGTTTGACAAGCCGTGGGGCATCAACAATGAGATCCGTAAACTTCGTTCTTGCGGTTTGAACTGTGAAGATGAGTGCGCGAAAAACCGTCTCTCTCACAAGAACGAATCGATTAAGAAACTTTATGCGGACTATTTGGGTGAAGCCGGTGGCGAAAAATCGCACCATTTGTTGCATACGAAGTATCAAAAACGCTCCTTATATAAGTAAATAAAGTGTTCGCATAATTGCTCACTAACAGGGGCTTTCCCTTCTCGTGTAGCTGTTTCTACACGTTGGCGGGAAAGCCCTTATTTTTGAACCAATTCTTCGAACCCAATTGCTTTTTTTGTTTTTTATTCCGACTCTATTCAAACCATTTTTCAAATTTACTAAAGAGGGTGTTATCCGAGCTTAAGATTTTTGTTTTTTAGTAAAAAAATTGCCGGACAATAAAATCCGGCAATAACAGAAAAATGACTGAAGTTTTTTATTCTTCTACAGGTTCATCGGAGCCGATCATCTCGGTTGTGAGGTGGCCGGCGTCTGCACGAATCTTCTTTTCGATTTCATCGGCAACATCAGGATGTTCTCTTAAAAAGGTTTTGGCATTTTCGCGGCCTTGACCGATTTTTTCACCGTTATATGAGAACCAAGCACCGGCTTTGTCAACGATGCCTGCTTTAACGCCTAAATCAACAAGTTCACCCGTTTTAGAGATACCTTCGCCATACATGATGTCGAAATCGACGGTTTTGAACGGAGGAGCAACCTTATTTTTAACGATTTTAACGCGTGTTTGGCTACCGATAACATCATCCTTGTCTTTAATGGCACCGATACGGCGGATATCCATACGAACTGAGGCATAGAATTTTAAGGCATTGCCACCGGTTGTTGTTTCAGGGTTTCCGAACATAATACCGATTTTCATACGAATTTGGTTGATGAAAATCACCAATGTATTTGAGCGAGAAATTGTGGATGTTAATTTTCTTAAGGCTTGGCTCATTAATCTTGCCTGAAGCCCCATGTGAGAATCGCCCATTTCGCCCTCAAGCTCTGCCTTTGGAACTAATGCGGCAACAGAGTCAACAACCAAAACATCAATTGCGCCTGAACGGACTAATGTGTCTGCAATTTCAAGCGCTTGTTCACCGGCGTCAGGTTGCGAAATGAGTAAATTTTCAATATCAACACCAATTTTTTTGGCATAAGACGGATCTAAAGCGTGTTCGGCATCAATAAATGCGCAAGTTCCGCCTTTTTTCTGGCTTTGGGCAATAACGCTTAAAGCAAGCGTTGTTTTACCGGAACTTTCAGGACCGTAAATTTCAATGATACGGCCTTTCGGAAGACCACCGATACCAAGCGCGATATCAATACCCAAAGAGCCGGTTGAAATAGATTCAATATCAATGTTGGTGTTTTGCCCCAAACGCATGATTGAACCTTTGCCGAAGGCGCGTTCAATTTGGCTTAAGGCGGCATCTAATGCTTTATCTTTTTCCATTTTTTCTCACTTTCGTTCATTAAAAATTATTTCTAGGGTTAATATGTTCTATTTTTGTTCTAATTGCAAGAACTTTTTTAAATTTTTTACACTATCTGTTGTTTGGCTTTGTTTTTACAAGTATTTTTTTTAATTCTTGCTTGTTTAAGCTACGATATTCGTCCATGGCAGCGGTAACGACCGCACCGAAAATAACAACAGCCCAATATAGATACATCCACACGAGCATCAAAGGCACGGCAGCAACGGCACCGTAAAGTGTTTTATAGGTGTTATTTTTAAGCATGAAAAGTGCAAAACCCTGTTTTAAGACAAGGAATAAGAGCATTGCCGTTAAGGCACCGACAAAGGCACTTAAAATATTGACTTTTTTATTTGGAATAAAAACATATACGCCAATTAGCAACAAACAGGTAATCATCGAAGGCAGAATTTTGCCAAGCCATATTTGGGCTTCAGGGATGGAAGCAAAGATTTTGTTGAAAGCAACCATTCCTTTTAAAGACAATCCTGTTCCCAAAAGAAGAGGTCCCAAGGTGATAACAGTCCAATAAAGTGTGATTTTTGTGGTCCATCTGCGAGGTGTCGTGACCTTAAAAATAAAGTTAAAACTGTTTTCAATCGTGGACAGAAGCAAAATTGCCGTTAAAGCGATACCAACCACACCGATTGTGGTGAGCTTTGCGGTTGCATTAATGAAATCATTGAAATAAGCACTTATATCCTGTCCGGCATCAGGCATGAGGTTTTGAATGAACATATCTTGAATTTGGCTTCTGACATCTGCGAAAACCGGAAATGCCGAAAAAACAGCCAAAGCAATGGCAAGAACAGGGACGAGCGCAATCAGCGAGGTGTAACTCAAAGATGAGGCAACCCTTAAAACCGTATCATTTTTTGCGCGTTTAACCAAAAAAGCCAAAAATCCTTTTGTGCTTTGAAAATAAGAACGAAGTTTTTCTTTTGATGTCAAGGTTTTTCTCCTTTGTTTCAGATAAGTTTAATCTATAAGAATTTTTCGGCAAAAGCAAAAGAAGATAAAAAAGACTAACAGAAAAGATTGTATAACTTGACTATTTTTCTTTGTGACATATAATTTATGAAAAAGTTATTTTAGGAGAAAAAATATGCCAAAAATAGAAAATTTGAATGAAAAATCAGGAATGGAAAAGCGTCCTTTTGAAAGACGTTTTGAGCCGCGCGGACCGAGAGGTGACCATCATAAACATTTTAAGGGCAATGCGGCGCTCTTGATTGCAATCGGTCTTGCCTTGGGCGGCTTTTTTATCGGACATTATTATTATAAAGCCAAAATGGGAGCAAATACGGTCGTTGTTAAAGGGTTGGCAGAAAAAATCGTGGAAGCAGATTTGGCTATTTGGGAAATGAAATATGTCGTAACCGGCAACGATGTGATTAAAGCTCAAAAGGATATTTCAAACCAAACACAGGTTATTCAATCCTTTTTAAAAGAAAATGGTTTCAGTGAAAGCGAAATTACGGTCGGACGCTTGGAAACAAATGATTTGAATGCCAATCCGTATCGTAATTCTTATGAAAACAATGTTCGCTTTATTTTAACTCAGACCGTTACGGTTAAATCTCATAATGTTGATTTGGTCGCCGAAAGTCTGAACAAATCCGGCGATTTGGTTGCAAAAGGCATTATCTTTAATTCGGATTATGGTTCACCGGTTTCGTATTTGTTTACAAAGCTGAACGAAATCAAGCCGAAGATGCTTGAAGAAGCGACAGAAAATGCACGAAATGCTGCTGCCGAATTTGCGAAAAGTTCTAAGAGCAAGGTTGGTAAAATCAAATATGCCAATCAGGGAATGTTTTCAATTTTGCCAAGCGAAGAAACAGCCAGCTCTAGCGAATCGCAACAGATTAAGAAAAAGGTTAGGGTGGTGTCGACGATTGAATACTGGCTGAAGTAAAAAACGCGTATAACAGGTTATCCAATCGTATCGCTTATTTATAAAAAAACACCCCCGCGTTTTATGCGGGGGTATCTTTTTTTATCTGTAACGAAGGCGGAATTTGTTAACCGCTCCTTCTTTTGCGACTTCATTTGCTTCTTTGACGGTATAGATCAAACGACCGCGCTGTCTGTCTAAACCGGAAGAAGATGATGGCGAAGAATTATTCACGCTGTTTAACGTAATCCAGCCGGCATATTCACTGTCAGCCAAGTTTAAGGCCGGTGCAAAACCGAAAACA
>CAJOLB010000075.1 GCA_905235385.1 uncultured Alphaproteobacteria bacterium | reverse complement strand
CCGTCATCCGCGGCATGATGAAACGCCGTTTCGGCCGCATCATCGGCATTGCCTCCGTTGTCGGCGTAATGGGCAACGCCGGTCAGGCAAACTATTCGGCATCTAAAGCCGGCATGATTGCAATGAACAAATGCTTGGCTCAGGAAGTCGGCTCCCGAAACATTACCGTCAACTCGATTGCGCCCGGCTTTATCCGCACCCCGATGACGGATGTCCTGCCCGAAGATGTCAGAGCAAACCTGCTTTCAAAAATCCCCGAAGCACGTTTGGGTGAAGCGCAAGATATTGCAAATGTTGTGGCCTTCCTTGCTTCTGACGAAGCATCATATATCACCGGCCAAACCATTCACGTCAACGGCGGCATGGCCATGATTTAGCTTTAATCAAAATTTTAATCTTTCAAACTAAAAAATTCGGAACATTCCGAATTTTTTTTAATGTTTTTAAACCATTCATTCTTATATTGAAGAAAAATAGGATTATCGAGAGGATACAAAAGTGAAAAAATCAGAAAAATCAAACATCAACGAACTGGACAAAGCACGCCTGAAACTTTCTATTGAACACTACATCAAATATTTCATCGGCAAACGTCCTGTCGAACTCACAAAAGAAGAAACTCTGCAAGCCATTTCCTTAGCTGTCAGAGAATTTGCCCTTGACAATATGTATAAAACCATCTCACGTTACAATGAGGTCGGCTCAAAACGTGTTTACTACCTTTCTATTGAATATTTGCTCGGTCGTTCTCTTGAAAACAACCTCCATAACCTTGATTTGTTTAAGCTCATACAAGAAATCAAAATCGAGGGCATGCCAAATCTTTCCATGACAGATATTTATGATACCGAATACGATCCCGCGCTCGGAAACGGCGGCTTGGGCCGCTTGGCAGCCTGTTACTTGGATTCGATGGCATCTCTTAACATTGCGGGCTTTGGCTACGGCATAAACTACCAATTCGGTTTGTTCAAACAAAAATTTGAAAACGGATGGCAAATCGAGCAGGCAGACACGTGGCTTTGTGAAGAATCTCCGTGGCAATTTCCGCGCCATGACAGAACCGTCACAATCCCGATCAACGGTCATGTCGAAAGTTATCAATCCGCCACCGGACGCACTTATTTTTCTTGGGTTGACACAAACACAATCTTCGGTGTTCCCTACGATTTTCCGATTGTAGGATATGAAGGAAAAGCAGTCAATTATTTAAGACTTTTCTCTGCAAAAACGGATGATGAACTTGACATCAATATCTTTAACCGTGGCGGCTATATGGAAGCCGTAAAAGACAAAATCAAAACCGAAACGGTTTCAAAAGTTTTATATCCGTCAGATAACATCGAAGAGGGAAAACATCTTCGTTTGCTTCAACAATATTTCTTTGTTTCATGCGCCATTCAAGACATCATTCGCCGCTTTTTGGAAAAGAGCAACGATTTCAAAAAAATGCCTGAATACGTGTGCATTCAATTAAACGACACCCATCCTGCTTTGGCGATTGTTGAAATGATGCGCCTTTTAATGGACCAATACGGTCTTGAATGGGATGATGCGTGGGCAATCACGACAAAAATTTTCGCCTACACGAACCACACTCTTCTGCCCGAGGCTCTTGAAAAATGGCCTTCAAGAATTTTAGGCAAAATGCTGCCGCGCCATTTACAAATCATCTATGAAATCAACCGTCGTTTTATGATATTCGCGCGTGAAAAATTCGGTGAAAACAAACAAAAGCTTGATGCCGTCAGTATTGTTTCGGGCGAAGACGAAAATCAATTAATTCGTATGGCAAACCTTTCTATTGTCGGTTCTTTTTCGGTCAACGGCGTTGCAAAACTCCACACCGAACTGATTAAAACGGAACTCGTTCCCGAATTTTATGAGCTCTATCCCAAGAAGTTTATTAACATCACAAACGGCATAACCCCGCGCCGTTGGCTCTTGCATGCAAACACCTTCTTGTCCGAACTCATCACCTCAAAAATCGGCAAAAATTGGATTACGAACCTTGATGAGCTCAAAAAACTTGAGCCTTTGGCGAAAGATAAAAAGTTCATTCAAAAATTTGCCGACATCAAAAAAATCAACAAAGAACGCTTAGCATTTAAGATTTTTGAAACAACCGGTGAAGTTATCGATTCGGACAGCATTTATATTATTCATGCAAAACGTATCCATGAATACAAACGTCAGCTCATGACCATTTTGCAAGTTATCGGCGACTATTTCTCAATCATTGAAGACAAAGTCGTCCCCGAGGTTAAAAAGACATATATCTTTGCGGGAAAAGCCGCCCCGTCATATTCTTATGCAAAATTAATCATCAAGTTGATTAACAACGTTGCCGACATCGTCAATCACGATCCGCGCGTCGGCGGCATGATAAAAGTTATCTTTATGCCTGACTACAAAGTCTCTTTGGCTGAAAAACTGATGCCGGCAGCCGACATCAGCCTCCAAATTTCAACCGCAGGTTTTGAAGCTTCCGGAACGGGCAACATGAAATTTGCCTTAAACGGCGCCTTAACAGTCGGCACATACGACGGTGCAAACATTGAAATCCGAGAAAAAGTCGGTGCCGAAAACTTTTATCTGTTCGGCTTAAAAGATGAACAAATCCGCGAGAGCCGTCCGTTCTATAATTCACGCGAACTTTGTGAAAAATCGGAATACCTTAAACGCATTGTTTCTTCTTTGAACACAAACATTTTCTGTCCGAAAGACCACCCGCTTTTGTTCAAACCGATATACGACAATTTGCTCTCAAATGACTTTTTCTTTGTTTTAGCAGACTTGGAAGATTTCAACAAAACGATTCACAAAGCACAAAAAGAATATTTGAAAAAAGAAACATGGTTTAAAAAAGCGATTTTGAATGTTGCACGTATCGGCTTTTTCTCTTCCGACCGCGCCGTTATGGAATACGCCAAAAAGATCTGGCATATCAAACCGGTTGACTAAAAGAAATCTTGCCTCTTATCCCTCATCAAAAAACGCGAGAATACGGTAAATAAAGTGACCGTTAAAACAAAAGTACCGGAGCGTACAAAGAAGTACGTGAGGAAACTTTTGGTTTGACGATTGCTTTAGTTGCCTCTTATCCCTCATCAAAAAACGCGGAGAATACGGCAAATAAAGTGACCGTTAAAACAAAAGTACCGGAGCGTACAAAGAAGTACGTGAGGAAACTTTTGGATTGACGGTTGCTTTAGTTGCCTATTATACGCGTTTTTTATTTGCATTAGCGTTTTTTTTAGAATAACATACCCTCAAATATTAATCTGGAGACTTCTATGAGTTATACATCTGTTTTCGTTCTTTGGGCTGTTATCGGTTATTTTCTCGGCTCGATTCCGTTCGGTTTGGTCTTAACACGCTTAGCCGGTTACGGCGATATTCGAAAAATCGGTTCCGGAAACATCGGCGCCACAAATGTTCTGCGCACAGGAAATAAAACTCTTGCGCTCTTAACCGTTATTCTTGATGCCTTCAAAGCCGGTTTTGCCGCCTATTTGGCTTATCATTTAGCGCCCGACGCCGAATATTATTTCTTAAATAACGGCACTCAGGTCAACATTTTAGCTTCACTTATTGCCGGTGTCTGCGGAATTTTAGGTCATATGTTTCCGGTTTGGCTCAAATTCAAAGGCGGAAAAGGCATCTCATCGGCGCTCGGCTTGCTTCTCGTAACTTATTGGCAAGTCGGCTTAATCGCCCTTGGCATTTGGCTTTTCATGGCTTTCGTTTTCCGTTATTCTTCTTTATCTGCCTTAACGGCTGCTTTGCTTGTTCCGTTTAT
>CAJOLB010000074.1 GCA_905235385.1 uncultured Alphaproteobacteria bacterium | reverse complement strand
GGGCTGAACAAGTCCAGAACGCCTCCGGGACCGGGGTGCAGGAATTCTATCTTGTACTGCTTTGAGTTCCCCAGCCTGTCTCCGCGATAAACAATGTGCGTTTTGACGTTCGCCTTTTCCAGATAATACTTGAACTTTTCAAGCGTTTCGTTGTCGGCGTCGTCAAACATCATCTCCGAGATGTAAACCGTGTCGATGGCAAAACGTTCGGAAAGCGTCGGGAGCATGTTGTAATGGTCAGCGTCTGAATGGGAGAGAATAACGCCGTGAATCTTCGTAATTCCCTGTTTCCAGAGATAATCGCAAACGGACTCCACGCCCCGTTCCGGACTTGTCATTTTGCCGGCGTCGTAAAGAAGATTTTTCCCGTCCGGGAGTCGAATGAGCGTACACAGACCGTGTTCGACGTTGATAAATTCCACGTTCATCTGCTCTTGCCGCGTCAGAGAAGCGTAAAGAGGCATGAAAGAAATAATCGCCAGCCAACACGCCAGAAGCGACGCCATTTTTAAGCTGTTGGCGCGGCTCCATCGGCTAAACGTCCAAACAAAAAGAATGACGTAGAAAGCGATTAAAAGCGGTTCGTTCAGACCGGTTACCCAAAATCGCGACCAGCGCCAGGAATGAACGGTTTGAACGATATAGTCCATTGTCCAGAGCGAACTCTGGCAGATTTTCGCGCTGACGTTGGCGATAAAGTCGAACAGGAAAAAGGAATCAAAGGGGCTGAGCAGCATGACAATCATTCCCGTCATGATGGAAATGAAAATCGGGACGCTTAAAACCAGATTAAGCAATATGGAAAAGAGCGACAGGACGTGAAAGCGGGTGGCAATCAGCGGCGCGATTACGCCCAAAAGCATAACGCTCAAAATCAAACCGACAAGAATTCTGTAAATGATTTTTCGGGCGTTTCCCTGACGACGCTGTTCAATTTCAACGGTTTTCTCATTCCTGACAGGAAGAATGTAACAGGCGATTTTCTCGGCAGTCGGCGCCAATGCGATTATCGCGCCGACGGTTAAAAACGACAGCTGCGTTCCCGTCTGAAACAGGGACGACGGGTTAATAATCAAAACGATAATTCCGGACAGCGCCAGAACGTTAAACGACATCGGACGCTGATTGAACGCAAGCGCAGCGGTTGCCGTCAGGCACAAAACGCCTGCTCGAATCGCCGGAGGCTGCGCGCCGGTAAGCAGAATGTAAAACAGAACCGTTCCGCAGAGGATTAAATATCGAACTGTACGTGACAGCGGCGCAAAACTGAGTGTTCCGAACAAAAAAGCAAACAAACGCGTCTTAAAAAACATCAACTCGCCATATCTTAAAAGCTTATATCCCCAAACAAAAAAGCCCAAAACGAACAGCGGCAGAGCAAGCCCGAGCCCCGCGCTCACATCTGCAACACTCGCCCCGAAAGTTCCGAGCAAATTTTGAGCCGAACCGTCTTTTGCCATATTAAAACTCAAATCATTTTGATGATAAGAAAACAATGCCACATAAAACAAAACACCAATCACAATAAATGAAAAACCGACAAGTTTTTTCAAAAATTTTCTTAAATTTGTTTCTTTCTTTTTTGCTTTTTTAGTCATTATCGTTCACCTCAAATTTTATATTCTCTTAAAATTCTCAAACTTGTCACCACATCATACCCGATACAAATACTCGGATCAAGTTTTAGCCCTTCAACATTGAGCGCAGACCTTGCATAATGTTCCAAAACGCGCAACCTCGTGGCCTTGTCTTCGGGATTTTCAATCAAAAGCTGTTTAACAAGCATATCAATTTTATTTTGTTTTTCTTTATCAAAAATAGGTCTGCAGAGCGTCATCACTTCGCTAAGTCCTGACGAAACAAACCCCTGCTTGAGCAAAAAGGTCATAAAATCAAAATCCGAATTATCCAGTTCATACCTTGAAAAATCGAGCCTGACCTTATCTCTTGCAATCATAATCGTTGAGTTTGAAACCGGATTTTTAAGGCTGTAATTGAGCATATTGAGTTCTCTTAAACTGTGATAACAGCCGATTGAAAGCAAATTGCACTTATCATCACCGAACGCATAGCTTGTGTGGCTCAACGGCGCCATAAAACGAAGCATAAAAGCAACTTGTTTTGCAAGTTTATCTCTTGTCCAATAATCATTTAAATCCAAAAAAGCAATAAACTCGCCGTCGCACAAAGAAAAAGCCTCTTGCAGAACCTGAGCCTGATTAAGTTCCCGTTCATTTGCAAAAACCTTTATTTTTCCTGTGCCTTTCAAATATCTGCTGAGTTTTTCTCTTAAAACATTTTGCCCTGTATTATCGATAATAATCCATTCAACATCAATATATGTTTGGTATAAAAAAGACTTTAACGCGGTTGTATAAAACCGCATTCCTTTATTCAAAATACTGACAACAGATATCTTCTTTAGCCCTGCCATATAACCTTTTAAACATATGTTTGATAAAACTTGACTTTAAATAAATTTATCTTTAAATTCCCAATAAATAATTAATAAAAAGAGGTTTTTTATGGTCAAATACGCCTTTGTATTTCCTGGACAAGGCTCTCAGCAAGTCGGCATGGGGCTTGAACTTTATCAAAATTTCAAAGCCGCAAAAGATGTTTTTGATGAAGTTGACAACACCTTAAATCAAAATCTTTTTAAGTTGATGACACAAGGTTCCCTCTCCGAGCTCACATTAACATCAAACGCCCAACCTGCGATTATGGCTGTTTCGATGGCTGTGATTAACGTTCTTCAAAAAGAATTTTCAATTGATCTTTCTTCAAAACTTTGCTTTGTTGCCGGTCATTCTTTGGGCGAATACGCGGCTGCGTGCACATCAGGTGTTTTCTCTCTTTCAGACACGGCAAAACTCTTGCGCCTGCGCGGAGATGCCATGCAAAAAGCCGTTCCTTTAGGCCTCGGCGGCATGGCTGCCATCTTAGGCTTGTCTTACGAAGACATCGATTCTTTGGTTGAAGCGTGCGTTCAAGAAGGCGAATGCTGCGTTGCCGCAAACGACAATGCAGACGGTCAGGTCGTTCTCTCAGGGCACATCGCCTCGCTTGAAAAAGCAATCGAAATTGCCCCTGAGTTCGGTGCCAAAAAAGCCGTCATGCTGCCTGTCAGTGCACCGTTTCACAGCCCTTTGATGAAACCTGCCGAAGATATCATGTCAAAAGCCTTAAAAAATGTTCAAAGTTTTGAACCGAAAATCCCCCTTATTTCAAATTTTACGGCAACCGTATCTTCCTCAAAACAAGAAATCATTCAAAACCTTATCAAACAAATTACCGGAAGAGTTCGCTGGCGTGAAACAACCCGCTTTTTATTTAACAATGACATCACCGACATCATCGAAATCGGTCCGTCAAATGTTTTATCGAATATGATAAAACGTTCAAACAAAGAAATTTACACAACTTCAATCAGCACTTCGACGCAAATTGAAGAACTTGCAAAAAACTTATAGGTGAAAGGAAAAACCATGTTTCAGTTAAATGATAAAGTTGCATTGATTACCGGAGCTTCAGGGGGTTTGGGCGATAAAATCGCACGCACACTCCATGCCCAAGGCGCAAAACTGGCCTTAACGGATATGCGCTCCGAAGGCATGGAAAAATTAAAAGCCGAATTGGGCGAAGGCGTTGAATGCTTTGTCGCAAACCTTTCAAACGCCGACCAAATCAAACAGCTTGTTGCCGATGTGGAAGCCAAATTCGGACAAATTGATATTCTGGTTAACAACGCAGGCTTAACGCGTGATAATTTATTTATGCGTATGTCAGATGAAGATTGGCAGCTTGTTTTAGATGTCAACC
>CAJOLB010000073.1 GCA_905235385.1 uncultured Alphaproteobacteria bacterium | reverse complement strand
ATAAAGGCCTCAAGCTCATACCAGACATCTTCAAAATAAACTTCTACCCAGCTGTGAAAAACATTCTTTGGAGCATTTTTATAAACAAAACCTGTCATCGCCCCTTTCTGAAGTTTTTTATCTATTGTAAAACCATGAACACGGCATGGCACCCCGCAGGCACGAAGCAGCGCCATAAAAAGCGTTCCCTTGGTATTACACTGCCCGTAGCCGTCTTTTAAAACTTTTGACGCAGGAATGTCATCATCAATGTTATAACCAAAAAGAATTTCATCGCGAACAAAATTATAAATTGCTTTGATTTGTTCAAGCTGCGAAAGTTTTTTCCAGCCCCTGCTCTCTACAAGTTTTTTTATCGAAGATGAATTAAAATCAAGCAGCCTTGTAGACTGTAAATAATTTTGACTTATCATATCAAACCTCACATAGCTGTATGATATGATAAAAAGAAAAATGTCACTTCTATAAATCTGCTTTTTAAACGATTGCTTTTGTTACGCTTATTCCGGTGAGCTTTCGGCAGACATCAGAAAAATGTGATGGAGATGAAAAGCCTGCATCCATTGAGGCGTCTGTCAGACTTTTCCCCTTCATTATTTGATGCCAAACATATTCAAACTGCCTCATAAGAAGATAGCTTTTAAGGGCAATCCCCGTTTCGCTTTTAAATAAATGTGTAAGATAGCTTTCTGAATAAGAGTATTTTTCTGCAAGGTCTTTAACTCGCTCTCCAAGGTGTTCAAAATCATCAATATTTTTTAATATCTGAAGAACTCTTTCATCAAGATTGAGCTTTGAAAACTCAAAATCCCCGGCAAAATCTACAACAGTTTTTTTGATGATTTCTTCGGTGAGACCTGCCTTATCAAAATCTGCATGAAAAAAATTTACCGCCACAACTGGCAGCCCTTTTAAAAACTTATCGCGTAAAACCTCAGCAAAATGAGAAGTAGGATCTACAAAAAGAAAAAATGCAATTTCGCCTTCCGGAGCCTTATGTTCAACATCGTTTTCAAGAATTATTACTTTACCGCTGACCGTTTTTCCACCGGCCTTCATCACCAGTTCACTGTTACTAAAAAACACATGAAGCATATTATGATGATGCACAAGGGTATCTTTAAACGACGGAACGACAATAATATATGTTGTTTCAAAAAACAGCTTAAACATTTCAAAAATCAGCTAGTTGTTTTACTCTTTCGGCAAATTCTTCTGGCCGAAGTGTTGCCATGCCAGCGTGGCCAAGACCTTTCATTTCGACAAACTCAACACCAGGATAATTCTTTTTCATAAAGGCAAAATCTTTTTTGCGTTCGCCCTTTTCTTTTTCGCCATACCAATATTCAACCGGTGTATACCATGAAGAAATAGGATTTTGAATCGGTTTTGGAAGCTTATAATTGTTACACGAATCAAAGGTGTTCCAGATTGTGCGGCTTGAGACAAAATCAAAAACATCGGCAATATAAAGCAAATCGTCTTCAGAATAATCGTCTGTGGCAAAAGCCTTTTCTAAAAGCTCAATTCCACCGGCTTTGCCGAGCATCATCATCGCCCAGTCTTTAAGCGCAACCCAACGCGTAAAAACCCACGGCGCTTTATAAGGCGTAATTCCGCCGTCCATAATTGCACATTGAATTTTGACATTCTGATTTGCGACCATGCGCAGCGCAATAGAACCGCCCATCGAGCAGCCATAAACTACATCAGGCGCCCAAATATCACGCTCCAAAAGCCATTGCTCAATTCCGGCTGCAATCTGCTCTACGCTTGTGTAATTGCTTTGCGGCTTCGTCTTATCATAGCCGGGCATCGCTGGAACAATTACATGAAAATCATCTTGCAAAAGCGGCACGACATATTCAAAAAAATCTGAATACACAACAGAAGGGTGTATAAGTACAACCGTTTTTTCATTCTGAACACCATATTCGTAAAAAGTCATTTCTGTTGGGTCTGTCTTGCCCCGAGGCGCAGAAATAAGACACAAAATTGCAGTTGCAACCACAAAAGCAACAGCAATCCACAAACAGATTTTCAAAATAAGCTTTTGCCATTTATTTTTCATAATCATTTCCTTATTAGCAGCTTTTTCCATTTGCGCTGCCGGTGGGCGTAAAACGCATTTGCCCAGAGCCACACGAAAAAAGTTTTCCAACCGGCCTTGATTGTAACTCTGTCGGTATATTCCGTATTGTTTTCGTCAATCTCTTCAAGAAAAATCTCATGATTCCAGACTGAAACGAATTTGTTGCCTTCTTTGCTTGAAACGCCTGTTTTTTCGTCAAAGCGTTCTATTCTGATTGTGTGCGTTCCCATCGGGATAAATCCGAAAAGTTTGAATTTATAAGACGAAGCTGTACCGACGCCCCACTTAAACGAAGAATCTACATCGAGAGGCGTAAATGTCGCATACGGAAACGCGATATACTGCAATGTTTCAAGTTTCAGCAAATTTTCAAAAATAGTTTTCCTTGAAGCCGGAAAAACGCTCGTTTTTTGGACTATCATAAAAGCTCCATCTTAAAATCGCAGAGCTCATCGCCGGCACCGATTGTCTTTGTTCTTGTAAACTTAAGCCCGGGCAGATTGCCGTAAGAATGAACATCGTTTTCGCAGAAGAGAATGTTCAGCTCCGGGCAACCGGCTTCTGTAAGATAAGTATGATACGGACACTGGGTAATATCCATGCGGAAACAGCTCTTTTCTTTTGGATAAAACATATTCTTAAAGCCCGCTGTTTCGCCGAACATTTTGTGGCTCATAGTATCCCACATGTTAAGAAAGAATTTTTTGAAGCCCGGAAAACGGCAGCATTTTGCTATCATCTGCCCCATTTTATCTGATTTTTCAGCCATTTTTGTTTTCATTATGTCGTATGCAATTTCTGAATCTGCTTCTTTCATTGCAAGATAAATTGCCGCCGCAGGGAAAATAAACGAATCAGTATGTGCACTTACGCCTTTAGGCAAATCTGTATGTGATGCATAAAGCTCAAATAAGCGGTTTTCCGCATCAGCCCAGATTTTCTCAGTTTCAGAAGGTGCAAATCTTTTTGCAATTTCAGCCTTGAAAAGCTTTTTGCTTTTCATCACTTTGCGAGCCTTTTTATTCAATTCTTTTTTCTGATTTTCAGAAAGCATGATTATTCTCCTGTTACAAGTTAGCAACTGCTAACATAATTGCACTAAAATCTGGAATTTTCAATACCTTGCGCTGAATCTTAAAGCAAGAACTCACACTCTGTGAACATTTTTCTTGATGTTCATTGACAAATTTGTAAGTCTGTGCTAACTTAGCTATGAACATTGATTTATTTGTTCACAGGCTTGCAAAAGGAAGCGTAAAATGGGAAAAGCTTTTACTGATGATGAAAAATCCGAAATAAAGACCAAGCTGATGGAAGCAGCGATAGAACTCTTTCATGATAAAGGCGCAAAAACGTTGAGCATAAGAGAAGTCACCAAGCGCGCAGGCATTGCACAGGGCAGCTTCTACAATTTCTGGGCAGACAAAGATGCGCTTGTAGTTGATGTTGTAAAATACCGCGCGGAACAAAAATTCAATGCGGTTCTGCCTGAATTCAAAAAACAGCTTAAAGACCCGACCAAATTTTTGGCTGATAAAACCTACGAATGGTGCATTGACTTGAAGCGCAAAACCGAAACACAGAGCATTTACCGCGAAAGCATGAAAATCTTGCACCGTGACACACCGGCAGACGCAAACAGAGTAGCGGCTGTCTATAAAGACACGCTTGAAGAAATTGCCGCCTGGTGGATAAGCCACAATGTAGCAAAAAAAGTTGACGTTCAAGGAATCATCAATGTCTTTGCAGGCATTTCTGTAATTGTTACGAATTCAGCACAATTTGACACAGAATATTTTGATGAAATTTTCCGCACTTTTATTGAAAGCGGAATCAGAAAATACGTGGAGGCCTAAAATGTTGGTTTTCGATTTTAATCAAATCAGCAAGAATGATGTAAATGTTGCAGGCGGCAAAGGAGCAAACCTCGGTGAAATGACAAAATGCGGAATCGCCGTTCCGGGCGGCTTCGTTGTTACGGCCGAAGCATACCGTTTAT
>CAJOLB010000072.1 GCA_905235385.1 uncultured Alphaproteobacteria bacterium | reverse complement strand
ATGATGATTTCCTTCTTGTAATTACGGATAAAGGAATGACTTATTTGATTGCAAATGATGGTGCTGAAATAGAATTACAAGCCGTCGGATTGCTTTCCCATATAGCACCAGAAAAAGCACTGCCTATTGATGAACCATATGTACCCAAGAATTTTGCAAAGAAGTTCAACCGATAATATCAGTTATTGAGGAATAACTCTTCAAGTAACTGTTATTATACTGAAAAGATGGTATGCCGATAGATGCAGAAAAGCAAGTTGCTTTTCGTAGTTGTAATGTTTCTTAATTTAACATCTAATTCTCCAATGAAGAATTAGATGTTAAATAATTGGAATTGCAATTATTTAACATGTGATTTAATTGTTTAATTAACAATTAAATCACACGTTTTTCAATAACAGAATTGGTATCGGCATATCGCTTTTCTTTGCCAAGGAAATGATTTATGGATAAAAAAATATATATCGAAAAATTAATTGTTGAAATCGAAAAACAAGGAATCGAAATTGCACACTCAAAAGCCAAAGAAGCTGATTTGGTTTTGGCTGTTTTTGACGCCACGCAAGATTCAACAGCAATCTTCCAAAATTTAGATCAAAACAAAACGATTTATATCGCAAACAAATCAGATTTACTTAAGCGTGATCAAAAATCAGCCTTTGAAAAAGAAGGCTGTCTTTTATTGTCTGCAAAAACAAAGGACGGATTGCCTCAATTGTTTGATAAAATCAAATTAACCATTCAAAACACTTTCTCTTCTCAATCAACCCAGATTATTACCCGCGCACGCTATCGCGAATCTTTAAAAGAATGTCTTGAAAACCTTGAGACATTCAGTTTTAACAAACCGATTGAACTGTCTGCAGAAGATATTCGCCTCGCAGCTCGCGCTCTTGGCAAAATTACCGGTCAGATAGAAGTTGATGAAATCTTAGATAAAATCTTCGGCTCCTTCTGTATCGGGAAATAAGAAAACAAATCTTTATTTTAAAAACAAAGTCTTAGGGCTTAAAGTTGAATCTTTAAGTTTAGAACGGTGTATTTAAAAAATAGTTAACGTAAATAAGTTTATTTTTTCTTGATGAGAAACTTAAAAAACAAAAAAGAATCTAAAAACAACAACTTAAAAGAAATACTTATTTTAAAATATATGAACGGCGTATTTAAATCTAAAAATCATATTTAAAAAAATTATTTAGTGTGTTGACTTTTAAAAAGAATCGCTTAAAAGAAGTTTCGAAAAAAATTATTATACTCAAAAGAATTACTCAAAACTATTAAAATATATTCTTATGTCTCTTACCATTATTCTCTTAATCTTTCTGGTGCTTCTGCTGGATACATTGTTTTTTCCGCCAGAACGCAAACAGGTTGTCGGAGATGTCTTTTTCAAAAAGCCTATCCCGAAAAACAAAAACTTTATTGAACCCTGTTATGTATATAATGACGGGGTTGAAACGAAAGAGTTACGCCACAAAATTCCGATTATCGGTTATCGTATTGCGCCGGATCTTGTCATTCACGATATGTCCTGCAAAAAAAGAACTGATGACTTTTTCGAAGCCGCCTCTTTTGCGGAAAATTTCGGCGGAAAATTGTTAAATCAAGAAGATGTCGCTATTTTGAAAGATCGGCTTGTCGAACTGAACGACTTACGAAAAAAAATCAAAGAACCGCGTATCTTGGAAGGTTATTTTTGGATTGAAGACAAAACAAAAACATCTCTGATAGATATTCCGGAGGATGATGTATATTTTCAGATCTTTTACAACATTAATAATCCGGCAATCATCTTGAAGCGTTAAAAAAAGCAGTTTGGTAAAAACCAGACTGCTTTTTTTTATCAACTTTTTTCTTGAATTTTAAATACGAAAGCGTATAGTGCAAACAACTTAAAAGGAAAGAATAAATGAACAAATTTTTTGATGTAATCGTTGTTGGCGGAGGACATGCCGGCTGTGAAGCTGCGGCAGCGGCTGCGCGTATCGGCGCACAAACGGTTCTTATTACGCACAAGATATCCACCATCGGTGCAATGTCTTGCAATCCGGCAATCGGTGGGCTTGGCAAAGGACATTTGGTGCGCGAAATCGATGCGCTTGACGGCTTAATGGGAAAAGTCATAGATAAAGCCGGTATCCAGTTTCGTATGCTTAACTCATCAAAAGGTCCGGCTGTTCGAGGTCCGCGTGCTCAGGCCGACCGCGAACTTTATAAAAAATATATGCTTGCCTTTTTAAAAAACCAACCGAATTTAACAATTATGGAAGATTCTGTCGAAGGCTTGCTTTTTGATCAAAACGGCATTAAGGGCGTTATCCTTTCAAACGATGAAAAAATAACCTCAAAAGCTGTGGTTTTAACAACCGGAACATTTTTGAACGGTGTTATGTTTGTTGGCCACGAAACCTCTGTCGGCGGGCGTGTCGGCGATCCTTCATGCAAAGGTATAACACCGTATTTAAAAGAAATGGGATTAACACTCGGGCGCTTAAAAACAGGAACCCCTGCCCGCTTAAACGGCAACACGATTAATTGGTCCGTTTTAGAAGCACAAAGCGGCGACGAAAACCCCGAACCGTTTTCTTTTTTAACCGAGAACTTGCCTCAAAAACAAATTGACTGTTACATTACCCACACAAACGAAACAACTCATAAAATTATCAGAGACAACTTTTCAAAGTGTGCACTTTTTTCCGGCCTGATTACCGGTGTCGGCCCGCGTTATTGTCCGAGCATAGAAGACAAACTTGTTAAATTTGCGGACAGAACCTCTCATCAAATATTTTTAGAGCCGGAAGGATATAACACAAACGTTGTTTATCCGAACGGCATTTCAACTTCTTTGCCGGCTGATGTTCAAGATGCCTTTATCCATACGATCAAAGGTCTTGAAAATGTCGAAATTTTGCGTCCGGCCTATGCGATTGAATATGACTTTGTCAATCCTCAGGAATTAAATAACAGACTTGAGGTTAAAAAAGTCCCTAATCTGTTTTTAGCCGGACAAATTAACGGAACAACCGGTTACGAAGAAGCCGCTGCACAAGGGCTGCTTGCCGGCGCCAATGCCGCATTAAAAGCTCAGAAAAAAGACAAATCCTTTATTGTTGACCGAAGCGAAGGTTATATCGGCGTGATGGTTGACGACCTTATCACCAAAGGGGTTGATGAGCCCTATCGAATGTTTACGTCTCGCTCGGAATATCGTCTTTATTTGAGAGCAGACAACGCGGACCAACGCCTGACAGAAAAAGGTTACGAAATCGGACTGGTCGGCGAAGAAAGATATCAAAAATTCAAAGCAAAAAAAGATCAAATTGAATCTCTGCGCGAATATGCCCTTGCAACAAAAATAAATTATGCAGACCTCAAAAGCGCCGGCATCTCAATCAATCATGACGGAACTTCCCGAACGCTTTTTAACCTTCTCGGCTATGCAAATGTTTCACGTGAAACAATCTTTAATTTATTCCCTTTAATCAAAGACTTCGATTCGAAAGTTATCGAACAGATTGAAATCGAATCAACCTATGCCGGTTATATTAAAAGACAAATGGCAGATATTGAAGTTTTCAAAAAAGACGAAAACCTAAAAATTAAAGAAGACATTGATTATTCAAAGATAGGCGGGCTATCAAGAGAAATTGTTTCAAAGCTCACAAAAGTCAAACCCTCAACAATCGGCGAAGCATCAAGAATTCCGGGAATGACACCGGCGGCAATCACCGCAATATTAGGACACCTGAAAAAATGATGCAAAAATCAACATTTCACACGCATACCATTTTTTCGGACGGCGAAAACACGATTGAAGAAATGGTTTCTAAAGCCAAAAGCCTCGAGTTTGAAACGATCGGCATATCAGATCATTTAACAATCCACAAAAACATCAACCAATCCCCTGCTTTTGATGAAATAAAAAATCTCGCGCACCAAACTTTTGAAGAAATGATTATTCCCTGCAATAAGCACGCAGAAGAAATTCGCAACGCAGGAAAAAATTTAAAAATAAAAACAATGGTCGGATATGAAGTTGATTTTTTCACCTACGACGGATGGGAAGAAGAATTCGAAAACTTCTTGAAACAAATAGACTATGATTACCTTATTTCAGGCAACCACTTTTTCATGAGCGAAGACGGACAAGACATATATGACATTTGGCGGTTTTCTCAAATAAAAGACCAAGCTCCCGAAAATGAAACGGTGTATTTAAAGCGACACTTTGAAACGATGCGCCAAGCGATTGAATCGAATCGATTTGCCTTTTTAGCTCACCTTGACTACGCTCAAAAAATCCCTTCATACAAACAATCAAACC
>CAJOLB010000071.1 GCA_905235385.1 uncultured Alphaproteobacteria bacterium | reverse complement strand
ATTTTTGGAGGCTGCCTATCTGCCGGCATGGTATGATGAGAGCCTGGAAGAAGGGCTCCTTATCTAGCTTTAGGCCTTCGCACGTGGTGCGGGGGTTCTCATTACAAGAAAAAAGCACCCGATCGGGTGCTTTTTTAGGATTAGTAGCAACTGTCGTTTAATTTTGTATACCAGTTGACACCTTTTCCGGAGCATCTTTTTGCTTTATGCATTCCGTTATCCCATTGTTGTTCGGCAGTGGTTTCAGCAGAATATGTTTTGTAATACATATATCCATGGAATAAAATACCGCCGACCAAAACAATACCAAAAAACAATTCAAAGAACTTGAAGAAAGTTGAAGCCAAATATAAAATCGCAACCAAGATGATAAAGTTTAAACGGTTGTAAACAACGACGCCATACCAATTGTCAAGATGGGTTACAAGGTTGTTGATATAAAAGGCTGTAAGCAAAATAAGCAACGTTGCTCTTAAAATTTTTGAAAACATATTGTAATTCCTTTAAAAAAATAATGAAGACGAGTTATAACTGCATATTATAATTTGTGTTGCTGCTCGTCAAGTGTTGATTGACAGATTTAATCATATATTTTAATAAGCCGAATTTTGAAAGACAACGGCGATTATATGACGATATTTAATTAACTCATTAATGATTTTGATATATTACATCTTTTTTTTTAAATATTATCTATTTATCAATAATTTTATGATAAAGAAGGCTTAAATGTTTTAAATAAAAAAGGAAAAAAAGATGGTTAAGATTGCAGTTGTCGGTGCAAGCGAAAATTTAGGACGTGAAATTTTGGGCATTTTGAGCGAAAATGATGTGAGCGTTGAAGATGTGATTGCGCTTGAGCCGAAAAGTCCGCTCGGCACGCTTGTTTCATACGGCGAAGATGAAGATTTAGATGTTCTTAATTTAGATGAGTTTGATTTTTCGAAAGCAGATGTTGCCATTTTTGCCTGCAACCTTGAAATCGCTAAAAGATATTTACCGAAAGCAGCAGAAAAAAATGTGAAAATTGTGGATTGTTCGGGCGCAACGGCCACAGATGAAAATGTGCCGATGATTGTTGCCGGTTTGAATGATTCTGCCGTTGATGATGCAAAGAAAAATATTGTTTCTATTCCTTGTGCGATTGTGACACAAATTTTGAAGCCGCTTTCAAAAGTTAATGCAAAATACGGCTTGGTCAGGATTGTTGCGAGCGCTTATCTTTCAACATCATTTCATAGCAGAGAAGCGATGGATGAACTGTTTTCTCAAACACGCAAAATTTATATGAATGCGCCGATTGTTGATGATGAAGAAATCTTCAAAAAACAGATTGCATTTAATGTTTTGCCTCAGGTTGGTGAATTTATTGGCGAGGAAACGCAAGCCGAATGGAGTGTTAATGTGGAAATTAAAAAGGTTTTGGGCGGAAATATGAAAGTTCACGCGAATTTGGCATATATTCCTGCTTTTATCGGGGCGGGAGTGTTCGTGAATGCTCAGACTGCGGAAGATGTTGATGTTGATGAGGTGCGCTCAATAATGAAAGAAACACAGGGTATCGTTGTTTTTGACAAGCAGCTTGACGGCGGATATGTGAGCCTGAATGATGTTCAAGGTGAAAATGATATTTATGTTTCAAGGCTTAGGAGCGATTTGTCGGTTGAAAACGGTTTCAGCTTTTGGACTGTTGCCGATAATTTAAGGGCTGATATTGCTCGGAATGCTTATGATGTTATGAAATTGATTTTGAAAAAATAGGAGATGATTATGCGGATATTTTTGAGAGTTTTATATATTTCTTTGTTCTTGGTCTTTTCAGCACATGCTGCCGATTTGTCATATAATGTTGATTTTAAGCAGATTTCTGAAAAACTTACAAACATAGAAGAAAATCTGAAGCTCGATCAAATTTCGGTTGATGATATTGATAAACAAACAGCGGAGCTTTATAATCTTTCAAATGATTTGAACGAAACAAAACGTTTGAATGAACGAGAGATAAAACTTGTCCAAAAACAGCTTGATGCGTTGGGCGAAGCCGGAGATGGCGAAACAGAACTCGCCGAGATTACATCTAAGAGACAAGAACTTAAAGATGAGCTGGCTTTGCTCAAAAGCAGAGTTGCCGAAACGGATATTTTACAGGTTAAAATTGATAACCTTAATATGCTTATTTTGAACTTTAAAAGTCAAAAGGTTATCGGAAGTTTGGTTGATAAGCAGGAAGTGCTTTTGTTGCCGCAAATCTTTTTTGCAAGTTTTAAATCACTCGTGGTGTTCTTTTGGGATATTGTGCAATCTCCTATTCATTGGTATCAGCGACTTGACGATGATTCTCGCGCATATGTGGTAACATATATTATCCCCTTTATCTTTATTGTCTTCGTGTCTCTTTGGCTCGGACTTTTAATCAGACGGTTTATTTTGAAAAACTGGGGATATAAAGAAGAAAATGAATGCCCGACCAGTTTTCAGAAACTGATTGCGGCTGTTGCAAACGCCTTCGCATACGGTTTGGTTCCCGCGTTTATTATTTCAGGCTTTTTGGGCTGGATGCTCGGTTCAAAAGTTTTTTCGACGGGACTTTTCGGAAAATTTTTGAATATTGTTTTGATTTGGCTTTTATATATTGTTTTGGGACGGGCTATCGCGCTCGTTGTTTTGGCTCCTTTTAAAGAAAAGTGGCGTCCGCTTAATTTATCAAACAGAAAAGCCATTAAAATTTGGCACGCCATAAATTTGAGTATGCTGATGGTGGCGGTGCCGACCGTCTTGGAAAGATTGGCCGTTCATGCTAATTATGAAACGATTTTGATTAACTTATTGGTGGTCTTTTGTTCGTTTGCAAAAGTTGTTTCCATTATGTTGCTGACGGCTAAAATTTTGGTGCCCGAAGAAGATGCAACTGATGAAAGACGAGCTATCTCTTTTAGAATTAATGTGCTTACGGCAATAATTATGATGGGTATTTTAGGCGTTGCTTTGCTCGGGTATCCGAATTTGTCGTCATATGTTTTGAATCGATATATCCTCAGTGCGGTTTTATTTGCGTTATTTTTGGTCGTTAAAGCCTTTTTCGCAATCGTCATTACGCGAATCTTTATTGTCGGATTGTGGGGAAAAAGCTTTCATGCCAGACGTTCATTGTTGGTTAAAGTTAATTTTGTGCTGAGTATGATTGTTAATCCGCTTTTGGTTTGCGCCTTTATTTTCGGACTTTTGACATTATGGGGATTTTCAAGCGACTTTTTGATGCATCTTGTGAAAAAGATTTTGTTCGGTTTTAATATCGGCGGTATTCGGATTTCGCTTGTGGCGATTGTTTTCGGTATTTTAGTGTTCATTGTTTCGTATTCGCTCGTTAAAATGTTTCGAAGCCATTTGATGCAAAACGCTTTTACGCATTTGGAAGTGGATGAAGGTATCAGGCACTCGCTTGATTCATTTGTGAACTTTATCGGTATTGTGCTTTCGCTCTTGTTTGCCATTATGGCGATGGGCGGTGATTTAACAAACTTAACGGTTATCGCCGGTGCGTTGTCGGTCGGTATCGGTTTTGGTTTGCAGAATGTGATTAACAATTTCGTTTCGGGTATCATTATTTTGTTTGAGCGGCCGTTTAAGGTCGGCGATTGGGTGAATATTGCCGGCGAAGAAGGAAAAATCAAACAAATCAATATTCGTTCAACCGAGCTTGAAACATTTAAGAAAACAAGCGTGATTGTGCCGAATGCGACTTTGCTTTCTTCATCAGTGATTAATATGACACACGGCAACAACTGGACACGGCTTAATGTTTCTGTCGGGGTGGCCTATGGAACAGATGTTGAAAAGGTTAAAAACATTTTGTTGGAGTGTGCAAATGCGAATCCGAAAGTTTTAAGAAATCCGGCGCCGTATGTGATTTTCCAAGATTTCGGTGCAAGTTCGCTTGACTTCGATTTGAGATGTTATTCTAACAACATTTGGGAAGGGTGGATTATTCCGAGCGAACTCAGGTTTGCAATCAATAAGCGTTTTATTGAAGAGGGGATTGAGATTCCGTTCCAACAGGTTGTTGTTCATCAGGCAAAAGATTAAAATGCTGATAAAAACGCGTATAATGGTCAGCTAAGTACAGAAGCACTTTTTTAAGCTAAGTCATGTACGTTCATGTACACTCCTGTCGCTTGAAAAAGTGTTTCTTATTATCTGACTTATTCTCCGCGTTTTATAAAATGTGCGTTGAGATGAAGTTGTTGTGAAAATTATAATTTTTTTGAAAGATAAATGGTTGCTTCGTCGTCGTTCGGCTATGCCTCACCGGCATACTTTCGTCTGCCTCTCCTCCTTGTCGAACACCTTTTTCGGTAGTTCTCACCTCTAACGGATACCACAAAAAAACTCCCATAAAGGGAGTTTTTTTATGGTGCCGGTTAGTAGACTCGAACTACCGACCCACGCATTACGAATGCGTTGCTCTACCAACTGAGCTAAACCGGCAATGAACCTAAAATACTTTAAACTTTTTAAATTGCAAGAGTTTTTTGCGTTTTTAGCAAAAAGGGGCGAAAAATTTATTTGATGACTTCGTCTTCATAAACGCCGAAAACGTTTTTCTTCGGAATCCAGCCTTCAATCGTTTCAAATTTGACAAGGCAGAATTCGTTTTTCTTCGGGCATTTTTTGATTTCGCCGATAACACCGTCTTCAGCTTTTGCAATGATGCGCGAATCGTAGCTGTCGCTGTTGTAGATGTTGTTTTCGCCCGGGGTAATGATTTTGATAAATCGGCGACCTGTCAGGCGTGTTTTAT
>CAJOLB010000070.1 GCA_905235385.1 uncultured Alphaproteobacteria bacterium | reverse complement strand
GGATTTTCTGCTAATAATACCTGTGAACGGGCATCGGAATAGCTGTTCGTACCATCTTTGCCATATAATTTCGGCAACGGCACAGCTTCTGTTGATGTATAACCGGACACATCGGCATCTTGATAGCCCAAACCGATGGTTACTTTGTGGCAATTTTGCTCTTTGGTTAAATATTCGCCGACTTGTTCATAAATTTTATTCAGTTCCGGTCTGCTGCTTAATTCTCCGAGAGATTCAATATTGTCAAAGCAAACATCACGATATTTTCCTTCGGTATTTTCCCATGTCCACGAACCGGCAATGATTTTGCCTTTTTCATCTTCAATCACGAAAAGCTGCGAGAACGGGTGTTTAACCGTTGAAACGGCACACGAATGACCGGCACCGCCAAAGTGTTGGCAGCAGTTGGTATAATCACCGAAAAAGCCGGTACGCACATCATCGCGCGGCAAAAATCTTCCGGTATATTTACCTTCTTTAAATTCTTTTTTGTTGTCAAACGGTTCAGGTACTTTTAAGCCTGCCAAATAAATATCTTCGCAGTTATGGTATTCTGCTTCCGGCGTGCTATGTTTTGCCGCCTCAATTGCAAACCCGTCATGGCGTTGATCCTCATATTTGACACTTTGGCAAATAGAAAGCACATCACTATATTTGAGTTTGGCAATCTCCGAATTTTCGCCTTGATTTTGCAATCTGTTTTCCAAGGCTTTCCAGTTTTGAGCGATAATTTTAAGCTCGTTCAACGGACGATGAACCATTTTATGTTTGCCGGTTTCATCGACTGTTTGATAAATGATGTTCTTCTGAATAAATTGCGCAAAACGAAAGTTGGCTTCATCGCTCATCGGTTCCGGCAACCAATAAACCGCATCGTGAATAGATAATTTATCTTCCGGATTCTTCTGATTATGGTTTTGAATTGTTTTAATATAAGCCGGAAAATATTCTTTAAATACCGCAGCACCTTTGAAACTTGCGGGCAATAACCAATCATTGTTTTCCTCAAAATAGTCTTTTACATCTTGCGGCGCATCAGGTTTGCGGAAAGCCAGCGCTTCTTCCTGCAAAGCTTTGTTTTGCTTCACTATTTCTTGTTCAAGATTATTTTTATCTTTTTGTAGCTGCTTTATTTGTGCCAGTATTTCTTTTTCCGGATTATTTTCAAATTCTTGCAATTTTATTTGCAATCTCTTTTCGATTTCTGCCTCTGGATTGTTTTTTACTTCTTCCCATACCGCAAGATTGAACTTTATAAATGCGATAACATTTTTATCATCGTCTCCTTCTACTTCTTTAAGTCTTGCCTGCCAAAACGACGTCTGTTCTTCGGCTTCTGTTGTTACCTCATTGGTTGTCGGTTCTTTTAGCTGTTTCTTTGCCAGCCCGATTTCTTGCTCTTTTTTAGCTATTTTTTCACGTATTTCCTGCGTCCGGATATCGGTATACTTTTCAGCATAAGCCATGGACATCAATATATTCATAACACGCTGCTGTGCGCTGAAAATCATCGAATTTGCCAACTTTTCTTTATGAAAATGTGTTAGCGCATACCTAAATTCGTCATCACTTGCAAAACGCCCTTTATGCGCAATGCGCAACTCTTGTTCAATTTCAGGATACGTGGCGATTGTTTTTTCTAACGGCAAATGCTTCATGCAGGCTTTATAAGCACACATTTTACGGTTATCATCATCAATGATTTTGATTGTCTGAAGCGTTTTTAAAACCTTGCCTGCCAATTCCGGCTGAGCTTTAACGATTTCGCCGAGAGCCTCATAGGCTGATTTTAGAGAATTTCCATTATTTTTATCTGATTGTAAAGTTGTTTGATAAGTTTGAAAAACCTGATCCGCCAACTCCGGGTGAGATATAACTGCGTGCTTCAAAATAGAATATGCACATACAAGTGAAATACTATCAAAATTATTGGATTGCATTATTGTTTTTAATATTTTATAAGCTGTATCAGCTAATTTAGGATTATTTTCTACTGCATAACTCAAGCTGTTGACGGCATCGGAAAGCTGTGCAGGGGTACAATTAGCAAACTCCATAGAAGATATTTTATTAAACAAAACGTCATTTATAGGTAAGGCTTCTTCTTTTAGGTCAGGAAATTTCTTAATCAAATCTTTTAAGATAGCTAATGAGCTATGACATTTTCCAAAATAATTATCTCCTTTTCTTCTAGATCTAAGGAACTTACGACTACTCCCACTTAGAACATTACAAATATTTAAAGCTCTTGCAATAACATTTATTTCTGGTTGCTGTATAGCAATATTTAAAATAGACTTTATAGCTGAAGACGGAGCCTCAAAATCCTCTTCATATTCGTAGCCGTTATTTTCATGAAAAATTTCTTCTATCTTTTCTTGTGCTTCTTCTTCAGTCATCGCTACTTACCTCTTTTGTTAAAATTAATCTATTTTGTCTAATTGTAACAAAACCACCGTTTAAAGTCAACAACTTTTTTCATTTTTTAAGTTTTTTTTCATTGCAAAATCAATGACTTAAAAATTTCTTTTTTTAAATACGGATGAAATTAAACGGTGGTTTAAATTGACCAGCTTAAAACTATGCAATGCATTGATATTAGTATGTTATTTTGTTTGCCAAGCTCGTAAAATTTCCCTTTATTTTTCTAAAACCTCAAGCAATTTCTCTTTCCATTTCTTAAATTTTTCCGCCTCGGATATGGAAGCATTTGCCGGACTTGTTGACGGCAATTCAAAACATTCTCGATTCTTATCCTCTAAATATTGGGCATTATTCTCTTTAAAATACTTATAAGCCTTTTTTCCATTACATAAAATATATTTAACGGATTGAAATTTTGAAAAATCATTCGGTTCATAATTTTTGATGTTAGAATCTAAACTCCCGTCTCTTTGACAAACCGATAAACTATCCCATAAACCGATATGATAAGATTGTAAAAACTGTTTTCTTGTATTTTCTTCTAATGTTTGACCAGTATTTAAAATTTCTTGTATATACGTCCAAAATCTGTTCCGAGAATTGGCATAATACATTTGTTTATTGATTGATTCATCACCCGGCATCGTGCCGACAATTAAAATACGCGTTTCGTCATTGATCCATGGTTCCAAACACTTTTTCTGCATCAATTAGCTCCTTTTTCTATATCAAACTATATATAATTTTACATTTTTGTAGTTAAAAGGCAATTAATTTTTAAAAAATAATATGTTTGAATCCCTAGGGTCACCAATAAAAAAGCACTTCATCAGAAGTGCTTTTTTATTGGTGATGTAAAGCTTGCAAGTTACGAGCTGAGAATTTATTTTTCCAAAATATAGTTGTAGCGATTTGCTAAAGGAACAAAACCCATTTTTAGATAGATTTCTCTGCCCATTTCCGAAGAATTCAAGACTATTGTATTTATTCCTCTGTCTATTTCATTATTTATGGCATGCACAAACATAGCCCTATATAAGCCGCATCTTCTGAACTCTTCTTTAACCGCACCCCATGATACGCATGCCGCCTCTGTTCCTTCTGAAAACTCCACGGCTCCCGCCGGCTCATTATCAATATATCCGACATATCTAAAGCAATTTTCAAGACAGAGTTCTTTTGTAAAGTAGTCAATCAATAATTCTCTGTCTTCTTTTTTATTGTAAACATCGGTTATTACATCACAAAAGTCTGACACGGTTGTTTGATTTGTGACCCTCAATATTTTGAATGGTGTATTTTCTTCAATCTTATTTTGCGCATTTAAAACCATCAAATATGACGGCGTTCCCTTTTTGAGTGGTAATGAATCATCATCAACGATATTGCTTGAAGCAACCAACATATAAGTATCGGGAATATTTTTTTGAATAGCAACTAATTCATTTTTGCCAAATTTATTCGCATGAGCCATATTATAATAAAACATTTGCTGATTACTCCATAAAATCACAAACATTTTTTCAAATTCAAAAATCTTGTAGCCCAAAAATTCTTTTGATTTATATATTTCATATATTGTTTTTTGATATAGATTTTTCCACATTTTTATTAGCCATAATATTGATATTTTTCTATGCTAAGCTTTAAATATTAAAATTCATTTAATGTATTTTTCACTACGACTGCTTAATTTTACAACATACTTACCTAAACGAGTTCGTAAAATTTCCCTTTAGTGCCGTTTTCAAAAACACAACATCCGAACTCAGTTAAATGCTTGATTTAAAAAGAAAAAGCAGGCTTTTTACAACCTGCTGTTTGTATTGGTGATCCCAACGGCTATCAGTGCAAAAATAATCCGGCGAATTATTTTTGCCTGAGAGCATCAGTTGCTGTTAATGAGCGATGCGTGAGCAAACAAAGCGAATTTACAGTAAAACTTGACCGCAGCTAAAACAAGAAACTCTTGTTTTAGCAAGAATTCGAACCCTGGGTTTGAATCCCTAGGGTCAACAAAAAAAAGCACTTCATCAGAAGTGCTTTTTTATTGGTGATCCCAACGGGATTCGAACCCATATTACCACCGTGAAAGGGTGATGTCCTAACCTTTAGACGATGGGACCATTACAAAATGTATGTGCATATATAAATGTATTTTTTTTATCCGTCAAGCATTTTTTTTCAAAAAACAAAATTTTTATTTTTTCTGCTTCTTGATTTCAAGTAATTCGCTCAAAAAAACGAGCTTTATCGGCTTATTATCCAAAGTCTTAACCCAGTCTTTAAGTGCCGCAATTGTCGCTTTTTTCGGATGACCTATCCCAACGGCATACCCTTTTTCCTTTGCTTTTTTTTCGAGTTTTTGAAGCTGTGCTGAAACATAATCATAGTTATCTTCATTGTCTAAAAACACATCTCTTTGAACATATTCAACCCTCTCAAGATTGGCAACTTCCTCTCCTCGTGTATATTGCGAAGTTTTAGAATCTAAAAAGAACAACCCCTTATCTTTCAAAACTCTCATCACCACATCAAGCTTTTCGGCGCTCTCCGTAAAGCGACTACCCATATGATTGTTGATCCCCTTAAGATTTACCCCCTCAAATTTTGAGAGCATTTTCAAAAATTCGTCCTTAATTTGTTCATTGCTCATTGAAATTTTCAGCGTATCCGGAGCCAAATCTGCCTCAACTTTCGGCTCCATCGGCGTGTGCATCATAATTTCATGTCCGGCTTCCTGCGCCGCCAAATAATGCTTATCTAAATTCTTGCCATAAGTCAAAAACGAAGACGTCAAAGGAGCTTTAATTTCAATCATTTCTTTTGTTCGTTGCTGATTAACTCCCATATCATCAATCACCACCGAAACAAAATATTCTTCACCTTCTTGAACATTTACGGGCGCTTCATCTTTTTCCGTCTCTTCTTCG
The DNA here is from genome assembly GCA_905235385.1 of uncultured Alphaproteobacteria bacterium. Lineage (GTDB taxonomy): Bacteria > Pseudomonadota > Alphaproteobacteria > RF32 > CAG-239 > UBA1254. The sequence continues at coordinate 10,189 of CAJOLB010000070.1, read as the reverse complement.
AGCGCTGTAAAATCCTCATCCGGTTCATCTTGCGATTCGCTCTCAAGAGCCAAATCCAAAGCCTGACCGAACTCATCTTCCATCAAAAAATCATCGTTATTTTCAATCTCGCCTGCCTGCTCTATCATATAAGCGACATCATCAACCCCCGACGAAACACCGGCGATAGACGTTGAAACAACACGTTTTTCCAAAATCGGCTTTTTTATATCTTCTTGAACTTGCCGCACAACAGGTTCTTGTTTTACCTCTTCTCCCATAACCACGACAGCAACCGACTTTTCAGCTTTCAGCCCATTGTCTTCATGGTTTAACTTAAATACAAAAACCAACAAAGAAAATGCAGACAAAACCACCGCCGTCAAAACAATTCTGAAAACGAGCGATGATTTTGCCTGCGATTGAATACGATCTTTTTTTGACAATCTTAGTCTCTCTTTCTAAGAGTAGGAAACGCAATTACATCACGAATGGTTTCAGCGCCGGTCAAGAAAATAGCCAAGCGATCGACACCCATTCCCATACCTCCTGACGGCGGAAATCCGTTCTCTAAAGCGTTCACAAAATCCTCATCAAGCATTTGGGCTTCATCATCACCTTGCTCGCGTGCCTGAACTTGGCTCTCAAAGCGCTCTCTTTGCTCTAAGGGATTTGAAAGTTCCGAATAAGCGCAGCCCATTTCCATACCCCCGACATACGCATCAAAATGCTCCACCAAGCGCGGATTTGAACGGTGCGTTTTAGCAAGCGGCGAAACATCACGCGGCATATCCATCACTAAAATCGGCTCAATCAAATTAGCCTCAACTTTAGCATCGAAAACTTCTTGCACAACCTTGCCCCATGAAGTGCATTCCGAAGCATCAACCCCAACGGATTTTGCCATTTCTTGAGCTTGTTCAAGTGTTTCTGCTTTCATCAAATCAATGCCGGCATAATCATTGCAAAGCTCCACAATCGAACGGCGCTTAAACGGCTTTGAAAGATCGATTTCATGCTCGCCGAATTTAACAACCGTTGTGCCTAAAACCTCATTTGCCACAAATTTGAGCAAATCCGGAATCAAATCAGCCATTGTGTTATAGTCGGCATACGCCTGATAGGCTTCCAACGCCGTAAATTCAGGGTTATGGCTCTTATCGATACCCTCATTTCTAAAGTTGCGCCCGATTTCAAAAACTCTGTCAAAGCCGCCCACAACCAAACGTTTCAAATAAAGTTCGGGAGCAATACGCAAAAACAAATCCATATCCAAGGTGTTGTGGTGCGTAATAAACGGTTTCGCATTTGCACCGCCCATAATCGGGTGCAAAATCGGTGTCTCAACTTCCAAAAAACCGTGCTGTTCAAAATACTTTCTGATAGCAGAAGTGATTTGGCAACGCTTTTTGAAAATTTCCTTAGCCTCGTCATTAATAATAAAATCGACATAACGTTGACGATACCTTGCTTCCATATCCGTCAAACCGTGAAATTTTTCAGGAAGCGGCTGCAAAGATTTTGCAATAATATCAAATTTTTCTGCCGCCACGGAGAGTTCTCCGCGCGGTGTGCGGCGAATATACCCGCTCACGCCGACCAAATCGCCCACATCTAAACATTTCAAAAGCTCTAAATCAGCCTCATTCAAATGATTTTTATGGCAAAAAACCTGAATTTTTCCTGACTTATCTTTAAGGTCAATGAACATACCGCTGTTTCTGACAGCCATTGCCCTGCCGGCAATAGTTACTCTGTCCTCGGTATCCGCACCCGTTTCCAAATCTTTATATTTTTCCTGTAAATCGGCGGCATAAGCATTCGGTTCGAATTTATAAGGATACGGATTATACCCCTTTTCTTTTAATGTATTTAACTTAGCAAGTCGCGATTCGCGATGAATATTTGTTTCATTAGACATTGTTCTGACCTTATTTTAATTTATCTTTTAACCCCCGCACTATAACCGCCCTTATCTGACTTTTCAAGCATAATTTTATAAAAAATGAGCCAAAAAGAACGACAATCTCTGTGGACTGTTTCTTGATTATTTGTTGCAATCAAAATTTTGTTGGTTAAACTAACATAAACTGTTAATTTTAAATGAGGTTAATCATGAAAGAAATTTCTGTTATCGGGTGCGGCCGTTGGGGCACATTTTTAGGTTGGTATGCGGCAAATTATCGCGTAGATAAAGTCACGCTTTATGATATTCCGACCTCCCCGAATTTCATTGAATTGAAAGAAACACGCAAAAATCCGTATTTGAGTTTAAGCGATAATATGTTTTTAACGCCTGATTTGAATGAAATTTTCAAAAATGATAACATCATTATTTCAATCGGTTGCCAGCATTTAAGAGAACTCGCCAAACAAATCAATCAATATAATTTATCCGGCAAACACTTTTTGCTTGCAATGAAAGGTTTGGAAGAGCCGAGTGCAAAAATTTTGGTTGATGTGATGGCAGAAGAAATCACCCAGAATGATGTCCATTTCGCTTGTTTAGGCGGCCCAGGACACGTTCAAGATTACTTAAAAAAGGTTCCGTCATGTGCAGTGATTGACAGCCGTGAAGAAGCTGAAAAGAAACATTGGATTGAATTGATGCAAAGCGAACTTATCCGCTTTTACTATGGAACAGATATTGTCGGCAATCAAATCGGTGCCGCGCTTAAAAATGTTATCGGCATTGCTGCCGGTATCTTAGACGGCTTAGAGTGGTACGGTTTAAAAGGCGCACTGATGGCTCGCGCCCCTGTTGAGGTCGGTCGTTTCATCGAACATTTCGGCGGCAACCCGAAGAGCGCCTATGGTTTAGCGCATTTAGGTGACTATGAAGCAACGCTCTTTTCGCGCAACAGCCACAACAGACTTTACGGCGAACTTCTTGCAAAAGGTGAAAAATCGACCAAATCTGCCGAAGGCCCGATGACCTTAAAAGCCGTTAAAATCATCGCAGACAAAGACGGAATTGAAATGCCGATTTGCCAAGCGCTTTATAAGGTCGTTTTTGAAGATGCCGAAATCAAGCCGATCATTAAAGAAATGTTCGAGCGTTCATTAAAACGCGAGTTTTAATAACACATAAAGCCGTTTCCGAGCTTTGCTAAAAAACGCGGAGAATGAGGGAAATAAAGTGACCATAAAAAAGTACCACAGCGTACATAAAAGGTACGTGAGGAAACTTTTATGGTTGCTTTAGTTACCCATTATACGCGTTTTTACATAAAAACGCGGAGAATGAGTCAGATAATAAGAAACACTTTTTTAAGCGACAGGAGTGTACATAAACGTACATGACTTAGCTTGAAACAATTTTTCTGTACTTAGTTGCCCATTATACGCAAAAAACGCGGAGAATGAGTCAGATAATAAGAAACACTTTTTTAAGCGACAGGAGTGTACTTCAGACGTACATGACTTAGCTTAAAAAAGTGCTTCTGTACTTAGCTGACCATTATACGCGTTTTTACATAAAAATGCGGAGAATGAGGGAAATAAAGTGACCATAAAGACAAAAGTACCGGAGTGACCATAAAGACAAAAGTACCGGAGCGTACATTAAACGTACGTGAGGAAACTTTTGGTTTTATGGTTGCTTTAGTTACCCATTATACGCGTTTTTACACACGCTTTAAACGCTGACGCCCCAATATCGCATTAATATAATCAAAATCCCTGAATGCCGCATAAGCCGCATCAAAACTTTTGGTATCATATGTATAAAAAACTTGGTTAGCCATTGTTTTTATGGCTTGATCAATACGGGCGAAAGCTTCGTTATAATCTTTGTTGTATGTATTTTTAGATTTTTTTTGCACAAGCGAATGATAGGCTGAAATCACCTTTGCAGCCTCGTCAGCAGCGTTTTGATACCCCTTTTGCTCAAAATCGTGAACAATTTGCGCTATTGTCAAATAGAAGCACCTGTTCGTTAAAATATTTCGTTGCAGCGGGTTATTACTGTTGATAATCATTGCACTAAAAACCTCTCTACTTTGCAAAATATAAAACAGTTTTTTCAAAAAAGCAAGCCTTTGTTCAAAAAAAAGACAAAATTTTGCTTGCTATTTTGACAAAATATGTTAATTTAAAGACACTTATTTATATATATGCCAAAAAAATTTTTATATATGTTGTGGATTTTACTTCTCTCAACGATTATTGTTTCATTTAAGAAAAAACCATTTAAAAAAAAATAAAATGACTGGTTACATTATCTTAATTCTGGTCATCATCGCACTGATGTTGCTCGGCTTCGTTCGCGCGCGAAGAGAAAAAATGCAAGAATTCGAAGATAAAATTCGGGAAATAACGCTCCCTTCCGGCAAGCTTTTGCCCGCTGAGGAAACTCTGCTCGCGCTCAATCCCGAGACTTTGGAGGCTCTTCTTCTCCTTGACAATGACGAGTATGAAAGCTTCCTCCAACGTGAGGAAAGTTTCGACGCCCTTCCTGCGTTATCTTCCGAACTCTCCAAAGAGCAGAAGAGCCTTCTGCGTCATGACCTTGACTGGCTTGTCAACTATGCCGGACATCGTCTTCCCGAAAGAAGAGAGGAAAACAATCCGTGGATTCATCTCTACGAGATAGGGTCAGCGGTAAAAAACAAGTATCACTGGATTGTCTGATCTCTATCCCTTATAAAAAAATCCCTTCCATCGCGGAAGGGATTTTTTTTATCTACTTTCAATTTTTTATTCTGCGCAGTCTGCTAAGTTGATATTTAAGGCTTTTGCCACATTCCGGCGATATTCTTCCGCCCATATAATCATCGAGTCGATAACCGGCTTTAATTCATAACCGAGCTGAGTCAAAGTATAGTCCACGCGCGGCGGAATTTGGGCATAAACTTTACGCACCAAAATTCCTTTTTCTTCCAAAAGGCGTAAATTTGAAGTCAAAACCTTTTGCGTAATGGTCCCGAGTTCACGTTTAAGTTCGCCAAACCTTTTAGTTCCATCAAGCAAATTTTGAATAATCAAAACTTTCCAACGATCGCCGAGCATCTTGATAGTGATTTCGGCAAGTTTATCAGGCAAATATTCAGACATTTTTTTCTCCTATAAAGCCTAGAAAATAAACATTGGTATCTTTTGAGAAACTATCCGCCTCAAAAGTGCCTACTTTACATACCTATAATAAAATGACATACTTTGCAAGAATTTTATTTCAATTTACTAACAAAGGACAAGAACCTTATGAAGAATATATATAAATTAGCAACAGTTTCTCTGCTTTCATTGGCGGCTGCCAATGCACATGCAGCAGGTTATCAATTAAATGAATATTCCATCACGGGTTTAGGCCGCTCATTTGCGGGTATCGGTGTGGCGGGTGATGACTAAATCCCGCCGGTATGACCCTTATTAAACGTTCGGGTGCGCAACTCGGCGTAACCGGAACACAAGTCCGTTCTAAAGTTCACGGAGATAACGGCGAAAAAACAGATATGGATTTCACGATTCCTTTGCCCTCTGCATTCGGACAATACAATGTTAATGACAAACTCTTTTTAGGAGCCGGTATCTACGTGCCGTTCGGTTTAGCAACGCGTTATAAACATGACAGCTTTATTGCTCAAGGCACATCAGGCGCAAGAAAATCAGAGCTTGAAGTAATTGATTTCAACTTATCGGGCGCTTATAAGTTAAACAGCAACTGGTCTTTGGGTGCAAGTGCGATTTTCCGCCGCATCACAGGTTCTTTAACTTCAAACTTAATGGGCGGAATGGGCTACAGTGATTTTAAGGTAAAGGGCTACACAGGCACATTTAACATTGGCGCAATGTACGAATTCAATGAAAATGCGCGTATCGGTTTATCATATCGCCATAAGAGCATTCAAAAAACAAGCGGCAAACATTATATCATTATTCCTGCCATGGGAATAAACGAAAAATACCATTCGGCATCAGATCCCGAATTGCCTGCAAGCGTTATCTTGTCCGGTTATTTCAAAACGGCTGAACAATGGGCAACAACCGCAACGGTTAAATACACCTTATGGCACCGCTTCGGTGTTTTCCCCGGAAAATCAACATGGCCGCTAAGACAAAATCTTGATGTTGAATATCGCTGGAAAGACGCTTGGAATGTTGCATTAGGTGAAGATTATTACCTTAATAATAACTGGACACTTCGTGCCGGTGTGGCTTATGACCAATCTCCGTCACGTTCCAACACCTACCGCACGAACCGTATTCCTGATACGGATCGTATTTGGGTGTCATTGGGTGCAAGCTATCAAAAAGACAATTATCAAGTTGACTTTGGCTTTGCACACCTCTTCTTCACACACGGCAGAACACGTAACTCACCTGAAGGTGATATGAATGCCGATTACCACAGCTATTCCAATATGCTGGGTATGAATTTCCAATATAAGTTCTAAAACTTATATCCTTTCTAAAAGTAAAGCCCGAGAAAACTCTCGGGCCTTTTTATGTCGTAAATTTTGCGAAACGAAAGAAAACAGCTCTACATAACCTGTTATACGAGCTTTTACCTTCCGGATGCACGCTTGCGCGCCGTATCAATATACGATTCTGTATCCCCTTCCGCGCCGTGATACGCGAGCGAATAGCTTGCAACCATAAAGCCATAGGGGTTCATAACCTGATCTTCTTTATCCGGAAATTCGATTTTTCCATAAACAACACGAATTGTCGCACGCCAATAAACGATGGTCGGTTGCTGACCGGGCATAACATCATATGTGGCAAATTGAGTCTGCCACAAACCGCGTGAAAGCGGGCGTATCCATTGAATATCAATATAGCGTTGCATACCGCGCCTAAATTGCTCGATATTCGTTTTCATTTCCGAAGACTTAAATTCGTTATAAACCGTCGGAGTAGAATACCAATAAAACGGCGAACCCGAACGCCATTTTGAAGACAAATCCTCGCCACCTGAAGTCATCGTATAACGCAAATAGAGATATTCTTTAATATATTGTTCGGTAATCAAATCGCTGACCGGATATCTGATTTCGCGCGGCTGAACCATTTCGATTTGACTGAAATATTTATTAATACTGAAAAATCTTGGGGTTACTTTAATTGAGGGAACCATTAAATAGATTGTTAAAACCAACACAACATTTAAGCATATTGACAATCCCGTTAAGATAACCAAAAGCCTCGAAGTCCATAAATAACGGCGTTCCGGAAAGGCATCAACGTGAACTTTAACGGGGTATGCACCGAGTTCATCAGGACTTTCTTTTTCTTTATATCTAAAAAGTGTATGAAAAATATCAAACATGGAATAATTTTAACCTCAATTTTACAATTTCGGTTTTATTGTATACACAAAGTTGTTTAATTGCAATTAAAATATTTTTTATGAAACACGTGTTTTTAAGGATAAAATTGATGAAAAAGATTCTTTGTTTTGTTGCCTCTGTGCTTGGTTTGGCTTCCTGCCAGCAAGATCGGCAAACCGTATATCAACCCGAACTTGCCGCCACAAAGCCGCAAGCCTACTATGCTGATTGGGACAGAGCCGTCAGAGTAGATGTTGACATGCAAAATATGTATTTAAATACACCGCGCGAAATTAAAAAGCCGATTGATATGTATATGGCAATGGCCTTAGCCTTAAAATACAACTACACGCGCCGTATGACAAGCATGGAAGAAAACTTAATCAAAGCGGGCTCATCAACCTATTCCGAGCTGCAAGAAGTTTTAAACAAAGCCGGTTACATCAACACCAACAATTCATCAAATTTAAGTCCTGATCTTAAAGTTGCGTGGAACATCATTGATATGTCAAGCCTGGCTTATCAAAACATCGATTCGAATTTAAAACAAAACCTGTCGATTGAACAAAGCCGAAAAGTTATTCACAACGTTTTACAAGAAGCACGCCTGCTCTACTGGAAAACATTGTCTGCACAGCGCTTGATCCCTGTCATTGACGATATGTCAGAATTTATGACCTTAGAAGTCGACGAAATGAATGCAAAGGCCAAAGAATTGGCTTCTACGGGCGAGGCTCCTTCTCAAGATGATTTGCAAAAAAAGCGTAAATATATGGAAGCCATCAAAAATTTAAGCACCTTAAAACACCAGCTTGAAACGGCCCAAACAAACTTGGCATCGCTTATGGGCCTCCATCCCTCAACCAGTTTCAAACTCGTCGGCTCCGAATACGGAAACTTTGAACTCCCTGAAATCAAATCAAACTTAAATCAGCTTGAATGGCTTGCTTTAACGAATCGTCCGGAACTTCGCGCTCATGATTTCATCAGCTCTGACGCCGACAAAGAACTGATTATCACAAACTTCAACGAAAAGCAGGGCTCTTCTTGCAAACAAAACACAAAAATTTATGACAAGTGTTCAAAAGCCAGCGCTCAATATGCCATCACCATGATGGAAGACGTCCGCGGACAAAACGATACAACGATTGAACGTTTGCGCCGTGAACGCATGACACAGCTTATCTTAAATCAGGTTTATGTTTCTTGGGCACAATATATGGCTGCCATGGAAGACTACCAAATCAACATGGAAATTGCCGGCACATCTGAAAACATCGCCGAAGACCTAACCTTCACAAAAGGCGCAAAAGATGAAAAGAGCCAGCTTGAAGCCTCTCGTGCAATCGAAGATGAGGTTAAAGCTTTCATGAGCTATGTTGATGTTCAAGATGCTTTAGGCAATTTATACGCAACTTTGGGCTTAGATGCGCTTCCCTATTATATGTTAGGTGAAAAGCCGTCTGATATTGCCCTTTATTTGCGCAATGCATACATCAAATGGGCTGAAGGCGACTTATTGCCTGACAACCGTCCGTATTTGATGGATATTCCAACATCTCGTCCGCCCGTAAAAGTTGTTAAGGGCAACAAACTGCAAGACGTTACCGTCGAAACGGGCGAACCTATTCTTATTGATGTACCGCTTGATATCTTCGATTCGCTTGATATGAACGGAGACATTCAAACACGCGCCGGCTTAATTGACGATGCTCCTCTGCCCAATTGGATTTCATACAGTCCGAGAGAACATTGTTTCAAAGGCCGCGCAATGCCCGGAAACGGTGGCTCATACAAAATTAAAGTATATGGCACTGATGAAAAGGGCAAAGTCGGATACGACTCATTCAAGCTCAATGTGCGTGAGGTATATACCCCGACAACCGAGCTCCGAGGCTTAACTGAAGGTCGTCAGGCAACTGTTTATGCTCGTCGTCCCGTAAGCAGCGGCTCAGACAACTATATAAATCAAGAAACCCTTGGTTTAGAGGTTGAAAAAGCCCCGGCTAAATAATTATAAAAAGTATTTTGTAATAATATGCATATAAAAAAACCTCCCGACGGGGAGGTTTTTTTGGTGATCCCAACGAGATTTGAACTCGTGTTGCAGCCTTGAGAGGGCCGCGTCCTAACCACTAGACGATGGGACCGAAAGTTTTCTCTTTGTAACCTATTTTATTTTACATTGCAACATTTTTTTTCAAGAAAAGAGCCCTCACTGCCGAGGGCTCTTTTTTTATCAGCGCGGTATTCAACACTGACTTTTCGGAAAACAGCGTACTGACGGTACATACTCTCACCGAAAAACTTAATACGTTTGAGATCTCCGCCGGAAGACTGCCCGTAAAAGACGATGAGTGTGTTGCCGACACAAAGGGCTTCGACGAGAGTACCATCGGAACTAAAATCAGGCTGTCCGACGAAAACGATGACGATACCAGAAAAGTATTCAGGTATGACGAATATACCGTTGTCGGTATCGGCTCGTCACCCTATTACATGAATTATGAACGCGGGCAGGCGTCCGTGGGCAACGGGCAGGTGGACGCGTTCGTTTATATACCGTACGGCGGCTTCGATGTGGACTATTATTCCGAAATATTTGTTACCCTTACCCAGAAAGAAAGCGCATACAGCGACTCATACAACGAGCTGATCGATGAAAATGAGGACCGCATGAAAGAAGCTGCCGAGGAACGGGCGGAAAACAGATATGAGACGATAATCACAGACGGTGAAAAAGAGATCGCCGACGCGGAAAAGGAGCTTGAGGACGCAAAGGTAGAGTATAACGACGCAGTCAGAGAGCTTAATAACGCAAAGAAAAAGCTGGACAGCGCGAAGGCTGAAATTGAAAGCGGCTGGGCTGAATACAAAAAGGGCGCCGCTGAACTTGAAAAGCAAACAAGTGAGGCACAGGCTCAGATCGACGAGGCAAA
>CAJOLB010000069.1:5173-9971 GCA_905235385.1 uncultured Alphaproteobacteria bacterium | reverse complement strand
ACACATATTTCGCCCTCAAAACAACGCAGGAAAAGCGGCGTATTGCGCAAAACAATCTTGCCTTGCAACAAGATATTTTTGAAACGGTGCGTTCAAAATATGAGGCCGGTATTACAGATGCCTCAAGCTACCATCAGAGCCAATATGTTGTGAACAAAACAAAAGCGTTGCTGCCGTCGTTAGAGGCTTCAATCAAATCTTATGAAAGCGCGCTTGCCGTGCTTATCGGCGTTTTGCCGAATAATTTGCCGGTTGATGTTTCTGTTTCGCAAAAAAATCCGATCAGAAAAGCATATCAATATGATCTGAAGCGTTTGTTTGATTTGCCGGCAAACATTATCCGCACGCGCCCTGATGTCAAAGCTGCCGAAAAGGCGCTGGTAGCGCAAAATGCCGCCATCGGGCAGGCTGTTGCCGCTGTTTATCCGAATGTTTCAATTTCAGGGCTCTTGGGGTTGCAGTCAAGCGCGGGTTCAAGACTTTTTAAATCATCAAGCAAGGCATATGGCTACGAGCCCTCTGTCGTGCAACCGATTTTTCATTTCGGGCAGCTTAAAAATCAGATAGAGCTTGAAAAAGAAAAAATGGCGGAAACATATCAAAATTATCAGGAAACTTTGCTTTCAAGCGTTAAAGAACTCGGCGATTCGGCGGTCAACCTTCAAAAAGAATATCAAACAAACAGCGCGGCGCGCAATGCGGCAAACAATATGCGGCAAGCCTTAAAGGCGATGAAAGAAAAGTATGAAAACGGGTTGATTGAATATTCGTCGCTTTTGGAAGTTCAGCAGGATTTGCTTGAAGCCGAAACAAGCGTGGCAGAATCAAACGGCGCGATTTACGAAAAAATTATTGCTTTTTATAAAGCAACCGGCGGCGGGTATAATGATGAAAAATAATGCTTGATTTTTTTATCTGTTCTCTTTATGATGAAAAACGCAGCGAGTTGCTGCGGTGTCTAGTAAACACATATTTTCCGAGAATACTCCTCGCTTGGGGGAGTTCTTGAAATAAGCGTGTTTTATGACGAATAAAAGAGTCTGTTCTCGGACAGTTTACTAGCTCCCCGTTTTGATTTTTCAAAGCGGTTTTTTTATGCAATAGAGAGAAAGGAATAACAAATGAATAAAGAAAACGGAAGAAGTATGGTTGAAATGCTGGGTGTTTTGGCAATTATCGGGGTTTTAAGTGCCGGTGCTTTAGCAGGTTACAGCAAAGCAATGTTCAGACATAGGGTTAATCAGACAATTGAAGAAGTCGCACTCATATTTCAAAAATTTATTGAAATTGAAAATAAAGATTGGGGAAATGATGTTATAGCTGGTGTAGAAGATTTACAATCTTTGGGATTATTAACAAATTGCACAAAAGGAAGATATGGTTGTAAGTTACCTATAGGAGAGATTTCAGGATATTTTGAGAGGTGTGTTTTTCCAGATGCTCCGACATCTTATTGTGGAGAATGGGAGCTATATTTGCATAATGCAAAACAATGTGTTGCATTTTTATCAATTGGTTGGGAAAACATAGTACCACAGGATTGGTTTATACCAAACGGCCAGATTATGGTTAATGGATATAAGATTTATTATCCAACAGGGCATGATGATGACACTCCAATCACAGAGATGTCAATTAGCGACATCACAGAAGCTTGCCGTAACTGTGAAGAGCGAACGTCGTGTTATATAGCTTTCGTAATTGGGAATTATTTATAAAAAAAGCCTCTCGTTTGAGAGGCTTTTGCTTGCATTTTAATCAAAAGGAATATATTATTTTTGTGTCGTTGAAAAAAAGAGGTATCTATGGCAAAAAAAATTGTTTTATCTTTCTTCTTTATTATCCTTATTTGTTTTGGTGCATTTGTTTATATAAAAACAAAACAACCGCCTTATATTCTTGGGCAAGAGGAGGTCATAACACACAAAAAAGAAGATATTGTCAATAGATTTAAGAACATCATAAAAACCAACAATCCTGAAATAATTGCAGAATATGTTCAATATCCGTTTGTTCGTCGTAATCCTATCCCTGATATCCAAAATAAAGAGGAATTGATAGAAAGATATGATACTTTGCTTGATAAAAATATCAGGCAGCTCATACTTGATTCAAAGACGGAAGATTGGGAAGAAGTTGGTTATGAAGGTATTATGTTATATAGCGGAGTTCTATGGATTGATTATGAGAGCAAATTAATAGCAATAAATACATTAACAGAAAAAGAAGTTGATTTTGTAAATGATTGGTATGAAAAAGATAAAAAGAATCTTTATCCTGATATAATAAATTTTTATGAAAATGTCTGTATTTTTGAAACGGAAACTTATCTTGGGCGCATTGATGAAATTAAGAAAACGAATGATGATCCTTACAGTAGTTATAGATTATCTCTTTGGAATAAAGGGCAATCAATGTTGGAAAAGCCTTTATTGATTGCTCAAAATGGAGAAATTAATTTTTATGGAAGCAGTGATAATCATATATATACTTTTGAAAATAACAATAAAACCTACAAGTTTGAAGTCACTTATGTTGGGCCGATAGATCTTATTCCTTACCGATTGACAATAAGTCAAGACGATAAAATCCTTTTATCACAAGAAGCAAAAATAATAAAATAAAGTAAAGAGCTTTTTTAAGCTCTTTACCCCAAAAATTACCAAAACAATCCAAGTTGTCGAATTAATTCTTCAATCCACTCGTTACGTTCATCTCCAATATCTTTTCGGTGGATGTTTTTTAGAATTCCATTTTCACCGAACACATCTTTATTTCGTATTGCCTGATAAAGATTCGGCCAGTTTTTTTCTTTTAAATTACCAGTATTATATTGAATATCTAAAAGTGTTTTTTTAAGGCATCAGAATATTATGGTCTTCTAAATCCCATTCAACCAAAGCAATCATATCTTCAAGAATTTCCTTTAAAAAGCGAAATGAAGACGTGGCTGCCGTGACATCTCTGATTGACACGATATTATTTAAATTTACATCACTCTTTGTACAGATATCATTTTCTAGCTTCGCGGTTGTTTGAACAAAAGCATCAAAATTTTCTCTGATTTGAAGCTTGTTTTTTGAATAGAAACAATCAATGATAGAATATCCCAGTTCTTGCATGCAAGTCGAAGCATCATTAAGAATGGTTAATATTTCCGCATCTGATTGCGCTTGTTCAGTATTTCCTTTGTGTAGACATTCTTCAAGATTTTTTTGATATATTTTAATATCATTATCACAAGCTTTTGTAGGCAAAGATAGAAACATTAAAAAAAGTAAAGCTAAAGTTATCAATTTATTGCCCATTATAATATACTCCATATTTTCTGAAATATTCTTCCAAGAGCTTTTGATATAATTCATCAAACTCCTCAGGATTACTATAATAGTGCTTTCTTCTATTATACCAACCTTTCAAATTATTAATATTTTGAGGTCTTTTGTCAACACTGTTAAAGTAATAATTCATACCTTTTTGTGTTAATAAATCATTGATTCGATGAGCCTCTACATCGGTTAAATCTTTGTTCACATAATAAGCAAGATCATCAGAAATAATATTTTGATTTTTAAAATTTGTTCCTTTAATTTGATTTATGGAATCAGCTAAAAAACTTGGAGCATTGTTTGTTGTGCTCATAATAATATCAAAAACGTTGCGTGCAATATCTTTGTTGGATAATTTATCAATTGCGTAGCGCTTAAAATACATTTCATCCAAAATTTGTTTTGCCTGTTCATTACTTAAGTCTTTCACATCATTTGGAAAATTGAAACCATGGCGATAAGGGCTATCCCAATTGTTGTATTCATTCAAAGCGTTTTGTGTAATACCATAATTTGTTGGTCCTCCTGCGTCATTCTTTCTTCCAAAATTATAACCACCTTCATGGGTTTGAGTGTTAATTTTTCCACCATTTGAATAGTAAACATCATCAATTGTGATCCAATTACGCGTAGTTGGAAATGAAATATTTTTTGATTTACCTAAAGAACGAAAATTTTCAATTTTATTTTTTTCTTGATTGTCATTTAAAGCCTTAAATTTTGCTTCTAATTCTTGGCGCAAGCTCATATTTGAGGTGTCAAGATCGTCAAATAAATTATCTTGTTTAATTGTCTGAAAATTTTGCGTATTAAATTGTTTGGCAAGTTCCGCTTGTAGACGGGTATACAACTCGCGTTTATTTTCTTCCTCATCATCTTCAAAAGGTTGGTGAAAAACTCTTAAACCTCTACTCATTTTTAGTTCCTTTCTTAAAATATATTAAAAATATCATATATTATATAGGAAAAATATTATATAATGTCAAGAGGTAAGATTTAAAAAAAGCCTCTCGTTTGAGAGGCTTGAAATTTTAGCGCTAAAGCAAAAATTATTGCGCGTTGATGAGATAGATTTCAACACGGCGGTTTTGCTCGCGGCCTGCGGCTGTGTCATTCGAGGCAATCGGCTGAGAAGCGCCCATGCCGGCAACTGAAATACGCGCACCGTTCACACCGCGCATTTGCAAATAGTTTGCAACTGTGGTTGCTCTGCGCTGAGAAAGCGGAATGTTGATTTTGTCGTTGCCCGTTGAATCGGTGTGGCCAATGACCTGCAAGTTTGTTTTGTTATATTCTTTGGCAACAATGGCAACCGAATCAAGAACTTGGTTAGCGCTTGTTTTCATCACATCATTATTGGTGTCAAAGGTGATGGCATTCGGCATAATGAGACGAATGTTTTGCCCGTCACGCGCAACCTGAACGCCTGTGCCTTGCAAACTTTCGCGAAGCTTTTTGGCTTGAATATC
>CAJOLB010000069.1:0-5159 GCA_905235385.1 uncultured Alphaproteobacteria bacterium | reverse complement strand
GTACCGGCTCCTGCTGCCGCACCGACGCCTGCGCCGATGAGAGCGCCTTTTTCACCGCCGACAAGCGCACCGACACCCGCACCTAAAGCGGTGCCGATACCTGTGCCCCACGCGGTTTTTGAAACCTTGCTTTCGCCTGTGTAAGGATCAGTTGCACAAGCGCTCAAAAAAGCAACGGCAAGAAGAGATAAAATCGTTTTTTTCATGAGTTTTTCCTTTCAAAAATAAAGTTATAAATCTTTTATGCGGTCAAAAGCTTCTTGAAGCTTTTGTTTTTGTTCCAAAGCCTCAGCCTGACGGCGTTTTTCTTCTTCAACAACCTTTTGCGGAGCTCTTGAGACAAAGTTCTCGTTTGAGAGTTTTGCCTCATAACCTTTAAGGCGCCCCTCAAGCTCTGAAAGCTCTTTGGTCAAACGCGCTCTTTCTGATTCAAAGTCCACAACACCTTTCAGCGGAATAAAGAAAACTCCGCCTGAAAACGAGCCTTGAACCATGTCTTTTGAAACAGAACCGCTTAAAAGTTCTATTTTTTCAAGCCTTGCAAGCGACAAAATCATCGGCTTTGTTTCATCTAAATAATTTTGTTTTAAGTCGTTTAAGAAAACGGTTAATTTCGCGCCGGCGGGTAAGTTCAAATCTGCCTTGAGTGAGCGGATGGATGTAATTAAATCAATCGCCCAGTCAATAGCAAAAGCATTTGCATTTTGTTTTTTAACTTGAGGCCATGGCGCGTGAATAAGTTTGACATCACGTTTAGCCAAATTGTTCCAAAGCTCTGTGGTGATAAACGGCATAAACGGATGCAAAATCACTAAAATGCGGTCAAGCACAAAAGCCGCCGTGCTTCTCGTTTCAACTTTTTGGGCTTCATTTTCTCCATAAAAAACAGGCTTTGAAAGCTCAATAAACCAATCGCAGAATGTGCCCCAAACAAATTGATAAACAGCGTTTGCGGCATCTGAAAAACGGAAGTCGTTTAAGTTTTTCGTAACCTCTGCTGTTGCTTCATCGGCTTTGGCTAAAATCCATTTGTTCAAATCCATCTGAACTTTTGACGGCTCAAAATCATCAGCTTTAACACAGCCGTTCATTTCGCAGAATCTGGCTGCGTTCCAAAGTTTTGTTGCAAAATTACGGTAGCCGGCGATTCTGGAATCAGACAAATTGATGTCGCGGCCTTGCGTTTCTGACGCTGCCATAAAAAATCTTAAAGCATCGGCGCCGTATGTTTCAATTGTAATCATCGGATCGACCGTGTTGCCTTTGGATTTGCTCATCTTGCGACCTTGCTCATCTCTGACAAGTCCGTGAATATAACACTTCTTAAACGGCACTTTTTTCATTTGATACATGCTCATCATCATCATTCTGGCAACCCAGAAAAAGATGATGTCAAAACCGGTCACCAAAACAGATGTCGGATAAAAGGTGTCTAAAAACTCTGTTTTATCAGGCCAGCCCAATGTTGAAAATGCCCAAAGGCCTGATGAAAACCACGTGTCCAAAACATCTGTTTCGCGTGTGAGCTCCACCTGATGCCCAAAGTGTTTTTCGGCTTGTTTGTAAGCTTCTTGTTCGGTTTCTTCACAAAAGATTGTGCCGTCATCAGCATACCAAATCGGCATTTGGTGCCCCCACCAAAGCTGGCGTGAAATGCACCACGGCTGAATGTTGCGCATCCACTCAAAATACGTTTTTTCATAATTTTTCGGCACAAACTGCATATCACCACTCTCAACCGCTTTGATGGCATCTTTAGCAAGCGT
The DNA here is from genome assembly GCA_905235385.1 of uncultured Alphaproteobacteria bacterium. Lineage (GTDB taxonomy): Bacteria > Pseudomonadota > Alphaproteobacteria > RF32 > CAG-239 > UBA1254. The sequence continues at coordinate 3,393 of CAJOLB010000069.1, read as the reverse complement.
TGGTGCATCAACAAACCATTGATCCGTCATCAAAGGCTCAATCACCGCACCTGTTCTGTCGCCGTAAGGAATAACCATCGGGTGGTCTTCAATTTTTTCCATTAAGCCTAATTTTTCCAAAGCTTCAATGGTGGCTTTGCGGGCATCTGTTGTTGACATACCTTCAAAAGGTGTGTTTTCATTTAAGGTGGCATCTTTGTTTAAGATGTTAATCATAGGCAAATTGTGGCGCTTGCCGACCTCAAAGTCATTAAAGTCATGCGCCGGCGTAATCTTCACGGCACCCGTGCCTTTTTCAGGGTCAGCGTGTTCGTCGGCAACAATCGGAATTTCACGATCTGTTAAAGGAAGCAGACAGGTTTTGCCGATAAGGTGTTTTAATTTTTCATTGTCTTTTGAAACGGCAACGGCCGTATCGCCGAACATCGTTTCGGGACGCGTGGTCGCAATATGGATAAACTCACCATCTTCGCCCTTAATCGGATATTTGTAATAATACATTTTGCCCGTCGTTTCTTTTTGAACAACTTCCAAATCAGAAACGGCCGTTTGAAGTTTCGGATCCCAGTTGACAAGTTTTTTGGCTTTATAAATAAGACCGTCTTTATAAAGCGAAACAAAGATTTTCAAAACGGCGCGCGAAAGCCCTTCGTCCATGGTGAAGCGCTCTCTGCTCCAATCGCAAGAAGCCCCTAAACGTCTTAATTGTTTGCAGATTGTGCCGCCTGATTTTTCGCGCCATTTCCAAACGGTTTCAATAAACTTTTCTCTGCCTAAATCGTGGCGCGAAATGCCTTCTTTGGCAAGTTCGCGTTCAACAACCATTTGGGTGGCGATGCCGGCATGGTCCGTGCCGGGCTGCCACAAAACTTTTTTTCCCTGCATTCTGTTATAGCGCACCAAAATGTCTTGAAGCGTATCATCTAAAGCATGCCCCATATGTAAAACACCCGTTACATTCGGCGGCGGAATCACAATTGAAAAAGCATCTTTGTTTGAACGCATATCGGGCTTAAAATCGCCCGATTCTTCCCAGTCTTGATAAATACGTTGTTCCGTTGAACTCGGATCATAATTTTTTTCTAACATAACATTTCCTATTTTTTTATTGATGGTTAAAAACAAAATTTCTCATGAGGTGGGTTAAGGCTGATAAGCTTTATAAATCCGCCTTTTCCTGCACTCGGACATTTTGTTTTTTAGCCTCATCTTCTTCATAAGCAAAAATAGCGGCATAGTCTGCCAAAATCTCATCGGCAACTTTGTTAAAATCAAGCTGCAACGATGATTTATGAATCATCTCTTTTGTGAGTTCAAAAATTTCTTCTTTCGAAGCGGCCTCTTGCTTTTCAAGCAAAATGCTTCGGATAGAAGCTAAAATTTCTTCGGTTGATATGTCTTCTTCTTGAGCCATTTTTTTCCTATTTGTCTTTATCCGCAGAAAGTGAAAGCCATTTATTGCGTGTGTCTTTAGAATGTTTTTGAGCATCATAAAGTTCAACGTTAAGACCTAAATCTTTCGCCGTTAATTTGCCCATCGAAAGCAAAAGCGCCATGCCGGAAACATAATAGTCTCTGCGTGCGCGAACTTCTTCAACATTTGAGTTAAGCAAAGATTGATAAGCATCTAAAACATCTAAAACGGTTCTGTTGCCTAAAGCTTCTTCTTGTTGAACGCCGTCAAGAGCGATGGCATAAGCTCTGATTTGATCTTTAACGGATTTAATGCGCGATTCGTTTGCAATCATATATTCATAACTTGATGTAACGGTCGAAATCATCTCGCGTTCGGCAGCCATTACATTTTCTGCAGCTTGCCATTTTTTGTATTTGCTCTGGCGGATTTTGGCTCTTGTTTCGCCGGAATTATAGAGCGGAATATTCATATTAACGCCCCACTCAAAGCTGTTTGTTTCGGGATCTTTGGTTTGTTTCGATTCTGATTTTGCTCTTGCCGCTGTCGCATCAAAAAAAACCTGAGGCAAAAGGGCGCCGTTGTTTGCCGCAACGGTATATGTTTGAGCATCTAAATTGCTTTTGGCGGCTTTTAAGTTGTAGTTATTGTCATAAGCATATTTTAAGGCTTCTTCCTGATTTTTCGGAAAGAGATCAGAAAGATTTTTCGGCTCTTGCAAATCATCAGGCGTTGTTCCGACGATTTGAACATAAAGAGCTTTGGAAGCGGCCAAATTGCCTTCGGCGGCAATGCGGTCCGAAATAGCGGCGCTGTGACGGGCCTCGGCTTGTGAAACGTCAGTGCGCGTTACTTCGCCGACGTTAAAACGTTCACGTGTTTCATCCAAACGTTTTTTCAAAAGTTTTTCATTGTTTTTTTGCAAGTTAACAATTGATTCGTCGCGCAAAACGTCTAAATAAGCAGTTGAAGCCGCAAGCAAAATCTCTTGTTCGACATTTGCCAAATTGCTTTGTTCGGCCTCAACGGATTTGTCTGCGGCACGAACGGAATTGAATGTTGAAAAGCCGTTAAAAATAGGTTGGCTTAAAACCGCGGCAACGGACTTTCTGTAACCGTCATTAACGGGAACAACGTCATTATGCGCATGAGTGTCGCTGTAATTACCGTTCAAATAAATGCTCGGTCTGTAGCCTGATTTTGCAATGGCGACATTTTCATCGACCGAACGCAAATAGGCGCGCTGTCCTTGCAAAGAGGGGTTGTGTTGATAAGCATCAGCCATAGCGTCAAAAATAGAAGCCGAGCGTGCTTCAAAAGACATTAAAAGAATTGCCGAAATTGCAATAATAGATTTTTTCATTAAGGTTCACCATATATTTTATATCATATTCAAAACTGCCAACATACTAAACAATTTATAAAATTTTGCAAGTTTTTTTTAAGAGTTTTGAGTATGTATCATGAAGAATTTTGTGGTAAAAACTTAATCAAACACCTCTTCTAAATCCCATGAGCCGAGATTAATCACGGTTTTGTTTTGCTTGAGCGCAAGTTTAACAGCCTTATATGCACCGCCTAAAAAGTCGACATATGCAACAACGTAATCTGCCTGTTTTACCATATATTCATTGCGTGCGGGAATAGCAAAAAGTTTTTTGCATCGCTCAACATTTTCCGGAAAATGAAAAATAGGGGTTGACAGATACAATACCTCGTGTTACGATGTATTCCATGAAAGGAGGTATTGCATGGACATACAATTGAAACGCGGCCTGCTTGATGTGTGCGTGCTTGCCGCCATCAAAGACGAAGACTCCTACGGATATAAGATCATCAAGGATATGAGCCCCTATATCGAGCTCTCCGAATCCACCTTATATACCATTCTGAAGCGATTGGAAACGGCCGAAATGCTGATGGTTCACAGCGCGGAACACGGCGGAAGGCTTCGTAAATACTACCATATAACTGATGTG
>CAJOLB010000068.1 GCA_905235385.1 uncultured Alphaproteobacteria bacterium | reverse complement strand
AGGCAAGTCTGAGACTTGCGGCTCTTCGGGCAGAGTTCATGCTTAAGTTGCCGACGAGATGTTCGGCGCCGGTTCCGGTAACACCGACGATTCCGCCGGCGGCCGTCAGGAGCATGCCGTAAAGTTTTAAACGGTTGTTTTTATTTGATAAATATTGTTTTATGCCAAATTTTTCGCCTCTTTTTTGAGCTTCAAGCTTTTGTTGTTTTATATTTTTCATCATATCTTTTGTGGAAACAGTGAGCCTGACAGCGGCGACGGCGCCGATGCCGACCGGACCTAATGCGGCAAGGCCACTATACAAGCCGGCTTTGACGAGGTCTTTGGCAAGTTTGTAGGGTTTGCCGTATTTTTCTTGAAGTTTTTGGTCTGTGTGGTCTATTCGCCCTTTGAGATTTTTGATGACAGTTTTATATTGATTTTTAGGGGCTTTCCTTTCGCCTTCTTCATATTCTAGGCGCTCTAGGGGATCCAGATGGAATTTTTTGGAGAGTTTTTCAACTTGTTTTTCTATCTCAGCTTGTTTGGTGGCCTGCCAACCGGCAAAAGCATCTTTCGGGAAAGTTATCATTTTATTTGATAAAGCACAAAACAAGCTGTTAGAGAAAACTTGAGACATTTGCTCGGAAGATACGGCAGCATTTTGGACGGCATTTGTTTGAATGAGTTCGGCAAAAGATGCACGCAGGCGCGTCGGATATTCTTTGTCAAAATTTGGGCGAAGATCCCAAGGATGAGCCGTGGAGAGCGCAACATACATTTCGGTTTGATTGCGCACCTGTTCCATAAACAGGGCAATGTGTTCGTCTGTTTCTTCTTTTGAAAGAAGGTCGCCTTTTTCATCTATGATTTCGATGTGGTCAAAAACTTCTTTGATATCCAAATAGTCAGATGTGGCTAAAAGCTCTTTATCAGTCGGAAAGTTTTGTAAATCTTCAAGATTTTCTTCAATAACAACAGGGCTTTGTAAAAGAGACTCGTCTGTTCCGTAAAGTTTATCTAAATTTTCTTCCTCGGGAACGACTTCAGATTCGGGAACAACTTCGGGTTCTGGAACAACTTCGGGTTCGGGAACGACTTCAGATTCGGGAACAACTTCGGGTTCGGGAACGACTTCAGATTCGGAATTGCTGTTTAGGGTTGTTGATGCGGACGCTTCGGCGTCTAACTGAGCGCGTCTTTCTTCAATGGCATCTCTTAAACCTCTGATGTCTTCAATGTCAGAAGAGGCCATTACGCCTTCACCGATCAGCTGTTCTAAAAAATCAAGTTCGTTTGTGCTTAATGTGTTTATCTTTGTTCTTAATTCGCGGATTTTATTGATGCGTACCTCGTTGATGAGGTCGTTTGCAAGCAGAAATTTGTCGTTTCGCTCGGAAAAGGGAGCTTCGTTAAAATCATTGATGAGTTTTGAAAATTCATCAGGGTTCATCTCTAAAAGCGATTGTTGCGCTTTTTCAATGTCTGTGTCAACAAGTGAGATATATTCTTCTTTTTCCATTTCGATTTCCTTTAAGAGCGTTCAATATCTTTCAATATAACAAAAAATAAAATTTTGTCAACAATTAAGTCGTTTTTTTATTATAGAAGAAATTAATTGCAAAAGTCTTAAAGTCAGAGCATGGATATAATTTCTTGCGTAACGGTTTTGGCATCACCGTAAAGCATCAGCGTGTTGTCGGCAAAAAAGAGCGGATTATCGACGCCCGAGTAGCCTGCCCCTAAAGAACGCTTTACAAAAAAGACGGTTTTGGCTTTTGAAACCTCTAAAATAGGCATGCCGTAAAGCGGTGATGACGGATCCGTTTTTGCAAGCGGATTCGTAATATCATTCGCCCCGATAACATACGCCACATCAGCCGTTTCAAAATCAGGGTTTATCTCCTCTAATGAAAAAACTTTATCATAATCCACCTTTGCCTCGGCAAGCAAAACATTCATATGGCCGGGCATTCTGCCGGCAACCGGATGTATGGCAAACTTAACCTCAACATGATATTTATCTTCTAAAAGAGAAGCCATACTTTTTAAGGCGTGTTGCGCACCCGCCGCTGCCATACCGTAACCGGGGACAATAATTACCCGATTGGCATTTTGCATTAAAAATGCCGCATCTTCTACACTGCCGGCATGCGCTACTTTGCCTGCCGCACCATTGGTGGCGCTCGTTTTAACGGCTTTGAAAAATACTTCAATCACGCTTCTGTTCATGGCTTTTGTCATCACAACAGCCAAAATTGTGCCGCTTGCCCCGACAAGAGCGCCCGTTATAATTAATGCCACGTTTGAAAGCGAAAAACCGATGCCCGAAGCCGCAAAACCGGAAAACGCGTTTAATACGGAAATCACAATCGGCATATCCGCACCGCCGACGGGTAATGTGATTGAGATGCCGAAGAGAAATGTTGCGGCAAGAAGCAAGTAAGCATCTTGCATTTTGTGATATAAAGCAAAGTGCACCCATACGGCCAAAAACAATACGGCATTTAAAAAGTTCATCAAAGGAAAACGATTGATTTTCACTCCCTGCAACTTAAAAAAGGCAACAATGGAGCCGGAAAAAGCAATGCACCCTATCACCACGCCGATGATTGCATCTAAAGAATAAGTCATTTGCCTTAAAATTTGCGCCATGCCGATCAAAACGGACGACAATCCGCCCACACCGTTTAAAAAGGCTATCATCTGCGGCAAGTTTGTCAATTTGACCTTGTTTGCCATAAAAGTGCCGAGAGCGGCAGCCATGCCGCCCGCAAGCAAAATGCCCAAATCATTACGTGTCGGCAAAACAAGCAATGTTGCCAACACGGCAAGCGCCATGCCGAATATGCCGAAATCATTGCCTCGTCGGGCCGTTTTTGGGGATGCTAATCCCTTAATCGCTAAAATAAAAAAGATGGCGGAAATTAAATAAATAATGTAAAGACCTTTATATTCTATCATTTATCATCCTTCTTTTTGAACAGTTCCAACATTCGATAAGAGACAACAAAACCGCCGAAAATATTAAGACTTGCAAAAAAGATGGCAAGCAGGCTTAAAATTTCTTCATTATTCCAACCTTCAGCAAGCGCCGCCGTCATCAATGCGCCGATAATGACAATGCCCGAAATCGCATTTGAAACACTCATAAGCGGCGAATGAAGCGCGGGTGTTACTCCTTGCACTACAAAATAACCGATAAAACATGACAGAATAAAAATTGTGATTAAAAACAAAATCGTCATCTTATTTTTCCTCTTAAAAATCCGTCAGAACAAATCAGCACGGCGCGTAAAAGCTCATCATCAAAATTTGTTTTTTCACCCAAAAAATTAAAAGCCGCTAAAAACGCATAAACATTGTTTGAAAAAAGAATGCTTGCCGAATGAGCCAAACGGCGTTCAAAATGTCTGTCTTTGATAAAATAAATATCAGGCCTTGAAAAACCTTCTTCCACATTGCCCTCTGACATATCAATCACAATTGCATTTTGAGGCATTTTTTGAATGTTTTCTTTTTTTACCAAAAGCGGGGCTTTTTTGCCGACAGAGAAGGCGGCTGTGATTAAAATATCCGCCGTTTCAAGTTCGCTTATTGCATCTTGAACAAACTTTCCGCCGACCGATTCAATTTCTGTTTTGCTTTCAGGGCGGATATCCGTTGCCAAAACATTTGCGCCCATTCTTTTTAAAACGGAAATTGCCTGCAAACCGGCCACTCCGGCACCGATAACAACTGCTTTGGCCGGTGTTAATGTGCCGGCAGAAGTCATTAAAAGGGGCGTTGTCTTTTTTAAAGCGTCTAAAGCCGTTGTTGCTGCTTTATAGCCGGCGATTAAAGATTGCGAAGATAAAACATCCATCACTTGCGCACGCGAAATACGCGGCATTCTTCCAAGATCAATCACCCCTATATCGGTTTTGACCAAATCTTGCATTTCGGCTTTGTCATCAAAAGAAGTCATGTCGCAAACAAGCCATTGTCCTTCCTTAAACGAAGGCAAATCCGATTTTTTGGGCGGCAATACAGATAAAATAATATGGCTTTCAAGCACTTTTTCACGTTCAAACAGTAAAACCCCTGCTTTTTGGTAGGCCTCGTCTTGAAAGCCGGCATTTATTCCCGCACATTTTTCAAACAGAATTTCATACCCTTCTTTGATGTATTTTTGCGCTGTTTGCGGTGTCATTGCGACACGCGTTTCACCTTTTAGGCAATTATTGACCACACCTATTTTCATTTTAAGCCTTAATTTTAATATTTTTAAATGATATTTTAATATAATGTCCGTTAGTTATTTTAACAAGGATTTTTTTAGTATGAAAATTTTAATTAATTTATTTGTGACATTTTTTAAAACCGGTTTATTTACTTTCGGGGGCGGATATGCCATGTTGCCTATCTTAAAAGACGAGGTTGTTACAAAGCATAAATGGGCAACGGAAGATGAACTTTTGAATTATTTTTCAATCGGGCAATGCACACCGGGGATTATTGCCGTTAATGTGGCTACTTTTTGCGGGTATAAACTCAAAAAAATAACCGGAGCGATTGTGGCAACCTTGGCGCTTGTGTTGCCATCGCTGATTATTATCACGCTCGTAGCATCTGTTTTGTCGCACTTTTTGCAATATGAGGCCGTTTTGCACACAATGCGCGGTATTCGTGTCGGCGTTGCTGCGGTGCTTATTAAAATTGTATATGATTTGGGAAAGCGCGTTTTGGCGCAAAGTCATTTTATCAAGCTTGATTGTTGCGTTTTTTCAGTCGCACTTTTGGCTGTCGTTTTTCTCAAGATTTCTTCTGTTTTTGTGATTTCAGCGGTTATGCTTTTTTCTGTCGGACGACTTTGTTTTGAAAGGCGGCGCAGATGATTTTCGTAAAACTTTTTTATGAGTTTTTTTTAATCGGGCTCTTTGCCATCGGCGGGGGGGCGATGACCATTCCTTTTTTGTTTGATTTGAGCGATAAATATCATTGGTTTACGGCTCAGGAAGTGACAAATATGGTTGCGATTTCGGAATCAACGCCGGGACCGATCGGAATTAATATGGCAACATATGCCGGCTACAATACAGCCGGTATTTTGGGCGGAATTATTGCAACAACAGGGCTTGTGATGCCTTCGCTTATTATCATTATATTGGTTTCAAGAGCTCTTAAGACTTTTGAATGCAATCCGAATTTTAATTTTTTGCTGAAGTCTTTGCAACCGGCTGTGGTGGCGCTTGTGCTCAATGCAACCATTCAAATTGCACAGCTAAGTTTAAACTCTTTGTTGCCTTTTTTGATTTTTGCCTTTATTCTTATTTTTATGCGTTTTTATAAAACCGGATCTGTTTTTTATATTATGTTGGCCGGTGTGATAGGGTATGCTTTGAAACTATAAGGAGAAATAAATGAACGAGGAAAGCACAATTTATGATGTCGTCGGTGTCGGAAATGCTATTGTTGATGTTTTAGGAAAAGTCAGCGATCGATTTTTGGTTGAGCGAAAATTAAAGAAAGGGTCGATGACCTTAGTTGACGCCAAGACAGCCGGTTTGATATATGAAGATATGGATCCGGAACGTGAGGTTTCGGGCGGATCTGTCGCAAACACGGTTGCCGGCTTGGCATCGCTCGGCGATGATTGCGCTTTTATCGGCAAAGTTTATGATGATGAATTCGGGCAAAATTTCAGGCGTGATATCGGGGCGGCAGGAATCGATTTTGACACACCGCCGCTTAAAAAAGGACCGGCAACGGGCAGAAGCATCGTTTTGATTACACCGGATGCGGAACGCTCAATGTTCACGTATTTAGGGGCTGCGACTCGCTTAAGTCCGGAAGATATTGATGAGAATATTATTAAAGTTTCAAGATATGTTTTCTTAGAGGGCTATCTCTGGGATAGCGAAGGCGGAAAGCAAGCTCTCTTGAGAGCGGCGGAATTGGCACACAAGCATAATCGAAAAGTTGTATTTACGCTTTCGGATGCAAGTTGTGTTGTGGCTCATCGTTCGGAATTGATGAAATTTTTACAGGATTATGTCGATGTTTTGTTCGGCAATGAGTCTGAAGTTAAGGTTTTGTTTGAAGAAGACGATTTTGTTAATGCTTTGGATAAAATCAAGACAATGGTCGAAATTGCGGCAATTACTTGTAACGCCAGAGGATCTGTTGTGGTTAACGGGCGGATTAAAACGTTTGTTGAGGCTGAAAATGTTCGTGATGTGGTTGATACGACAGGGGCCGGTGATTTATACGCAGCAGGATTTATGCACGGACTTGTGAACGGCAAAACGCTCGGAATGTGTGCGATGATCGGTGGTATTGTGGCCGGCGAAATTATCACGCATTATGGCGCAAGACCGGAAGTTTCGTTAAGAGGGCTTATTCGCAAACGGTTGATGGCATATACGCAAAATGTTTAGTGCGCATCACGCCAATTTTCACCCACGCCGACTTCGGCAATAAACGGAATATCAAAAGAAACAACATTTTCCATCGTTTCTTTGATGATCTTTTTAACCGTTTCAACTTCATCATCGGGGGCTTCGAAAACAAGTTCGTCATGGACTTGCAAGAGCATTTTTGTTTTAAAGCCGCCTTGTGTTAAGCGGTAATCCACTTGTTTCATCGCCAGTTTGATGATGTCAGAAGCACCGCCTTGAATCGGAGCATTGATTGCGGCTCGTTCGGCAAAAGAGACAATGCGCTTGTTTTGGTCGTTGATGCCTTGGGTGGAACATTTTCGTCCGTAAGGAGTTAAGACGTAGCCGTTGTGATGTGCAAATTCAATCGTTTTTGCCATGTATTGTTTGATTTCAGGCATGGCGGCAAAATAAGAATCGATATATTGCTTTGCTTCATCATTTGAGATGTTTAACTGGCGCGCAAGACCGTATTGAGAAATTCCGTAAACAATGCCGAAATTGATGGCTTTTGCGTTTCGGCGGGTTGAAGAATCAACTTTATCAAGCGGGATATGAAAGACACGGCTTGCGGTTAGAGCATGGATGTCAATACCTTTTAAGAAAGCTTCTTTTAACGCCTTAACGTCGGCAACGGCTGCAAGCAGGCGCAGCTCGACCTGACTATAGTCGGCAGAAATGATTTTATGGCCTTTCGGGGCAATAAATGCGCGTCTGATTTTTTGGCCTTCTTCGGTTCGAATCGGAATGTTTTGAAGGTTCGGGTTTGACGATGCGAGGCGGCCGGTGTTAACGACCGTTTGGGAAAATGTTGTATGAACACGGCCATTTTTATCTCGTTGTTCTAAAAGCGCACCGGTGTAAGTCGATTTGAGTTTTTGGAAGGCGCGCCATTCTAAGATTTTTTTCGGCAGTTCGTGTTCTTGGGCCAAATCTTCTAAAACGTCAGCGCCTGTTTGAAAAGCACCGGTTGATGTTTTTTTGCCTTTTAAGCCTATTTTAACATATAAAATATCGCCGATTTGTTTGGGAGATGCTAAATTAAAACTTTCACCGGCAAGAGCATATATTTCTTGTTCTAAGGCTTGCATTTGTTTTTCAAACTCGGCATCTAAAGCGGTAAGATTTAAGGCATCAAGCAAAATTCCGCGCTCTTCCATTTTTTGAAGAACGGCAACCAAAGGTCTGTCAAAATTTTCGTATAAGGCAATTTTCTTTTCGGCAATTAAGCGCGGTTTGAATTTTTTATAGAGCCGCAGAGTTATGTCGGCATCCTCGGCGGCATAGTCGAGAGCCTTGTCAAGCTCGACTTGGTTAAATGTTATTTTGTTTTTTCCGCTGCCGCATACATCTTCATATTTGATGGTTTCATAATTTAAGAAAATTTCAGCCAATTCGTCCATGCTGTGACCATGTTCAAGGCTGTCTAAAACGTAGCTCATAACGGCGGTGTCAT
>CAJOLB010000067.1 GCA_905235385.1 uncultured Alphaproteobacteria bacterium | reverse complement strand
GTGCGTATAATAAAAACTTTGAGTAAACGCGACGGGAGTGTACATGAACGTACATGACCGAGCGTGAACGAAAAGTTCTGTATTAGACGCCAGCTATACGCGTTTTTCAGACTTTTCAGGGATGACGATGCCGCAAGAAATGACCAGCTTTAAGCCCTCTTCAACGCTCATATCCAGTTTAATAACCTCCGATTCGGGAACAAAAACCAAAAAGCCCGAAGTCGGATTCGGCGTTGTCGGAACAAAAACGTTTAAAACTTTACCGCTGATTTGCTGACCGATTTCTCCGCTCGTCTCAGCACTCACAAAACCGATAACCCAAATATCTTTGCGTGGATATTCCAGCAAAACGACTTGATTAAATGACTGTTTTTTGCCTGAAAAAAATGTTTCAAAAACTTGTTTCAAGAGCGTATAGATGCTTGAAATAAAGGGCATCTTGGAAACAATTTTTTCCCCAAGTCTCACAAAAAAGCGCCCGACATAACCGGTCGTAAACATACCGATTAAAATAAGCGCAATGATAATCACCATAAGCCCAAGTCCCGGAATTTCCATATCAAAGGGCAGATATTCATTTAAGCGAAACTTCGGCGGAATAATGGCATTTGACCATTTATCGATATAAATAATCAGATTATATGAAAGATAAAAAGTAATACCGATAGGTGCCGTAACCAAAATACCGGTGAAAAAATATGTTTTCAAACGGCCCAAAAAGCGCGCAATTAATGACGGCTTTTTTTCTGTAATTTTTTTCTGTTTTCTCTTACTCATTTGAACACCTCATCATATCTTCAATGGTTAATTGTAAATTTTTATTATTCATAAAAGTATCAACGCGCAACGTTCCCAAAACATCAAAACGTAAGTCTTTGCTGTTTAAGAGCGCATTTCCGATTTCGTTATCCGCACATTTAAAACAAATTGCCTTAACAAAAGTCCCCCGTCCGTTTGAAAGCAAACATCTGACATGGCCTTCCCCGACAATAGAAGGTTTTGCGATTCGCACATTTTCAATCACGACTTTCGGCTCCGGATTGCCTGCTCCATAAGGTGCTAAAATATCAAGTTTTTCTGCCAAATCCAAATTAGCTCCGTCAAGGCTTAAAACCGCATCAAAAGAAAGTGTCGGAACCAAACTTTCTTCAGACAATTTTTCTTTAACATATTCGCCGACAAACCGCCTGAAATCTTCAATTCTGTCTTCATTGAGCGAAAATCCGGCTGCCATAACATGCCCGCCGCCTTTTGTTAAAATGCCTTTTTCTTTTGCCGTCATCACGAGCGCACCCAAATCCAAACCTCCGATAGATCTTGCAGATCCCTTAACTTCATCATCTTCAACGCTCATCACAAATGAAGGCAAATTATAGCGCTCTTTGAGTTTTCCGGCCACAATTCCGATAACACCCTGATGCCATGTTTTACCATACACAAAAGCAATCGGATATTCCTGAGGTTTTCCTTCGAGCTGTTCTAAAGCCTCACTTAAAACGTGCGCTTCGATATCCTTGCGCTCAACATTAAATCCGTTTAATTTTTGCGTAAAATCTAAAGCTTCCGACGGGCTTTTCGTGCATAACAGTTTATTGCCGATAGATGAATCTCCAACCCTACCGCCGGCGTTAATACGCGGTCCCAAAACATACCCCAAATGATAAACATTCGGTCTTTGATTAATACCCGAATTATCAATTAACGTCGTCAGCCCCAAATTGCTGCGATTCGAAATAACTTTTAAGCCTTGTTTGACATATGCTCTGTTTAATCCCACAAGCGGCACGACATCACAAACCGTTCCGAGCGCCACCAAATCCAAAAAATTTTTCAAATCAGGTGCTTGATGTTTTTCATAAAGACCTCTGTTTCGAAGTTCACGATTAACACTGACCAAAACCAAAAACACAACACCGACTGCCGCCAAATATTTCAAATAAGGATAGTCATTTTCTTCATCGATTCGCTTTGGATTTACCACCGCCAAAACTTTCGGCAACCTTGATTCTGCCTCATGATGATCAATCACCGCAATTTTAAAACCGCGCTCTTGTGCTTCGTCCAAAATCTCGAAAGCCGTTGTTCCGCAGTCGGTCGTAAAAACGTTTTTAACACCCATTGCCTCAAATTCATCAAAGGCTTTTCTGCTCGGTCCGTATCCTTCATCACGCTCGGGAATATGCACAAAAACTTTCACACCGAAAAATTCTAAAAACATTTTAAGAATGGCAGACGAGGTTGCGCCGTCGACATCATAATCTCCGATAATTCCGACATCTTGTCCTTGTTCGATAATATCTGCCAAAAACGCCGTCAGTTTATCCATATCTTTCAAACAAGACGGATTCGGCATTAAATTTTGCAACTTCGGATCAATAAAATTTTGAGCTGTTTCGTCATTTATCCCGCGTGCCGCCATAATACGGCAAACAGCATACGGCAACCCTAGCTTTTGAACCAAAAGTTCGGCTTGATTTTCATCTGTTTTTTCACAAACCCATTTACGCTGAGATAAAGATAAAACGTTGTCGAACACAAAAAAACCTTTCTTATTTAATTTGCATAAACCTCAACACGTCTGTTCATTTTTTCGCCGGAAGGCATTGTCTCAGGTGAAACGGGCCTGCTGTCAGATAGTGCTTCAAAGCTGATGTCTTGGGGGCTCACACCCTTTTTAATCAAATAGTTCATCACATTTTGCGCACGCTCATATGAAACATTGAAGTTGATGAGCTTATGCGTTCCGATGTCCGTATCTCTTGTATGACTTGAAGCGTGTCCCAAAACCTTAAGTTTAAGTTTTTTTTCTTTTGCAAAATAAGCGAGTTGATTAAGTTCTGCTTTGTCTTGAGCACTCAAATTCGCACTACCATCAGCAAAATAAATCGTTGAAGCCAAATAAGGCGTCAAAGGTTTATGGTAAGCTGCCGGTTTTGTCTCTACCATTTTTACTTTTAATTTTTCAACCGGAATGGTTTTAACCGCACGAACTTCATGATCTTCACCTCTTTTATGTTTACAATACGGAGAAGACGCACACGCTGCCAAACATATTGCCAATCCCAAAACAAAAATCTTCTTAAACATAAATCGTCTCCCAAAAAAAACAAAACATTTTTGATTTATCCTGACACAATCGCCCCACAAAAACAACGAAAAAAGAAAGTTTTTAAATCAATTTTTTACAAAATGGAATTATATAAAAAATGTCATCCCTCGATATCGCAGATATCGTCAAGGGATCTACCGATTTTTTCGAGGACAATATTGATGAAAAAACTCATTCGACTTTTAAGCACTTTCTTTTTTCTTGTTTCATGTTCCAAACAGGACTTAACTCCCATCACCGTCCAAACCTCAAACGGCGACATAACTTATTATGTTGAAGTTGCCGACACATTACCCGAAATGCAAAAAGGTTTAATGAACAGAAAAAAACTAAAAGCAGATTCGGGCATGATTTTCATTTTCAAAAAAGATCATCCTCAGCCGATTTCCATGTGGATGAAAAATACATTTATTTCGCTTGATATGCTTTTCCTCGATTCGAACGGCAAAATCATTGCTCTTGTCCAAAACACAACACCGATGAGCGAACGCTTGATCAGACCAACACTTAAACCGACCTCTTATGTTGTAGAACTCAATGCCGGCGAAATCAAAAAACAGGGCATTAAAATCGGCGATAAAGTTTTGTATTAAATACAACCTCAAAAAAAATCTCTTATCAAAAGCACAAATATTCTTGAAACAATCATAAAATTCCATAAAAATAAATCTAACCAATTTATTTTCAAAAGGAGATACATTATGCAATTTGCCGTTATACTTGTCATACTCGTGCTATTCGTATTAGCAAAATCCGTCGTTATTGTCCGTCAAGGTTATGAATACACAATCGAAAGTTTCGGTCGTTTCACACGAACCTTAAAACCCGGTTTTCATCTTGTTATTCCGATTGTCGAAAAAATCGGCGCAAAAATTAACCGCATGGAACAGGTTTTAGACGTTCCCTCTCAAGATGTCATCACAAAAGATAACGCCATGGTTCGCGTTGACGGTGTGCTGTTTTTCCAAATTCAAAATGCCGCAAACGCCGCTTATCAGGTCAAAGACTTGCATTCTGCTATCTTAAACCTTATTATGACAAACATCAGAACGGTTTTGGGCTCTATGGAAATTGATGAACTTTTATCACAGCGCGATGCCATCAACCACAAACTTTTATCTGTTGTTGACGAAGCGACTGTTCCTTGGGGTGTGAAAGTAACACGTGTTGAAATCAAAGACATCACCCCGCCGAAAGATTTGATCGATTCGATGGCGCGTCAAATGAAAGCCGAGCGTGACAAACGTGCAGCCATTCTCGAAGCCGAAGGTGTCCGCCAATCTGAAATCTTAAAAGCAGAAGGTGAAAAACAAGCCATGATTTTATCTGCCGAAGCCGAAAAACAATCTGTTATTTTAGATGCTGAGGCTAAAAAAGAAGCCGCATTCAGAGAGGCAGAAGCAAGAGAGCGCTTAGCCAATGCCGAAAGCATGGCGACCACTGTCTTATCAGATGCTATTTCAAAAGGCAACGCTCAATCTTTGAATTACTTTTTAGGTCAAAAATACATTGAAGCACTTCAAGGATTCGCCAATTCTTCAAATCAAAAACTTTTAATGTTGCCTGCTGATTTCACAAACGTTGCAAGCTCTCTTGCCTCAATTGCCGAAATCACAAAAGAAGTGATTAAAGACAAAGAACCCGCAAAAAAAGCAAAATAAGAAAGGAATAAAAAATGGAATGGATTACTGAACTCGGCTATTTAAGCTGGTTTGCTATCGGTGTTTTATTCGTCTTAGCTGAGATGTTTGTTCCCGGAACTTATCTTATTTGGTTTGGTTTCTCTGCTTTCGTAATGGGTATACTGGTGAGCATTTTCACATTCACGGCGACCGAAACGCTTGTGTGGTTTGCGCTAATCTCTGCCGCATTTTCGGGGTTAGGATGGTATGTTTACGCTAAAATTTTGAACAAAACAAAAGTGCCCGAAAAATATAAATACTTAAACGACATGGCAGGTGCCCATATCGGCAAGGTTTATAATTTATCCGAAGATGTCGTTGATGGTCGTTCAAAAGCCAAAGTCGGCGATTCGTTTTGGCTTGTAGAAATTGACGAGCCCCTGAAAAAAGGCGCAAAGGTCAAAATCAAAGATGTCAAGGACGGCGTTATCTTAATCGCCGAAAAGTTTGAATAAAACCCCACCGGCTCGCGTAGGTAGCGTTACGCTAGACTCATAAAAAAAGAGGTCATCAGACCTCTTTTTTTTTATTATCTGTAACGAAGGCGGAATTTGTTAACCGCTCCTTCTTTTGCGACTTTATTTGCTTCTTTGACGGTATAGATCAAGCGACCACGCTGTCTGTCTAAACCGGAAGAAGATGATGGCGAA
>CAJOLB010000066.1 GCA_905235385.1 uncultured Alphaproteobacteria bacterium | reverse complement strand
CTAGAAGTGTGATCTTGTCTTGTTCTTTTGATATATTTTCATTCGCGATCTGTTTTAGAAAGTGCATATCAAATTTGATGTTGTGACCGATTTTTAAGATTGAGGAATCTTCAAGCAAGGGTTTTAGAAGTTTTTTTGCCGTTTCAAAAGAAATCTGTTTGGGCGAATCAGAGAGGGAAAACAGGTCGGCAGATGATTTTTGCTCACCGTGTTTTAAGGGAACATAACAGGCTTTTCCGTCATCATAAGAAAGAGAAAAGCCGACAATCGTGTCCTTAAACGGATTTAGGCCTGTCGTTTCCGTATCGATGGCAAAAAGACGCGCTTTTTTGATTTTTTCAATAAAGTTTTTAAGCGCCGTTTCATCTTGGATAAGGGTGTATTCTTTTTGGATTTGTTTTGTCGGAGCGGTGGGTTCTTTGCCGAAAAGAATACATTGTTCATCAATCCATTTTTCGGCTCTGGCGCGCAGGCTTTTCAGACCGTATTCGTCAATAAAAGATAAAACTTTTTCTTTTTGAGGGGCTTTGCAACGGAAGTTTTCAAGCGGCTCGTTTACCGGAACATCTGATTTTAGGGTAACGAGTTTTTTTGAAATTAAGGCATTTTGAGTGTTTTCAATGAGTGTTTCGCGGCGTTTGTTTTGTTTGATTTCAGAGACGTGGGCGAGAACTTCTTCAAGGGAGCCGAATTGGTTGATGAGTTCGGCGGCTGTTTTGGGACCGATTCCGGGAACACCCGGAACATTGTCTATCGAATCGCCGGAAAGAGCCTGCACATCAACAACTTTTTCGGGCAAAACACCGAATTTTTCTTTAACGTCTTCGGGGGTGAAAAACTTGTCTTTCATGCCGTCATAATATTGAACTCCCGGTCTGATGAGCTGCATCAAATCTTTGTCTGCGGAAACAACCACAACTTCAAAATTTTGTTTTAAGGCTAAGTCTGCATATGTCGCAATAAGGTCGTCCGCTTCGTAGCCCTCCATTTCAAGAAACGAAAGGTTTAAGACCTCAACGGCCTGCCGGATGAGCGGAAATTGGGGAATAAGCTCTTCAGGCGTTTCTTTTCGTGTTCCTTTATAATCTTCAAAAATATCGTTTCTGAAATTTTGGCGCTTGGCATCAAACAAAACAAGGCAATAATCGCATTCGATTTTAGAGCGAAGACGCATAAACATATTGATAAAACCTAAAAGCGCATTAACAGGCGTGCCTTGCGGAGAAGTTAAAACAGGCAGTGCGTAGAAGGCCCTGAAAATGTAGCCCGAACCGTCAATTAAACAGATTTTTTTGCTCATGTTGCATTTTCCAAAAAAAAGAATTTTTCTTAATATAATTCATTTTTCCCTGAAGCGCAAAGATATAAAAAATTTTTTAAGATATTTATTTTATAATCTTTTGGACTTAAGGGAGATTATAATGGTTGCAAAGAAAAAAACAAAGTCTAAAACGACGTCAAAAAAACGCAGAAAAAGCACGAAAAAATCATTTAAGAGGTTTTTTATTAAAAGCGCACTGGTAACATTTTTTGCGTGTTTGATGGTTCTTTTTATATATGTTTTTTATTGTTATGTGACTTTGCCTGAGATGGAGGTCGCTTTTAATCGAACAAGGCTTCCTTCAACGACGATTATTGCGGAAAACGGTAATGAAATTCAAACATTCGGCAATTCTTTTGCATCGCTTGTGTATGCGAAAGATTTGCCTTATTATGTTCCGGCGGCGATTGTTGATGTTGAGGACAGGCGCTTTTATGCTCATTTCGGGTTTGATGTTATCGGTTTTACGCGTGCGGCATTTGCAAACATTTTTCAAAAACGATATGCCCAAGGGGCTTCAACCATTACGCAACAGGTTGCTAAAAACCTCTTTTTAACCTCGCAAAAAAGTGTTAAGCGAAAAGTTCAAGAGCTTTTAATTTCTTTTTGGCTTGAAAAAAAATTCACGAAAGAACAAATTTTAACGCTTTATTTGAACAGGGTTTATCTCGGTTCGGGGGTTTACGGAATTGAGGCTGCCGCAAATAAATATTTCGGAAAATCTTCAAGAGATTTGAGTTTAAAAGAAGCGGCGGTTATTGCCGGAATGCTCAAAGCGCCGTCGCGATATAATCCGATTTATAATAAACAGAATGCCATTGATCGTGCAAATGTGGTTTTGAAACTGATGTTTGATCACGGAACAATCACGCAAACCGAACTTTTGCAAGCCAAAAATGAACCTTTATATGATACGACAACTTATAAGGTTGAGGGTGCAAAGCATTTTGCGGATATGGTTTATGCAGAGGTTAATGCTTATATCGGGCAAAGAGATCAGGATATTTATGTGAGCACAACTTTGGATCAGGATTTGCAGCAAAAAGCAGAGACTGTTTTAAAAGATGAAATCGCAAAGAATGCAAAAAATAATGTGAGCGAAGGAGCTGTCGTTGTTTTGGATTATGACGGGGCAATTAAGGCTTTGGTCGGTGGGGTTGATTATGAGAAAAACCAATTTAATCGTGCGACACAGGCGCTGCGTCAGCCGGGGTCGGCTTTCAAGACTTTTGTGTATTTAACGGCTCTTGAAAAAGGATTCGGACCTGCAGACAGCGTTTGGGATACGCCGCTTCAGATAGGTAAATGGAAACCCGAAAACTATAATAAAAAATATTATGGCGAGGTTAGTCTTGCATTCGCGTTTACAAATTCGCTTAATTTGGCAACGGTCGATTTAAGCAGACAGCTTAATTTAAATGATGTGATTAAAAATGCAAAAAAAATGGGTATTACCACAAATTTGAAGAAGATCCCGGCTTTGGTTTTGGGTACGTGCGAGGTTAGGGTTATTGATATGGCAAATGCTTATTTAACGATTGCAAACGGCGGATATGGCAGTTTTGCTTATAGTATTAAGGAAATTTATTCAAAAGACGGGTATCAGCTTTATGAGAGAATCGAAAGTGAGCCGATGCGCGTTTTAGATGAGAAAGTTGTCGCTCAAATGACAAAGATGCTTGAAAGTGTTGTTCAAAGCGGAACGGGCAAAAAAGCACAAATAAACGGATTTTCGGCAGGAAAGACGGGCACATCTCAAGATTACAGAGATGCGTGGTTTGTCGGGTTTACGAAAAAATATGTGGTTGCCGTTTGGGTCGGAAATGATGACAATTCGCCAATGAAAAATATTACGGGCGGAACCTTGCCGGCTCAGATTTTTCAGAAGATTATGAGCGAAAACTGATTTTTACTGCAAAAAAGGTTTTTCATGATGTGTTTTTTTCTCAGCCAAATAAATTTGGTCAGGTTCGGCGTGTTTGAAGACTTCTTCGGCAAAAGCTTTTTTTGCAAGATAGGTCAGGAATAAAGGTTTTTCGAGTTTAAGTTTTCCCATCGTTTCTTCTAAGGCTTCGAATGTGTCGTAGATTGTGCCGACAAATATCATGTTTTGTTCTAAGGGGGATTGTTGTTTTTTTGTTTTTGATAAATTTAGCATTTTTGCCTCTCATTAATAATTGTTGTTGAGGCTTAAAGATAAATATGATTTAAAAAAAATAAAGATAGCTTCAAAGCTATCTTGACAGGTTTCTTTCTTACATCAAATGAGGCGGTTTGATGCTTTGGGTGTGGCGTAATTTGAGGTTCGAATCGGGCGAAAGATATTCTTTGTTTTCCCACTTTCTGATTAAAACATCAATGACTTCAGGATCAACGATTTTATCGTTTTGAAGCGGAAAACGCTTAAGCAGGTCGGCATAAATATAATTGGCAACGTTTACTTTCATTTTTTCTCCTTGCGCTTTTAATATAGTTTTGAATCTGCAAAGAAAAAGTTTTATAGAACTAAAGTCTATGTTTATAAGTTGCAATTTTTCTTTTTGAGATAAATAAAAAAAGCAACTTTTGAAAAGCTGCTTTTTATTGGTAGGGGTGAGGAGACTTGAACTCCTACTTCCAAAGGAAACAAGATTTTGAGTCTAGCGCGTCTACCAGTTCCGCCACACCCCCATAAGATGAGATGATAAATATATGATTTAATTTCGTTCGTCAATAGTTTTTTTATTTTATTTTAAAAAATATTGTGATACATTCACATCAGTTTTGAAAATTTGGAGGTTTAAATGGATGCTTTAGAGCAACAGGCAGACCGTTTGTTTGAAGAAAGAAAATATCCGGAGGCTCTCGATATTTATCTTTCTCTTGCTCAAAAATATCCTAAAGCCGAAAAATATTCGATGTATTGCGGAAGTTGTTTTGATGCTATCGGGCAAGCCGAGCAAGCTGTCAGATTTTATAAAAAGGCTTCAAAGCAAAATCCGGTTTCCGTTCGATCGCTTGTGGCGTTGGCAAATCTTTATTATCACAATCAAAATTATAATGAGGCGTTGAGATTTGCGCAGCTTGTTTTAAAAAAAGAACCGAAAAATGTTTCCGCTCTTTTGGTGATTGCAAATGTGGCTTATTGTCAAAATGATTATGAAAAAGCGTTTGAGCTTTATGAGCAGATTCATTTGATTGATCCGTCAAATTATGTCGCTTTGGTAAATATGGCAAATACGGCCTACGATTTGGGGCGATTTGTGAAAGCGGCGGAATATGCGCAAAGAGCTTCTCAAATTAATCCGTCAAGTGTTGATGCATATATCATTTCAGGTAATTCATATATGGAGCTCAACAGAATTGAAAAAGCAGAGACAAATTTATTAAAAGCGCTCGGGCTTCGGGGAGATAATCCGTGGATTTATAACGCGCTGAGCCGGCTTTATCAGAAAACAGAAGATTATAAAAATGCGTTGGCATTTGGTTGGAAATCCGTTTTGTTCGGGGCTTCGGCGCAAAATGAGCAACATATCAATTTCGGGTATTTGCTTTATGAGTGTGCGTGCGAGGGCAAAGAGGTTTTGGCAAAAAATTATGCTCTAAAATGGATTGATGCATTCCCTCAAAATGATATGGTTGCATATATGGCAGGGGCTATTCTAAATGAGCGAAAGTTTAAAAAAGCCGATGCGGGTTATGTGACGCAGGTTTTTGATACGTTTGCAAATGATTTTGAGACTACGCTCAAAGGTTTGGAATATATGGCGCCGTCATATATCGCCTCGGCGGTTAAGCAGCATTATAAAGCCGGATTTTTCAAAAAAACAAACTATTTGGATTTGGGCTGCGGCACCGGTTTGTGTGCGTTAAATGTTAAAAAGCACCTTTTAAGAAGCTATGTCGTCGGGGTTGATTTGTCACTTAAAATGCTTGAGCAGGCAAGGCTTAAAAATATTTATGACACTTTAGAACAAGACGATTTGATCCATTTCCTAGAGACAGATTCGCGAGCCTACGATTTGATAACGGCGGCTGATGTTTTGACTTATTTCGGCGACTTGCGCGAGGTTTTTGAAAGTGCGGCGAATCGTTTGAAACTCGGCGGATTATTTGTTTTCACAATTTCGGAAAATGCACAGACAAAAGATGACTATCTTTTAACCCCTTCCGGACGTTTTGTTCACCATTTGGATTATATATCAGGATTGCTGAAAAAATGCGGCTATTCAAAGCTAAGTTTTGAACGCAAAGCTTTACGCAACGAAGGTGATAAGGTTGTGTGGGGGTATGTGGTTAGTGCCGAGAAAATCATGATTTTAAAACGCGTGTAAAAAAAACGCGTATAATGGTCAGCTAAGTACAGAATCACTTTTTTAAGCTAAGTCATGTACCAAAACGTACACTCCTGTCGCTTAAAAAAGTGTTTCTTATTATCTGACTCATTCTCCGCGTTTTTATGTAAAAACGCGTATAA
>CAJOLB010000065.1 GCA_905235385.1 uncultured Alphaproteobacteria bacterium | reverse complement strand
GAGGCTTTTAATATTGAGGGGCTGGGCTCTAAAATCATAGAAGACTTTTTCAAAGAAGGCATTTTAAAGCACCCTGATGATATTTTTTCGCTTGAAGAACGCAACGGCGGCGATGATTTGTTTTCGCTCTCTCAAGGCTTACATTTAGAGCAAAGAGAGGGTTGGGGTGAAAAGTCGGTGCAAAATCTTTTCAAATCCATCCGCGACAAACGCCGAATTTCACTGCCGCGCTTTATTTATGCTTTGGGTATTCGCCAAGTAGGCTCTGCAACCGCGCTGTTGATTGCAAAAAATTACGTCTCTTTTGATGCTTTTATGCATGCTATGCAAACGGAAGATACAGAAAAACTTTTATCCATTGACGGCATCGGCTCGGCAATGGCCAAAGATATTGTCGGCTTTTTTGAAGAACCGCACAACATTGATATCATCTCAAATTTAAGAAAATATGTTTTAATAGAAGATTTTGTTGACACAACCGATTACAGCTCCAAAATTGCGGGCAAAACGGTTGTCTTTACCGGAACACTTGAGACATTAACCCGCGCCGAAGCTAAAGCCAAAGCCGCCGCTCTGGGTGCCAAAGTCGCGGGCTCCGTTTCTTCGCAAACGGACTATGTGATTGTCGGCGCAGATGCCGGCTCTAAGGCTAAAAAAGCCCAAGAGCTTAACATTCAAACTTTAACCGAATCCGAATTTTTAGAACTGATTAAATAGCCTTAAAACAGCTCTTTTTGCTCAGGCTTAATCAGTTTTTCGGCGGCCGCCCTTGCCTCGTCCGTAATTTCTTCACCTGATAACATACGGGCGATTTCTTCTTTCTTTTCTTGAGCCGTGAGTTTTTGAACGCTTGTCGTTGTTTTTTCGCCCTTCGTTTCTTTTGAAACCTTAAAGTGCGTCGTGCTGAAAGCCGCCACTTGCGGCGAATGCGTCACGGCCATAACCTGAACATCTTCGGAAAGTTTATAAAGCCTGTTTCCGACCGCTTCGGCCGATTTTCCGCCGATACCGCTGTCGATTTCATCAAATATCAACGTTTCCATACCGCTTTTCTTGGCAAGATTTACTTTCAAAGCCAGCATAAAGCGCGCCAATTCACCGCCTGATGCAATTTTGCTCAATGCGCTGAAAGGCTGACCTGCATTCGTTTTTGCTTCAAAACAAACCAAATCCATCCCTTTTTCGTGCCAATCCTGCTCTTCAAATTTTGAAATACCTACCCGAAATTCGGCTTTTCCCATATTTAGAAAAGCCAACTCCGCCCCTACTTTTGAACTTAAATTTTGAGCGGCTTTTTCTCTCAAATCGTGCAATTCCAAAGCCTTTTGCATATAGTCTTTTCGAATGTTTGCGATTTCTTTTTTAAGCTCAATGATTTCATCACCGTTTTTTTGTATCTCGCTTAATTTTTTCGAAATTTGTTCCAGTGTTTCCGGCAATTCATCAATTGTGCAATTATGTTTTCGCGCCAGTGCTTTTAGTGCGAACAAACGCTCTTCCACGCTGTTTATGTCATTTGCGTTCAATGAAATATCTTCCGACGCACTTTCAATCTGTGCCACCGCTTCGTCGAGCTCAACAAGTGATGAATCCAACGCATCTGCAATGGTTTGATATTTTCCTTCGGTTATTCGATTAACTTTTTCGATTGCCCCCATAGCGTGCCTGATTTCTTGAGCCAAACTTTGACCATGCAAAGCCTGATATGCCGCGTTTAAATTTTCAAGCAATTTTTCGGCATGCATCATTTCGGTGCGTTTTTGGTTTAATTCGGCCTCTTCTCCTTGTCGAACTTTCATATTTTCAAGCTCTGTTTTGTAGTGGTTCAGCGTTTCTTCATCTGCTTGCGCTTTTTCATACGAACTCACGGCATTTTTGAGTTTTTTTTGCATATCCTTAAATTTTTTAAAAAGCTCTTGAACTTCCAAAAGCTTTTTATCATATCCCCCAAAGCTGTCTAAAACATCAATATGAGTCTGCGGGTTTAGGAGGCCCTGATTATCAAACTGCCCATGAATTTCAACCAAATAACTTCCGAGTTCTTTTAAGAGTTTTAATGAAATCGGTTGGTCGTTTAAGAAGATTTTGCTTTTTCCGTCAGGCGTTAAAGTTCGTTTAATAATAATCTCATCTTCGGCCTCTATTTCATTTTCATTGCAAATCTGAAAAAAAGGCGACTTTTTATCTTCAAGTTCAAAGGTTCCGACAACGCATAATTTTTCGGCCCCGTGCCTTATCAAACCCGTTTCGGCTCTCGCGCCCAAAATCAGCCCTAAACTGTCAAGCAAAATAGATTTTCCCGCGCCCGTTTCACCCGAAAAAATAGTTAATCCTTTCGAAAATTCGAGTTCAAGTTTTTCTATTAAAACAACGTTGTTAATTGAGAGCCTTGTCAGCATTTAATTTTACTTTACCACCTTTAATGCTTTCTTTGTCCATTTGCTTGAAGGGTAGTTGTGTTCCAAAACCTTCAATGCACGGCTTGCTTCATTTTCAAGCCCTAAAATCGTATAAATTTCAACCTCGCGATAGAGCGCTTCTTCAATATGCGCCGTTGTCTGATAGTTTTGAACAACGGTATCAAACCTGTTTAATGCGGACAAATAATTCTTCCCGTTCAAATAATAACGCCCGACAGTCATTTCATGGCCTGCTTCGTGGTCAAGTGTTAATTTAATTTTGTTTTGAGCGTCTTTTCCGTATTCCGTATCTCCGAACAAAAGCACAACCTCGTTTAAGGCGTCATAAGCCTGTCTTGTGTTGCTTTGGTCTTTTGAGGCATCGCTTATCTGGTCATAATAACAGATTGCTCTTAAATAATAGGCATATGCAATGTCTTTATTCGACGGGTGATATTTAATAAACCTGTCAAGAGCCATTAAAGCATCATCATATTTGTTGTTTTTGTAGTGTGCATATGCGCTCATCAATTTTGATTTGACCGCCCATTTTGAATACGGGTGTTCAATTTCAACCTTTTCAAAATATTCTGCAGCTTTTTCATAGTCTGCTTTGTTTAACCTTCTGTATCCTTTTGTATAAAGCGTTTCAGCCGAAAGCAGACTTGTGTCTTCTTTTTTCGAAGCACAAGCACTTATCATCATCACAGCCATCATTGCAACAAATATTTTTTTCATATTTTTTCCCTATAAAATTTGATAATTTTCTTTGTTTTCAAAAAGTTTTTTCAATACTTCATTGTTATGGAAATGTCCTGTCCTATACGCTTTCACATCTGCCAGAATAAAATATCCTGATGTATATAAATCACCGATTAAGTCAAGAACTTTGTGATTAACGCACTCGTTTTGAACGCGAAAGCCTTCCGGATTTAATATTTTATTACCGTCAAGCACCACGGCGTTTTCCAAACTGCCGCCTTTGATCAACCCGACAGAGCGCAAATAGTCAATTTGATATTTTTCACAAAAGGTTCTTGCCGGCGCAATATCTTTTTCAAACACCTCTTGCGTGATATCTCCGTCAAAAATCTGCGTGCCGACTATTTCAGACGGAAACTCTATTTTAAATGAAATATGCAACAAATTGCCTGACGGGGGGCAAAGTTCAATAAAATTACCCTTATCATCTTCAAACCGAACAGGATGGATAACTTTTAAAAATTTTCTCGGCGTGTCTTGTTCTTTTAACTTTGCTTTTTTTAAGGCTTCAAGCAGTTTTAATGCGCTGCCGTCCATAATCGGCAATTCGGGGTTTGACACTTCGATATATGCGTTGTCAACACCCGTGATGTAAAGCGCGGACATCAAATGTTCAATCGTTGATACGGTTACTTTATCTTTTTGCAAAGCCGTGCAATTTCTGGTGTCAAAAACATTTGAATAAAGCGCTTTAATCTCTTTGCCGTCTTTGATAAAGATGATGCCTGTATTAACAGGCGCTGTTTTTAATCTTAAAACCGAATCGAGCCCGCTGTGAAGCCCGATGCCCTTAATTTCTATTTCTCTTTCGAATGTCTTTTGTTTCATTTTTTTCCTTAACAAAAAAACTGGTGGCCTGTAAGCCGGGTTTTGTATATGTTAGTGCTTTACCATAAAGGTAAAGATTGACACCGATAGCTATTCATCTCACCAAATCGTTACCGATTTGCTCTTGCGACCTACCTTTGGACAGAGTGGAAACGCTCCGTCGGGAAAATCCCGATACACCTCATTTGGTCTTACATCAGATAGGGCTTGCCTGATGCCTGCCATATTGCTATGCCAGCGGTGAGCTCTTACCTCACCTTTTCAACCTTACCGAATAAAAATTCGGCGGTAATTTTCTGTGGCGCTTTCCCTCGGATTTCTCCGGCCGGACGTTATCCGGTATCTTGTTTCCATGAAGCCCAGACTTTCCTCACCCTCGGATTTTCCTTTCCGCGGCGCAGCTATCCGGCCACCCTTTTTGAACTTTACTCAATCTTTTCTTTGATTGCAATCTTTTTTACAAGTTTTGCTTTTGTTAAACATATTTTAAATACTTCAGTTCACAATAAAACAGAATTTAATCTATTTTAAGGAGTATACACCTCATGAAAAAATTGTTATTAACCGCTTCTGCCGTTGCTATGTTTGCCGTCGTCAGCGCTCCGGCTCATGCAGAATGCGATGGCATTTACGGCGCATTCCGCGGTGGTATTGTTAAACACAGCGCATCAAAACTTCAAGGCGATCTGGAAAAAGAGCGTTTAATGCTTTCAGGCGCTATCGGCTATCGCTATGAATATTTCAGAGCAGAACTTGAATATGTATGGCGCAAATACAACAGAGAATTCAATAAAACATTTTATGAAAAATCTATGCTCAAAACATATTCTTATATGTTAAACGGCTACTATGATTTTATGCCCTATAACTGGTGGACACCTTATGTCGGTGCCGGCCTCGGTGTTACAAAAACAAGATACATGGACCGCGACTTGACTACAGTCAGCGCAGATTGGAGCAAAACGAAATTCACATGGTCTTTAGGCGCAGGTTTGTCGCTTAAAGTTACCAACCGTTTCAATGTTGATGCCGGCTATCGTTACTACGATTTCGGCAAACCGGGTGACAACGGCTTGAAATACAAAGTTAAAGCCCAAGAAATCTACGCCGGTATCCGTTATGTTTTCTAATTTGAAAACGGCTATTCAAAAGAGAGTCATAACGGCTCTCTTTTCTTTTAATTTTCTTTGATAGGAGATAACATATGGCTTTGAAACTTTTCGGAACCGACGGTATCAGAGGCGTTGCCAACACCTTTCCGATGACAGCCGAATGCGCTTTTCGTTTGGCGCAGGTTTTATCAAAACTTATCTGTCAAAACACGAAACGTGTCGCCATCGGGAAAGACACGCGTGTTTCAAGCTATATGTTAGAATCGGCACTTATTGCGGGGTTTACATCAATGGGGGTTGATGTTGTTAAAATGCGCGTTGTCCCGACTCCTCTTATTACCTCTCAAATCGCCGATTTAGATGTTGATATGGGGGTTATGATTACCGCTTCCCATAATCCTTATTTTGACAACGGCATCAAGCTGATTGACAATTTCGGTAACAAGTTTTCGGACGAATGGACCTCAAAGGTTGAAGATTTGCTGACCTCCGATGAAAAATTCGTTCCCTCAAAAGATGCTTTGGGCAAAGTTTATAAGGATAAAACATCTGTTCCGACATATATTGAAAATGTTCTTCGTATCGCCCCAAATTCTGATGCGCTTGAAGGGCTTCGCATTGTTCTCGACTGCGCCAACGGTTCTTTTTCAAAAATCATGCCTCAAATTTTCAAGAATTTGGGCGCCGGTGTCATTACCTTATCAGCCGAGCCTGACGGCTATAACATCAACAAAGATTGCGGCTCGCAACACACCGAACATTTAAGCGACGTTGTTGTTCAAAGCCACGCTCATTTGGGAATTGCCGTTGACGGCG
>CAJOLB010000064.1 GCA_905235385.1 uncultured Alphaproteobacteria bacterium | reverse complement strand
AACAATCAAACCATCAAAAAGAAATCAACGATATTCTCAAAGCCTTAAAGGAAACAAATACCGGCTGCGAAATCAGCACAAAAGGAATCCGAAAATTTGGTCACTTTTACCCTTCCGAAAACATTTTAAAAGAACTCATTGAACAAAACACTCCGATCATCATCAGCGATGATGCTCACGCGACCGACCAAATCGGAACATATTTTGATCTTGCCGAAGAAACTCTTCAAAAATTCAACTGCAAAAAAAGATTAAAATTATAAAAACTCTGTTCATAACATTTTAAATGTCGTTTATATTGTCTTTTTCTTCCTTTATAAAAAGACTCATGAATGACTTTATGAACACATACCATGTTTCACGTGAAACATTTGACATTTTATCTCGATATGTCAATATTTTAACTGAATGGCAATCGAAAATGAACCTTGTCAGCCCAAAATCTTTGGAGCAAATATGGACCAGACACATTGCCGATTCGGCGCAATTATTCACGCATTTGAACGGTGATTCAAAATTGGTCTATGACATCGGTTCGGGGGCAGGTTTTCCGGCAATCGTTTTAGCTGTTATGTCAAAGGCTGAACAACGTGACACAAAGTTCAAATTAATCGAAAGCATCACAAAAAAAACAGTGTATTTAAATGCAGTAAAAAAAGAACTTGGGTTGGATAATGTCGAAATCATCAATGCGCGTACCGAAAACCTGAAATTGCCCCCTGCTGATATCATCACCGCAAGGGCGGTTGCCGCACTGGACAAACTCTTAGGGTTTGCTTTTCCGTTCACATCAAAAAACACAATCCTTTTATTGCCCAAAGGAAAGACTTATCAGGATGAAATTATTGAAGCGAAAAAACACTGGCACTTTGATTTCGAAATCATACAAAACATGGTTGAGCCGGAAGGCGTTATCTTAAAAATCTCAAAATTAAGGAAAAAATAAATGAAAATCATATCGGTCACAAACCGCAAAGGCGGTGTCGGCAAAACAACAACAGCAATTAACATTGCAACCGCAATGGCTGCAATCGGCAAAAAAGTTGCGCTGTTTGACCTTGATCCGCAAGGAAACGCAACAACATCTCTCGGTTTGGAAAAAAAGAAAATAGAATATTCGTCTTATGATGTTTTAATCAATGGCATCAATATCGAACAAGCCTTAAAAGAAACGCTTGTTCCCTCATTTTTCATTGTTCCCGCAAAGGCTGATTTGGCAGCCGCTGAAATCGAATTGATTAAAATAGAAAAGAGAGAATGGATCTTAAAAGAAGCCCTAAAACCCTTAGAAAATCAATTTGATTATGTTTTGATTGATTGTCCGCCGTCGCTCAATTTGCTGACCATAAACGCGCTTGTCGCTTCAAACTCGGTGATTGTGCCTTTGCAATGCGAATTTTTAGCGCTTGAGGGGTTGACTGATTTAATTAAAAACATTGAGCGCGTAAAGAAGAGTTTCAACCAAGACTTAAAAGTTCAAGGCATTGTTTTGACCATGTTTGATAAACGCAACAACTTAAGCTCAATGGTTGAAAACGATGTCCGCAAATATTTCGGTGATTTGGTTTATCAAACCGTTATTCCGAGAAGCGTGCGTATTTCGGAAGCCCCGTCTCACGGTAAACCGATTATGATTTATGATTTTAAGAGCGTGGGCGCACAAAGTTACATTAATCTTGCAAAAGAAGTTTTAAAAAGAGAAGGAGAAATCTAAATGACAGACAAAAAACACGGTTTAGGCAGAGGTTTAGATGCGTTGTTCGGCGAAGAAACACAAGAACTCGACGTCAACAAACTTGTTAATGAAACAGTCGGCAACGGCATTGAAACGGTTGATATCAAGAAAATTAAGCCCTGCCCTTACCAACCTCGAAAAAACTTTGATAAAGAAAGCCTAAACGACTTAACGCAATCCATCAAAGAAAAAGGGATTTTGCAACCCCTGCTCGTTCGCAAAAAAGAAAACATGTATGAAATCGTTGCCGGCGAACGTCGTTATCGTGCCGCCTTGAATGCGGGATTGAAAACCATTCCGGTTATTGAGAAAAATCTAAACGATTCAGAGGCTTTTGAGGTTTCGCTCATTGAAAACATTATTCGTGAAAATTTAAACCCGATTGAAGAGGCAAACGGCTTTGACAAGCTGGTGAAAGAATATCATTACACGCACGACACGCTTTCTAAATCAATCGGCAAATCGCGCAGCTATATTTCAAATGCTTTAAGACTTTTGAGTCTGCCGAATAACGTGCAAAACCTTGTCGGAAACGGCAAACTGAGCGCCGGACACGCAAGAACATTGGTCGGTCTTCAAAACGCCGAAGATTTGGCTCAAAAAATTATTGTTAAAGATTTGAACGTTCGTCAAACAGAAGACTTGATTTTAAAATTAAAACAAGGTAAAAAACCTAAAAAGGAAAAATTCAAGCCTGCGGATTTGCAAAAAATCGAAGAAGATCTTGCAAGACGATATGCTGTTAAAACAGAAGTTTCTTACAACCCTAAAGGCAAAGGAAAAATCGTTTTAAAATACAACAGCTTTTCCGAGCTTGAAACCTTACTTAACAAACTTGAAAGATAAAGGACTTAAATGGCTATGACAATTTTGGAAAAAATGCTCGAAAACTGCAAAAAAGCAGGTTATGAGCCGACTGAAAACATTGAAAAAATCGCTCGCGCAAAAAACATGATGTTCGGCGACAAAGAATGGAAACGCTGCCCTTGCGACGGACACAATGACAACCGTTATTGTATTTCCGAGCTTTGCAAAAGCGATATTGAGCGTGATGGTATCTGTCATTGCAGATGTTACAAAAAAACAGGTACAGACGCAAAATAAAACACTGTATTTAAAACGCATCAACCCGTGCTTTCTTTCGAAAACACGGGTTGAAGTTTAAAGGGCTTATTCTTCCACCTCACCAGTTAAAACTGTGGCGAAAAGAGTTAACACTTCGCCATATCCCTTACCAGAATCGACGATTTGTTTGTCTTCTCTTTCCACCATCCATATTCGACGACCGTCTTCACGATCATAGATGGTGAGAAAGAGGCGCTCGTTCCAACCGCCTTCTTCTTTGAAGACAAGAACCACATTCTTGGTGTAGTTCTCTGACATGGAGATCGCGGTTTTTGCCCACATTACCTCCTCATCATCGAGAACTGAAACATTTTTGACATCAATGGTCTTTTCGACAGTCGGGACATCGGCACGCGAAAGAACGGGCTGATGCTCCTCCTTTTTGAAGTTAAAATCCGGGCGGAAGAGCCAAATCGCCACGAGGGCGAGGAAGATACCAAGAATCTTTTTCATAATGATATAAGTTATTTGTTAAACATTTTCAAACATAAAACAAATTAAGATGAAAAAGACCTTGAAAGCCCTTTTTCGTATAATAAACATACGAGACATCTATAATAATTCGTTTTAGAGAATTTTATTATAGCGTATTTTAGGTTAAAAATCAATAAAAATCGGGCAGGGGCGTTTTTAGAAGTTAACCGTTAGGGTATAATTGCCCTGATATGTTCCGGCAGATTCGCCGCCCTGCATTTGAAGGGTGCCGCCAACATTGATGTGGTATTTGGTGTTTGCGGGCACACTTTTGATAGAACTTAGAGCGGGGTTTGTGGTCAATATGAGCGAAATATTATTTGTGCCGTTTGAAAGCGTCACATTTGTATCCATAGACAAACTTGTTATATTAGCACTATTGTTTGATGTGTTGTTCAATGTAAAAATGCCTTGCTGGACAGTTCCTCCGGACAAAAGAGCGGAAGGATTTGTTGAGGTGCGCGTGCCGTCTGTGTCAACCGTAACACTATATGCACCACCGGCAGAAATTGCGCCAAAACTTAAATCTTGATCAGCAACCGGCACAATTGTCGGTATACTTGTGCCGCCACGAATTGTAACCTCAATCGGCAGACTGATGTTTTGATACGTATCGCCTATTTGTATCTGAACATTTAAAATGCCGCGATAAAGACCTGCTGTTTGACCAGCTCCAACCACAATTGTGCCCCCAAACTTAAAATCACCGTCTTGACTGAGCGATGTGGGAGAAACGAGCGGATTTGAAAAAGTGATTGTTTCAGATGATGAGCAATTTGTGCAAGTAAGCGTTGTTGTTGAATCTGTTGTAACTCTTGCGGTTTGGCCACCGGAACCTGAATAATGAATAATGCCGATTTCATAGCTTGCGGCATCAATTGTCCCCCAATTACAAAGAACACTACCCGAAGTGCTGTGTGTGCCATCTGTGTTTAAAGTGTGATTGCACGAAGCCCATCCCAAACCTGTTGTGATGATACCCATATCAATCCTTTGCACGGTAAAATCTTGTGCAAAAGCAAGACATGGAAAAACAAGAAGGGCAAATAACAACCTTTTCATTAAAAAACCTCTCAACGAATATATTTTTATAAGCATTTTTATTTATTTTGCAACACCTTTTTGAATGTTATAAAACTTTGCATACTCTCCGCCTGATTTTTGAGCAAGCTCATCGTGTGTGCCGATTTCTTTGATTTTGCCGTTTTTCAAAACAATCAGCTTATCCATTTCGCGAAGCGTGGAAAGACGGTGTGCAATCGCAATCACGGTTTTGTTTTTCATCAGCTCTTTCAAAGATGTCTGAATATAGCGCTCACTTTCGCTGTCAAGCGCGGAGGTTGCTTCATCTAAAATCAAAATCGGCGCGTTTTTCAAAATCGCCCTTGCAATCGCAACCCTTTGACGCTCACCGCCCGAAAGCATAACCCCTCTTTCGCCGACTTTGCTTTCATATTTTAAAGGCAGGTTCATAATAAAATCATGAATATGTGCTTTTTTCGCCGCTGCGATAACCTGTTTGTCCGTTGCGGTCGGTTTGCCATAGCGGATATTTTCCATCAACGTGCGGTTAAAAAGCGTGCTTTCCTGCGGAATAACGGCTATTTGCGCGCGAAGGCTCTCTTGCGCGACTTTGGATATATCATGCCCGTTGATTTTGATATCACCGCTTAAAACATCATAATAACGCAAAAGAAGTTTAATCAGCGTTGACTTGCCGCTGCCGCTCGCCCCGACCAACCCGATTTTTTCATTCGGTTTTATTTTTAAGTTAAAGTTTTTAAAAACAGACCTGCCTGTCGGATATGAGAAAGAAACATTTTCAAAAGAAATGTCATTGTTCTTGATTTTTAGTTTCGGCGCATTAGGCACGTCTTGAACATAACAATCCGTATCAAGAAGCGATAAACAATCTTTTAAATTGCCGTAAAGCTCTACAACAGAACCTGCCATCCACCCCATAGAACGAATAGCGTTGATAAATGTTTGAACGAGTGAGGTTGTTAAAACAACACCTGCCAAATCAAGCCCGTAATGATGCCACCACCAAAAAATTAAAACAAACGAAATAACCGTCATCACATCAAAAACAATTTGTGAAAAAAGATCAACACGAACACGTGTTGTCATGGCGTTTCTTTCGGCAAGGGCCGCTTTGCGGACAGCTTTGAAATAATGGTGCTTTTCATAAAAATAATTTGAAAAACTTTTAACCAAACTTGCGTTTGTCACGCCATCAACAAAAACACCGTTCGCAGCCGAATACATTTTGGAACGCGTTGCCGAAAGCGGCGCAAGCCGGCGTCTGAAATAAACCGTGATAAACAAGAACAGTGTATTTAAACACCCTAAAATTAAAGCCAAACGCTTATCTGCCAAAGCGATAAAGAAAATGCTTGTGGTGATTTCCATGAGCGGACGGAAACAGCCGAACAAAATGTTGCCATACATATTTTGAATTTGGGTTAAAACATTTGACACCTTGCCGGAAATGTTTCCGGACATTTCTTCTTCAAAAAAGCGCATGGCGTGCTTATGCACTTTGGCAAACAAATCACGCGCGGAATGTGTGTAAATAAACGGCAAAAACCTT
>CAJOLB010000063.1 GCA_905235385.1 uncultured Alphaproteobacteria bacterium | reverse complement strand
ACTTACCGATTGTTGTTGTCTTTCCTGCACCGTTAACCCCAACCATCAAAACGACATAAGGCTTATGTCCCGAAACATCAAAACGTGCCTCCATCGGCTTCAAAAAATCACAGATTTGAGCACAAAGGTGAGTTTTAACTTCTTCTTCTGAAACCTCCTTATCAAATTTTTGAGCCGAAAATGTCTTAATCATATCAGAACTTGCCTTAATGCCCATATCTGATGCGATCAATAATTCTTCAAGCTCATCTAAAACATTCTGATCAACTTTTCTTTTAGAAACAATATCTCTTAACCCCTCAGTAATTTTTGCTGAAGTTTTTTTCAAACCCATACCCAATTTTTCAAAAAAACTAATCATTGTTTTCCTCTCTCATCTGTCTTAAAATTTTAGCACGCTCACGCCTGACATGCATATCTGTTTGTTCCATTTTCGCAGCTACCGTTCCTGCCCTCTCGGAATAAGGAAACACATGAAGCTTATCGATTCGCGCCTCATCAACCAATCGGCATGTATTCAAAAAGGCCTCCTCTGTCTCCCCCGGAAAACCGCAAATAAAATCCGCTCCGAAAGTTGCTTCTTTGCGAACCTGCCTTATTTTTTGACACAACGCAATAACATCTTCTCTTAAATGCCTTCTTCCCATACGCTTCAAAACACCGTTATCTCCTGATTGGACCGACAAATGAAAATGAGGCAACATTTTTTTATTTTTTCCGATTAAATCAATTAAATCATCATCTATCGCCGCCGGATCCAATGAGCCGAAAGAAAGCTCTTCAAGCCCTGAAACGTTCTCCAAAAGGGCTTGAGAAACACGAGCAAGTCCGTATTCATACGAACAAATATCAACGCCCGTCAAACAAATCTTTTTGATTCCCTCATCCACAAGCCTCTGAACCTGAGCCACAACCCTTTCAATTTTGGCTGATCGATTTTTCCCGCGTGCGAAAGGCACAATACAATATGTACAGCGATAATTACACCCCTGTTGAATCTGAACAAAAGCTTTTTGGCGTCCTTCAAAACCGGTAATCATAAAATCATCTAAATCTTTGTCTTTCATAATATCGCTGACCAAAGATTTAACACCGTCTATTTGGCTCACATAATCTTCAATATGCGCTTTTTCCTGATTTCCAAGAACCAAGTCAACTTCATCCATACTTTCAAACAACTTTCCGTGAACCTGAGCAGAACACCCTGTAACAACAATCTTCGATTCGGGATTTTCTTTTTTTAACTTCCGAACAGCTTGCCTGCATTGTCTTTCAGCTTCGCCCGTAACCGCACATGTGTTGACAACAATGAGATTATCATACGCTTTGAGCTTTTCTTTAATAACTTCAGACTCAAAAGCATTAAGGCGACAACCGAATGTAACAACTTGAACCATATTTTTTTCCTTATATTTTCCTTAAATATAAAGCAAAAAAATATCATTGCAATTTAATTTTGATGTTTTATAATTTCATATGTTGTTTTACAAGGAAGAAACGAATGCTCAAAAAAATTTCACTGTTTATTGCAACTCTGTTTGGCGTCGGTCTATCACCGAAAGCCCCCGGAACAGTAGGCTCTCTGGCCTCTTTACCCCTAGCTTTTTTAGTCATTTATAATTTCGGATTTAATGGTCTGTTCTATGCCATCCTCATCACTTTTATCGTTGGCAGTTGCACCATTTACTTTGCCACAAAAAATGAACCCGAAACCGATCCCGGAAAAATCGTTATCGACGAAACAGCCGGACAGTTAACAACATTCATTTTAGCAACCCCTTATTTATATCACAACAGCTCCGCTGATACTTTTCTGGTTTATCTGATGGGTTTTGGCCTGTTTCGCTTTTTTGATATTTGCAAAATGGGACCTGTTAAATGGGCCGATTCGAAAATCAAAAATGCTTTCGGCGTCATGCTTGATGATATCTTTGCCGGCATTTTCGCCACATTGATATTAATGTTGATTGTCAAACAATTGTAAAAAACAAAAAAACGCTTAAATTACTTTTTATTAAAGGAGATAAGATATGCAAAAATTAATAAATTACATCAAAAAAGGAAAGGGCATCGGTGCCCTGTGGCTCTTGCTTTTTGGTGCGCTTGTCGCTTTTTATTCGGCATACGGCGTACACAAAAACTTGCCTGAGCTCGTGCCTTATGCTCAAAAGCTTGCCGATGATATTTTGCCGATAAAAATCGAGAACAGCCAATTGGTTGTTCCTCAAGAGCCAAAAACATTGACTTACACCATCGGAAAAGATTCTGTTATCGTTGAAATTGATCCGACAAAAGACCTTCTGCAAAAAGTCGAAAAACCTGGATTTTATCTGACACGCTCTTACTTTTATTCAATCAGCGACAAAGAAGTCCGTCGCCAAAATTTAGTCAAAGAACTTGACTTGCCCCAAAAAGATTACACGCCTTGGATGTATGGTTTTATAAAAGGTTTAACATGGTTTATTGCTTTGGTCGGGCCGTTCTTCAACTTTGCATGTTTTTTGATTGCAGTTCTTTTTTATGCCTTTTGTACCGGTTTGTCTTGTGTTTTAAATAAAACACCGCTCCAGTTTAAAACAAAAATGCGCTTGAACACGATCTTGTTTATAAGCATCTATGTTTTATCAACACTTGCACGCATGATTGGCTTAAACTTATCATTATTGGGATTTTTCCTGATTATGATTGCGCTCCAACTGATTTGCGTAAAAAGGCTGAAAAATTAAAAAAAGGCGGCTGAAAGCCGCTTTTTTTTTATGAGGATTGAAAACAAAAATGAAAAGCTAAACTTCAGCCCATTTTATCCGAATAAAAGCAAGTTCTTTCGGCTCAGAAGAAGAAACAACTATATGCGAAGATGTCAGTTCAGAAAGTTCTGTCTGAACCAAAACTTTTTCGCCATATAAACATTCTTTTTTATATGAAATCTCAATTTCTGAAGGCAAATGCTTTTCGTGAAATTCAGCGCCCAAAGATTCAGACGCCCATAAAGGATAAATAGCATTATTAACATGTCTGTTCAAATCAATATCGTCAAAACGCGCCTCAAATTCCTTTGAAAAAGAGATGTTTTGAGGAGCTGAAAGTTTTGAAAATTCCGTTCCTAACACACGCTCATTAAGATACATATAATCAGGCAAATATTGGCTCAAGCTCACTGGTCTTTTGCGCTCAACATCAACCAAAACCCATTGACTTGTCGCTTTTATGATAACCTCGCCTTTTTCATTTGTTATAACAAAATCACGCAAAGCCATAAACTTATTTTCGCCCGACGGCCATGTATACACAACGATTTTTTCATGAACCTTTGGCAATCGGTTAATCAAAATATGATAGTTCGTTCCGACCCATGCCAAACCGCTTTGAATACAAAAGTCAAACCCGAATCCCAAAGAAGTTGCGCTTAAATCTGCGGCATCTTGCAAAATATTCATCAATGTAACAACACGCAAAAAACCGTTTTTATCACATTCGTAAGAACGAATTTGAAATTCTTTTGCAAATTTATTCATAAAACAACCCTAAAACAAAGAAATATCAGGCTGATAATCAAGAAAAGCGACTTTCATTTTATTAAAACGATTAATAAGCTTTTTCTTATAGATTTCAGCATGTTCCGGAACTTTTGAATGATAAGCCATTGCAGCTTTTTGCCAATTTCCCTTTTTACGATATAACTTCTTTAAAAATTGAGCACTGTATTCAACGTTTGTATCCGGATTCATCGCTTCTTCAACGCTTTTAAACGATTTACCGTGAAACTTCAGACTGATTTGCATACATCCGACATCAATACTCGTAATTCCTTCGGCCTGAAATTTTTTAACAGCCTCGACAGCCTCTTCTTTTGAGGCATAGCGATATCCCTTACCGTTCACATTAATTGACCACGGCCACGAAATAAACGTTCCGGTTTCATTATCGAAAACACCTGTTTCCACACTGGCGATTGTTTCAAGCACATGATCTTTAATATCATATTTTTCTTCCATCCGCGCAACAGAAAGGGCGCAAACTTCAGAAGCCGTAGGCTCCAAGCTTGTGTGAGTATTCATCTTAAAATCTTTCTGAGCTTTAATCGGGTGCGCAACTCCCAAACAAATCACCAATATAAAAATGATTTTTCTAAGCACTTTTAAAATATATCCTTTTATATCCGTATTAAAAGCAAAAGACCTCCCTTAAAATTTTCATTTAATTTCGGTCCGGCAATTACAGCATTCGCCATAAAGGCTTAAAACACGGCGTTAAAACGTCTTAATCTTTCTTTTAACATAGTTAACGAAAAATTAATTTCGACCTTCATAACACAGTTTTTATTTAAAATCCAGCAAAAAATACAAAAAAAACGTCAAAACGACAAATAATTCAACAAAAACAAAGGGCTAAACACATTTCCGTGCAAGCCCCGCAAAACTTAAAAATTGATACCTAACCCGGCAAGAAAAGACAGGTTTGAAAAGTGTTGATCGATCGCGTCATCTTTTCTGGGCAAAAGATAAACCCCACTGACATTAAAATAGAACAAATCCGAAATCCTGAAATCGACACCGGTTTCAAATTTAAGGTGCCAAAAGTCGCTCAAAATTTTTTGTGTTCCATCTTCAAACGTCCTTAAGCCGCCCCATGTCTGAGGTCCGACCAACAAATAAACCATATTTTTGTTGCCATAGACAACCCCGAATGAGGGCGAAAAATAGATGGCATGCTCAGTTTCGAGATTTCCGGCCCGAAAAGGAGTATAGCCCCACTCAAACTCTGCTCTGAGAAAACCGATATCCGCATTCAAATCGAACACCGTCACAGGTTCTTTTCTGAGCACATTATAACCGCCTTTCAAAACGGCACTTCCGTACAAATGGTACCATGACACATTCATCTGCGCATACATTTCTGTTGAAAGCAACGCACCGATCAACAATAATACTATTTTCCTCATAAGGCATACTAATTTTAAAAGACATATCTATAAAGAAGTGTCTTTTTTTTAGCAAAAAGCGCATAAAATGTCAAGCTATAAGTGATTTTGCAAAATCGAGAACAGCCTCGCACAAATCCTTTTGAACCTTATCAAAAGAGCTGTTCTTTGAAAGTTTTTCCTCAGTTGTGTAGAGCGCACGATTAAGCTCGAGCTGCAAGGTATATATTTTCTTTCTCGGCTGACAATAATTAAAGGTTGTATACGCTCCCGAATACGGAACATTTTTCGAAACGGCATATCCTTTATTTAAAAGAATCTTGTTCAAGTTCTCGCACATTTCAGCCGGACAGCTTTGTGAAAACAAATCGCCCAGGCAGATATCGATTTTTTTCTCATCGCCCATGATAGAACAGATTTTTGATGGCATCGAATGACAATCAAGCAAAAAGCAAAAGCCGAATTTTTGAACGCATTTATTAACAATAGCATTTAAGCGCTTATGATAAAAATCATAAACCTTTTTAATGCGTTCCTGCACTTCGTTATATGAAATCGGTTCTTCATAAATCGGCAATCCGCCGGCACAAACCCTGTGAATCAAACCATATCCCGAACGGCAACGGCTGTTTTCAAAAATAATTTTATCAGCGGGATAATCATAAAACATTTTTTCATCGAGTTCAATTTTATCGCGGTTCACATCAATAAACGCACGCGAAACATTTTGTTTCAAACAGGCGATTCCGTTTTTTTCAAGCGGTTCGAGCAATTCATCAACAAACAAATCTTCATTTGTACGAAGCTCATCAAGTGTTCTGTTTGTGAGTGCAAAAAACTCTTGAGGAAAGACCTTTCCTGAATGAGGCACACTTAAAACGAGCGGAAATTCCAAACGGTCAAGACCTGTTTCCGTGCAAACATCAATTTTTTTATAATCAACATAAAAAGGTTGAACCAAGGCATAATCCTTTCAAGAAACGTATGTTTGATTATATCTTAAAGAATCTTAATGTTTTATAAAAAAGCAAAAAGTTTGTATATTTAAAAAAAACATCTTGCTATTTAAAAGAGTGTGTGATATTGAAAACCTTACTTTCGGGTGTGTAGCTCAGGTGGTTAGAGCGCTACGTTGACATCGTAGAGGTCACAAGTTCGAGTCTTGTCATACCCACCAATAAAAAGACGACCTTTACGGTCGTTTTTTTATTGGTGGAAATAACGAACTTGTGACCTCGATAGAGGCATTG
>CAJOLB010000062.1 GCA_905235385.1 uncultured Alphaproteobacteria bacterium | reverse complement strand
CGACAGCTATCCCGACGTTCTTGGCGCCGGCAGTCCGGAGCTCAGCAAGACGATGAAAATCTATGTCGAGCACCTGAACGCATTGAAGCCGCCGAAGAACGAAGGCGAGGAAGAGGACAAGGTCGTTTCTGGTGTTTATGTTGCTGACATCATCGATGGCATCCCTTATTCCGACTAAGGCGTCGCATCTGAAAAGAAAACCATCCTTGAAAAAGGGTGGTTTTCTTTTTTTTATAAAAGGCAGTAAAATCAATAACATAAAAAACGGTATTAAAATACCTTAATTTAAATAACTGAAAAATAATGAAATTTTATTGTTGACAATCGATTTTTTTAAAGTATATTAAGGCAGAATTTTTTAATTAACTTTGGAAAGAAAGAAAAATGACCACATATGCAACAAAAACCTCAGACATTGAGAGAAAATGGTATGTTGTTGACGCTGAAGGTGTTGTTTTAGGCCGTTTGGCTGCTGAAGTAGCGAAGATTCTTCGCGGCAAACACAAACCTTATTTTGTTCCGAATTTGGACTGCGGCGACTACGTTATCGTTATCAATGCCGACAAAGTCAGATTGACAGGCAAAAAATTAACCGAGAAAAAATATTTCAAGCACACAGGTTGGATCGGTGGTATCAAAGAAACCAATCCGGCTCGTCTTTTAACAGGTTTCCATCCGGAAGCTATCGTTGAAAAAGCTGTTGAACGCATGATTTCTCGTAACCCGATGGGACGTCAACAAATGACAAAGCTCAAAGTTTATGCAGGTGCTTCACATCCGCATTCTGCTCAAAATCCTGAAGTTTTGGATATTGCTTCACGTAACCCGAAGAATAAAAGGAGTGCATTATAATGGCTACAAAGAAAGAAACAACAGCAAAAACAGCAGCAACGAAAACAACTGCGGCAAAAACAACAAAAAAGACAACAACAAAAAAAGTTGAAACAGTTGTTAAAAAAGCCAGCCCTGCGAAAAAAATCGATTCTTTGAAAGATTTGAAAGCTGCTACAAAAGAAACAGCAGTCGAGACAACAACAGAAACAAAAGTTGTTCGCAAAGCTAAAAAGGACAAACAAGGCCGCGTTTATGCAACAGGCAGAAGAAAAGATGCTGTCGCACGTGTTTGGGTTATGCCCGGTCATGGTAAAGTAACCATCAACAGCAAAACAATGGATGAATATTTTTCTCGTCCGGTTTTGAAGATGATTATCAATCAACCGTTTGAAGTCACAAACCGCGTTAATGAATTTGACGTTATCTGCACGGTAAGCGGCGGTGGTTTATCCGGTCAAGCCGGTGCCATCAAACACGGTATTTCACGTGCTTTGAATGACTATGAGCCTGAATTGCACACAGCTTTGAAGCAAGCCGGTTTCTTAACACGTGATGACAGAACTGTTGAACGTAAGAAATACGGTCGTGCAAAAGCTCGTCGTTCTTACCAATTCTCAAAACGTTAATTCTCTTTGGAAGAAAAAATCAAGGTGCCGAATTTTGGCACCTTTTTTATATCCATAAATAAAAAAGCTATTTCTAAATTTGGGACTTGTTTTAACAGATAAGATGAATATATCCCAAACAAATTTTAATATTTAAATGAGAGGAGGGATATGTGTTGTATAAAAATACGGGTTTAATTTTATCGCTGATGCTTACAACAATGATTGTTACGCCGACCAGCTCAAACCCAACGATGTGATTAATCTTGATAGTGATAAGAACAAAGGCAAGCATAGTTGCCAGTATGTAATGAACAGCCAGATGAAAAAAGAGAGCGGGGTTTAAAACCCCGCTTTTTTTGAATTTGCTTTTGGATTAAAAACAATAGATTCAATAAGTTAAAAACTTATACACAAAGTTTGGATAGATTCGGGTTCTTTGCTTGTTTTAATAAAGTGGAAGATTATAATCTAAACAGACTTTGGTTTTAACGTTAAAAAAAGGAAATTTCATGAAGTATTCGAATACAGCAATTACACAGCTCACACGCTGGTATAAGCAAATTTTAATTAAGTGCGCGATTTTTAACGCGGCCGTTTTAATCGGCGGTGCTCTTGTTGCAACGCCTGCCATGGCAGAAAGAAGCGGCGGAATAGACATACCTGAGATGACCGGAAATTATGAGAACGGTTCAGGATATTGGTATGGTGGCGTGGTATATAACTGGGAAATCAATTCTACGATAAATAATGCTGTTTTTAATAATAATAGTGCAGATGTTGAAGGTGGCGCTATTTATAATGGTTCAGAGGATACAGCCAAGGGCAATATAACTATTGGTAATGCTACTTTTAGTAATAATAGTGCTTACTATGGCGGCGGTGCTATCGTAAATTATGCCGGTTTAATTACGATTAACGGAGAAGTTCTTTTTAAAGGAAACAAGGGAACCTCAACGGATGAATATGGTAGCAATGGCGGAGCTATTGCTTCTTACAAATATGCTTTAGATAATAATGGCATATTGGCCAATAGCGGTTCTAAGGCTATATTTAGGGAAAATTCGGCAACAAACGGTGGCGCAATATTTAGTACAGGCAGTGACATTACACTAAACGATGCCGAATTCATCTCAAACAAGGCTGATGGATATTGTGGTGCGATATATAGTAAAGGCAGCGTAACACTTAACGATGTTAAATTCGATTCAAATGCGGCTGGAGCATCGGGTGGTGCGATAATATCAGCAAATGATTTAATCATCAGCAATTCGGAATTTAAAAATAATACAGCAGTCGAACAAGGCGGTGCAATAGATGATTTTACTGATAGTGTCGGCAGTATTGATATATCAGGAAGTACGTTTGAAAATAACAGTGCCGGTTCAATAGGTGCGATAGGTTTCTTCAGAAATGCCGTTAATAAGATTTCTGATTCAAAATTTATCGGCAACAAGGCTGATTCGAGAACTCCCGGAGGAGTAACAAGCGTAGGTTCAGGCGGCGCGATATTTTTAGGTTCAAACTCTAAGTTAGAAATAACAAACGGTAGTGAATTTACTCAAAATAGTGCGACATGGGACGGTGGTGCAATATCTACGAGAACGCCGAATCAAAACCAAGCAAATTCGGGTTTGACTGTATCTGATGCTATTTTTACGGGAAATACCGCAGCTAACCGTGGCGGTGCGATATATGCGAACGTATGGAAAGATGCAAGCCTTGCAGACGGAGCAAAGATTTCAGGTTCTACTTTCAGCGAAAACTCAGCGAAAAACGGCGGTGCAATTTATAATGATGCCACAACTGATAGAGTCGGTAACATTATAATATCCGATTCAGCCCTTACAGGTAACACAGCCTCTGAAAAAGGCGGTGCGATTTATAATGAAGGCGCATTGACCATTGATGATGCAACTTTTGATGCAAACCAAGCAGTTGAAGGTGGCGCAATATTTATGTGGGCAGAAGATCAAACCGTAACAATCCAAAATTCAACATTTACAAATAATGTCGCAGACAACGATGATGTTGGTGGTGCAATCAGCTTAGCGCGTGGCACTCTGAATATTGATAATACAACATTTACAGGCAACACAGCTGGGTGGAGCGGTGCTATCTTTACATATTCTGACGGCAATACATTGAATATTACCAATTCGGAA
This sequence comes from uncultured Alphaproteobacteria bacterium, assembly GCA_905235385.1. GTDB lineage: Bacteria > Pseudomonadota > Alphaproteobacteria > RF32 > CAG-239 > UBA1254. The sequence continues at coordinate 2,594 of CAJOLB010000062.1, read as the reverse complement.
TTTGAAAACAATACGGCATTGGGTGTCGGCGCTGTTCAGGCAATGTGTAATACAAGTATTTCAAATACATCATTTACAAAAAATAAAGCAACAGATGCAAATGATGATGGCGGTGCAGCTTTATTCATCGGAGCCAAAGGCAAGGCAACATTAGACAATGTTACCTTTACTGAAAACGAGAGTTCTGCTCACGGCGGCGCAATTTCAACACGTGCTCAAACCGCCGACAATAGTGCCGCAAAACTTGATGTTACCAATTCAACCTTTACGGGCAACAAGGCTGCAACAACCGGCGGTGCAATTGATAACTATCTTTATGGCAGCAATACGGATGCATCAAGTGTTTATGTCGGCTCATCTACGTTTGAAAGCAATACTGCGACAAACGGCGGTGCCGTTTATAACCATGGCGAAGCTGATCGTGCGGGCAACTATGCTAAAATAACAATTGACAGTGCAACCTTTACAGGCAATACAGCCTCATCTAAAGGTGGCGCGATTTATAATATGGCAAACGGTGTTGTGAACTTGAAAGGCACGAACACCTTTACGGGAAACACGGACTCAACCGGTGCCAACGATATTTATAATGACGGCGAACTCAATATTGCAGGTGATGTAACGCTTGACGGCGGTATTTCTGGCACAGGTAAGCTGAATATGACAAGCGGCAGTTTAAATATCGGCACGGCAACTGTTGCCGCAGACAGCATTATGTTTGCTTCGGGAACAACATTGAGCTTAGATGTTAACAGTGAAACGGAACACGGCACAATTAAGGTCAGCGGACAAACATTCTCAAATGAGGGCGCAACATTGGTTCCGACATTAGGTTCGGGCGTTTGGTCTGACGGATTTAAGGTTACGTTAATTGAAGGTATTTCTGACGGCGCTGATAAATTCGGATTTGAAGACAGCACGACAAATTCAATGTATACATTCAAAGGTATCGGAGACGGCACATATGAGGTTTCTAAAAATTCAGATGAAGAAATCATTGAGAATTTGGAAGAAGCCGGTGCTTCCGCAGAAGCTGCCAATATTGCAAAAGAAATCGCAAAATCAACTTCCAACCACGATGCTTTGACTGCAGTGTTGAAAGCCGCGCAAACCAAAAACATTTCGGCTCTTGAGGATTCCGTCAACAAATTGGCGCCGTCAAAAGCGTGGGAAGTTTTCAGCACGGCGGTTTATACCAACAAGATGCTTTATCAGGCGGTTGATAACCGTTTAACGGCGCTCGGCAAATCGTCAGGCGATTTGCTTGAGGGTGGCGCATTCTGGGTTCAAGGCTTGTATAACCATGCCAAACAAGACGGCAGTTCGAGAGTTGAAGGTTTCAACGGCGATACATCAGGTGTTTCGTTCGGTTTTGATACCAAAGTTTCTGAGGCTTTAACGCTTGGTTTGGGTTATGGACACACGAAAACGGATATAAGCACGGATACGCGAGATCTTGACGCGGACGGTGATAATATTTTTGTTTACGGCAAATATCAGCCGAGTGCATGGTATGTGAACACAATGCTCGCATACGGCAATTCGCGTTATCATGAAGAAAAAGCGCCCGGTGGAGTTCAAATGAAAGCAAAATATAACGTGAACACATACGCGGCGAACGTGATGAGCGGTTATGAATATGCGAACGGTTTGACGCCGGAGGCAGGACTGCGCTATATACATATTCATCAAAACGATTACAGAGACGGGGCACAGCGCGTTAAAACAGACAATGAAGATGTTTTAACGGCGGTTGTGGGTGCAAAATATGAGCGTTTGGTTGAAACAAAGACTCTTGTTTTGAAACCGTCTGTCAAAGTTGCGGCCACATATGATGTCATGAGCGACAACTCGAAGGCAAATGTTTCGATAATCGGGGGCGGACATTACCAAGTGGAAGGCAAACGTTTGCATCGATTCGGTGTTGAAACAACTTTAGGCCTCGGCACATCTTACAACAACTGGGACTTTGATGTTCAATATGTCGGCGCATTCCGCGAAGACTTTTATTCAAATACCGTTTTGGGTAAAATCAGATATAATTTCTGATTGGCTGAAAATGAAAAAAGAGAGCGGGGCCGAAAACCCCGCTTTTTTTGATAAAAAAATCTTGAAATTTGAAAAAAAAGCGTTATTGTAACGCGAATTTGATTGAAGGATAAAGCTATGAGTATGAGAAATATTGCCATTATTGCCCACGTTGACCACGGAAAAACAACGCTTGTGGACGGTCTTTTAAAACAAAGCGGAACTTTTCGTGACAATCAAAAAGTTGTTGATTGTGTTTTAGACAGCAATGATTTGGAACGCGAACGCGGCATTACGATTTTATCAAAATGCACTTCGGTTGAGTGGAAAGGCAATCATATCAATATTGTTGATACCCCCGGACACGCGGATTTCGGTGGCGAAGTAGAGCGCATCCTTTCAATGGTTGACGGTGTGGTTCTTTTGGTGGATTCGTCTGAAGGTCCGATGCCGCAAACAAAATTCGTTTTGGGAAAAGCTTTGAAAATAGGCTTAAAGCCGATTGTTGTCATCAACAAAGCAGATAAGCCGGATGCTCGTCCTGATGAAGTTTTAAATGAAATATT
>CAJOLB010000061.1 GCA_905235385.1 uncultured Alphaproteobacteria bacterium | reverse complement strand
ATACTCCAGCCCCACGGCAGATCTGCGCGCCCGAACTTATATGCACTCACAATTTGAGCCGCACCGACGGCCAAACACCAAATTGCAAAAATAATCGGCAATGTTGCGGCCGTAATTCCCATATTAAAAACAAGCACCAGACCGATTAATATATCAAGCACACCGACAAAAGTCCACCAACCGTTATCCGCCTCCAAAGACGAACTGACATATCCTGCGCCGACCACAATCAACGCCACACCTAAATAAATGGCAAGCGCGATTAAACTGATTGCCGGATTAAACCATAAAAACAACCCGATTAAAACCATCAATGCTCCTGCAACGGCATGCCAAAATCCGGCGCAACAACGATATCTTTTGGGCTTTTCTTTTTGTATCGTAACTTCGACCATAATTTTTCCTTTCAAATTGTTAAAACTCACAAAAACGATATAAGCACTCTTTTTTAATTTGAAAGTTCTATTTAAAAAAAATATCTGAAGGCTATATCAAATAAGCAAATTCAATTTTATAGGAGAAAAAAATATGAACAGAACTTTGACAGCACTTACAGTTGCCTTAATGATGGGCTTATCTGCCGCAGCCTCAGCCGGAGATCATGGCAAAAAAATGATGGGGGGATTTAAGCAAGATTTATCCAAAATGCCCGTATCAACGGTCCAAGATGCACAAAATATGAACGAAGATATGATGGTCGTATTGCAGGGCAATATCTCAAAACGCCTGAAAAAAGACAAATATCTCTTTAACGATAACACAGGCGAAATCGTTGTTGAAATTGAAGGTTATGCATGGAACGGCCAAGATGTTTCACCGACCGATATAGTCACAATTGTCGGAGATATCGATAAAGATGGTAATGTTAACATTGTTGAAGTTGATCAAGTCATGCTTCAGCCTGCAACAGCCAAATAACTTTCTTTAAGCCCTTAACGGGGCTTTTTTAGTAAAGAAAAAATCCTGTAGAGAAATAACGGGTTTTAATAGCAAAAACTCAAAGACGACATTATAATCAAAACATAAAACAAAAGGATAAAAAATGAGCAAAATTGTCGGGGTAATGCTTACCCTGCCTTTTAATGATGTTTTTGATTATAGCGCCTCTGATAACATTAAATTAGGCGATATCGTTCGTGTGCCGTTTGGAAAAAGCGTTGAAATCGGGGTTGTATGGAAAATCGGAAAATCATCCGATCTTGAAGAAAAAAAGATAAAAGCAATCATCAATGTTCTGCCATACCGTTTATTGCCCTCTCTCATTAAATTTGTAGAATGGGTTGCAAAATATAATCTGGCATCTGTGGGGCTGGTCTTAAAAATGGTTTTATGTGCAAAAAATGCCTTTGATGATCCCAAAATGCATATTTTATATAAATTAACAGGCAAAACCCTCGCCGAAGCAAAACTTAAAAATTCGGACGCGAGATGGCACGTCATTGATCTGTTAAAACATGGTCCTTATTCAAAGGCTGAAATTATCGCCGGAACGGGCGTATCGCCGAGCGTCATAAAAACCTTAATTGAAGCAAAAATTTTAGAGCCGTTGCCGACAGAAAAGAAAAAAGAGACGCAACATATTAAGTTTCAAGGGGCTTCTGTATCCCTAACCCCCGAGCAACAATCTGCCGCCGAATTTTTAATCAAATCTCAATCAGGTTTTAACGTCACGCTTCTTGACGGCGTCACAGGCTCCGGAAAAACAGAAGTTTATCTTGAAGCCGCCATTAACGTCTTAAAACAGGAAAAGCAGGTTTTGATTCTGGTTCCGGAAATTGCTTTAACAACGCAATGGCTTGAACGCTTCGAAAAAAGATTCGGCGTTAAACCCTATCAATGGCATAGCGCCTTAAATCAAAGCCAGCGCCGTCAAACATGGCAAGCTGTTATTGAGGATCGCGCAAAAGTTTTGGTCGGAGCGAGGAGTGCACTCTTTTTGCCTTATCAAAATTTGGGCTTAATTGTTGTTGACGAAAGCCACGATCAAACTTTCAAACAAGAAGATATGGTCAATTATCAAGCGCGCGATATGGCCGTTGTCAGAGCAAAATGCGAAAATATCCCGATCATTCTTTCAACAGCCACTCCTGATTTGGAAACGATTGTCAATGTTGAAGAGGGAAAATATCAAACGGTTGTCTTAAAAAACAGATACGCTTCTGCCTCAATGCCCGAAATCAAGATTTTAGACTTAAAAAAAGACAAACCTCAAAAAGGAGATTGGGGAACCTCATGGATTTCACCCACATTATGTTCAGCCTTAAAAGAAAATTTTGAAAAAAAAGAACAATCAATGTTATTTTTAAATCGTCGAGGCTATGCGCCTTTGATGATTTGCCGAGACTGCGGAGAAAGGCTCCAATGCCCCAACTGCTCAGCATGGCTTACCGAACACCGAACACAAAAAAGGCTGATTTGCCACCACTGTAGCTACACCATTACCACGCCTCAAATTTGCCCTAAATGCGGTTCTGCTGACGGCTTAACGGCTTGCGGTCCGGGGGTGGAACGTATTGCCGAAGAAGTAAAATTTCGTTTTCCTTTGGCAAAGGTTGAAATTATCTCAAGCGACACCGCATCTTCTTTCAAAAATATCTCTGAAATTATTTCAAAAATGGAAAACAAAGAGATTGATATTTTAATCGGCACCCAAATTTTAGCCAAAGGTCATCACTTTCCAAACCTCACGTTGGTCGGCATTGTGGACGCTGATCTCGGCTTAATGGGAAGCGACTTGCGCGCTCAAGAACAAACTTTTCAGCTCTTATCCCAAGTTTCCGGCCGTGCAGGACGCGCCCAAAAAAAAGGAACGGTATATCTTCAAACGCTTTATCCCGAAAACAATGTCTTAAAAGCGATTATCTCTCAAAACAGAGAAGAATTTATCTCTATTGAAAAACAAACACGCCAAAACTTAAACCTTCCTCCGTACGGAAAGCTCGCCGCAATGATTATTTCTTCAACAAACGAACAAATGTGTGAAAAAACCGCTTATCACTTAGCAAAAATTTTCCCCAAAATATCCGGTGCAACTCTGCTCGGCCCTGCCCCTGCCCCGATTTATATGTTGCGCTCAAAATTCAGATACCGCTTGCTTTTGAAAACATTAAAGACTATAAATATACAAAACGTTGTTAAAACATGGCTTTGCGGCATAAATTTGCCCTCAAATGTAAAACTTGAAGTAGATATTGATCCCTACTCATTTATGTAAAAAGAGAAAAAAATGAAAAAAGAAAACATAAGAAAACAGATTCAAAATTACGCCTCTGCGCTGTTTCAAACCGCTATGGCTGAAAATGCTGTTGATGCCTTAAAAAAAGACATTCAATACTTAAATACCGCCTTATCTGACAACGCCGTTCTTAAACAACTGAATTCGCCTATCCTAAAAGATGCTCAAAAAAAAGAAAGCATTGATTTTTTAAGTAAAAAAGCGAACTTAAACAAAATCACACACCAGTTTTTATATATTTTGGCTGAAAACAAAGAGCTTAATCTTCTTCCTGAAATATCCGGTGCGATTGACGATTTTATTCTTGAAAAAGAAGGTTTTCTTAAAATATTGGTAGAAACTGTTCAACCTCTGAGTGCAACGCAAGAAAAAAAACTTAAAGAAGGCTTAGAAAAAAAACTCAAAAAAGAGGTTATTTTATCCTATAAATTAAATGAAAATTTACTAGGAGGTCTTATCTTACATTATCATTCAATGGAAATTGACGATTCGATTCGAGGAAAATTGAACACCCTCGAAAAACTGATGAAAGGTTTAAAATAATGGCAATTAAAGCTGATGAAATATCATCTTTGTTAAAAGAAAAAATTGAAGAATACGACTTAAAAACAGACTTAAACGAAATAGGTCACGTTCTCTCTATCGGTGACGGAATTGCTCAAGTTTACGGACTTGACAACGTTGAAGAGAACGAAATGGTTGAATTTGATTCCGGCGTTAAGGGAATGGCCTTAAACCTTGAAGAAAACAGCGTTGCCGTTGTCGTATTCGGCTCAGATGAAAGCATCAAAGAAGGCGATATTGTCAAACGCACCGGCAAGATTGTCAGTGTTCCGGTCGGTTTTGAGCTTTTAGGACGCGTTGTCAATGCTTTGGGTGAACCGATTGACGGAAAAGGAAAAATCCATGCAAAACATTTCTCAAATGCAGAAGTCAAAGCTCCCGGAATTATTGAACGAAAAAGTGTGTGTGAACCGGTACAAACAGGCTTAAAAATCATAGATTCCCTGACCCCGATCGGCCGCGGACAAAGGGAGCTCATTATCGGTGACAGACAAACCGGTAAAACATCCATTATTTTAGACACCATCATCAATCAAAAACACATCAACGAAAATGTAAAATCAGAAAAAGAAAAACTATATTGCATATACGTTTCCATCGGTCAAAAACGTTCTACCGTTGCGCAAGTCGTAAAAACATTACAAGATTACGGCGCAATGGATTACACCATTGTTGTCGCCGCCACAGCATCCGAAGCCGCTCCTTTGCAATATATTGCACCTTATTCCGGCTGTGCGATGGGTGAATACTTCAGAGACAATGGAATGCACGCCATTATTTTCTATGATGACTTATCAAAACAGGCAACGGCATACAGACAAATGTCACTTTTAATTCGTCGTCCGCCGGGGCGCGAAGCATACCCCGGTGATGTATTTTATTTACACTCTCGTTTGCTTGAACGTGCGGCAAAACTCAGCGACGAGAACGGTGGAGGCTCATTAACGGCAATGCCTGTGATTGAAACACAAGCCGGAGATGTTTCGGCATACATTCCAACCAACGTTATTTCCATCACGGACGGACAAATTTTCTTAGAAAACAATCTGTTTTATCAAGGCATTCGTCCGGCGGTCAATGTCGGTATTTCCGTCAGCCGTGTCGGATCTGCCGCACAAATTAAAGCAATGAAACAAGTTGCCGGCACAATGAAGCTTGATTTGGCACAATATCGTGAAATGGTATCTTTCGCACAATTCTCATCTGATTTAGACGCTTCAACAAAACAGCTTCTTGAGCGCGGCGCACGCTTGACCGAGTTATTAAAACAACCTGTTTATCACCCGATGCCTGTTGAAGATCAAGTTGTTTCAATCTTTGCAGGTGTGAACGGTTATCTTGACAATATTGCTCTAAAAGATATCAAAACATTTGAGCAAAAAGCTCTTGAATCCCTCAAAACGAACCACAAACAGCTTCTCCAAGAAATCGTCCAAAACAAAGAAATAAGTGAAGAATTAAAAACAAAGCTTAAATCTTTCTTTGATGAGTTTTCTCAAAACTTTCAAACACAAAACGAGGCAGCTTGATGGCAAGTTTGAAGGAATTACGCAACAGGCTGACATCTGTTAAATCGACCGAAAAAATAACAACGGCGATGAAGCTTGTTGCCGCTTCAAGGCTTCGTAAAGCTCAAACATCTCTTGAAAAAAACAAAAACTACGCTGATCTGATACAAAGAGCTGTTGCCCGAATTTTGGTATCATACAAAAAGGAAGAAACAGAGAAAAAAATCAAACACATATTGCCGCCACTTTTCATCGAAAAACCAAATCCGAAAAATTATGTATTGGTCATATTTTCTTCAGAACGCGGTCTTTGCGGAAGCTACAATCAAAACATCGCAAAAGCGGCCTCAAAACGTGTAGGAGAGCTCCAAAAACAAAACAAAGATGTGAAAATTGTCTGTTACGGCAAAAAGGCATATGACATCTTAAAAAAGAACTATGCTGATTTGATTATTCATCATGAGCCGTCTTTTGCAAGCGGCGGAATTTTCTATGAAGAAGCCGTTTTAATGATTGAAAAGATAATGAACTTAACAAAGAGCAGCGGTTGCGATGTTTGTGAAATCGTACACAGCCGTTTTAAGTCCGCCGTTTCTCGAAACATTGAATCAATGCAGCTCTACCCGCTGAAAATTGAACCGCAAATCATGGACAACAATTTAGACCACGTAGGCGATGCTTATTTTGACTACAAACCCTCAAGAGAAGATATCCTAAAGGGGCTCTCACAAAAACTTTTAATTAACCGCGTGTTTGAATCAATGCTTAATGCCGAAGCTTCTGAACAAGGTGCCAGAATGATGGCAATGGATAACGCAACCCAAAATGCCAAAGACATGATTTCAACACTAACATTAAAATACAACACCATTCGTCAATCGGCAATCACGACCGAATTAACTGAAATTATTTCCGGTGCTGAAGCCATTTAACAAGGAAACGAATATGAAAAAGAAAGATGAAAATAAAAATCTCAAACAAGAAAATTTGATTGGTAAAATTTCACAAGTTACCGGAGCCGTCGTTGATGTCAAATTTGACGACACATCAGCTTTGCCGAATATTT
>CAJOLB010000060.1 GCA_905235385.1 uncultured Alphaproteobacteria bacterium | reverse complement strand
ATGGTCTTGATGCTTCTCAAGCCATCAAATTGGGTATCATCCCTGCTGCTATGAGAAATGGTTCTTCTGCTTTGGTTAACCCGTTCAAAGGCGTTGTAACAATTACAACAGATAAGTCAAACTCTGCTGCTCCTGCTGACACAGCATTTATCGTAAAATATGCTGGTCTTCCTTCAGAAGCTTGCATCGCTTTGGCTACAGCTGACTGGGGTTCTGGTGCCGGTTCTGGCTTTATCGGTGTTCAAGCAAAGCCTGATGGTTCTGCTTCTGCCGCTGCTTTATACACAGGTGCAGACACAGAAGGTAAACCTTTGTCGGTTTCTGATGCTATCAACGCTTGCGGTGAGAACAACACATCTTCTGTTTCTTTGAAGTTCTACTAATCTGAACCTCATTTAACAAAATCAAAAAGGCCTCTTACTTAAGAGGCCTTCTTCTTTGTTTTTGTGATTTTCTTTTTAAGGGCAACGTCTAAAACTTCTTTAACGCTTGAAACAGGTACAAGCTTTAACCCTTTTTTGACATTATCCGGAATTTCTGCCAAATCTTTGACATTTTCTTTCGGAATAATCACGGTTTTAATCCCGCCTCTTAAAGCAGAAAGAAGTTTTTCTTTTAACCCGCCGATAGGCAAAACTCTGCCTTGAAGAGTGATTTCGCCCGTCATTGCCACATCTTTTCTGACCGGCGTTTTTGTAAACACCGATACGAGTGTCGTGAACATGGCAATACCGGCCGAAGGTCCGTCTTTCGGCGTTGCTCCTTCCGGAACATGGATATGAATGTCCGTCTTTTCAAAAACTTTCGGATCAATACCCAATTCCTTTGAATGCGCACGCACAACAGAATATGCCGTATCAATCGATTCTTTCATCACATCGCCCAGCTTTCCTGTTTGCTGAACACGCCCTTTTCCGGGCATATCGACAGCCTCAATGAAGAGAATATCTCCGCCGACCTCTGTCCATGCCAAACCTGTTGTTACGCCGATATGGTCTTCTTCTTCCGCCTCGCCGAATGAAAATCTGCGAACGCCTAAATACTTGTCTAAATTAGAAGAATTAACCTCTATTTTGATGCATTTTTCAGGCGACATTAAAAATTCTTTTACGGATTTTCGTGCAATGGTCGAAAGCTCTCGTTCCAAATTACGCACACCGGCCTCACGCGTATAATAGCGAATAATATCACGCACGGCCTCATCCGTTATTGTCAGCTCCGAACATTCTACCGCATTTTCGCCGAAAATCTTCGGTATTAAATGGCGTTTTGCAATTTCAAGTTTTTCATCTTCGGTGTAGCCCGAAAGCCGAATAACTTCCATACGATCAAGAAGCGGACGCGGCATATCAAGCGAGTTCGCGGTTGTTACAAACATCACATCAGACAAATCATAATCCAAATCCAAATAATGATCATTGAATGTTGAGTTCTGCTCCGGATCCAAAACCTCAAGCAAAGCCGAACTCGGATCTCCGCGCCAATCCGCGCCTAATTTATCAATTTCGTCAAGCAAAAAGAGCGGATTTGATGTGCCGGCTTTTTTCATGCTTTGAATAATTTTTCCGGGCATTGAGCCGATATAGGTGCGCCGATGTCCTCTGATCTCGGCTTCGTCCCTCATTCCGCCCAATGAAGCGCGCACAAATTTGCGCCCCGTTGCTTTAGCTATTGATTGTCCGAGTGATGTTTTACCAACTCCCGGAGGACCGACAAGACACAAAATCGGACCTTTAACTTTGTCGTTTTTCGAGCGCGATTGAACGGCTAAATATTCCACAATGCGCTCTTTGACTTTTTCAAGCCCGTAATGATCTTCTTCTAATACTTCGGTTGCTTTTTTGAGGTCTTTATTGACTTTGGAGTTAACTTTCCAAGGAATACCTAAAATCCAATCCAAATAATTTCGCACAACTGTTGCTTCAGAACTCATTGCGCCCATCATTTTGAGCTTTTTAACTTCCGCCAAAGCCTTTTCCCTTGCCTCTTTCGAAAGTTTTGTGTGTTTGATTTTTTTGGTATAAATGCCTATTTCATCGTCTTCCTGACCATCGTTTAATTCTTTTTGAATGGCTTTCATCTGCTCATTCAAATAATATTCTTTTTGGCTCTTTTCCATTTGCTTTTTAACGCGCGACTTGATTTTGTTTTCAATCTCCATCATAGAAAGTTCCGCGTTCATTAATGCAAGCAACCGTTCAAAGCGCTCATTTAATCCTTTTGCTTCGAGCAAAGACTGCTTATCTTCAACTTTTAATGTTAAATGAGAAGCAATCGTATCTGAAAGTTTGCTCATATCTTCAATCTGATGAATCGCCGTAATCACATCGGGCGAAACACGTTTTGAAGCTCTTATATATTCTTCAAATTGAGAAATCACTGCCCGAGAAAGCGCTTCAAGTTCCTTCTCATTTGCTGAATTTTCCGGAAACGCTTTGATTTTTGCCGATATAAATTCGCCGCCGACTTCAAAATGATCAATTAAAACACGCTCCAAACCTTCGATTAAAACTTTAACCGTTCCGTCCGGCAATTTCAGCATTTGCAACACACTGCCTATCGTTCCGACATGATAAATATCGTCATCTTTCGGATTTTCTTCCGTTGCCTTTTTTTGAGTTGCCAAAACAATCGTCGCACCGGTGTCGTGAACTTTTTGTAACGCTTTTATTGACTTTTCACGCCCCACAAATAACGGCACGATCATTTTCGGAAAAACAACCGTGTCGCGAAGCGGTAAAACCGGATAAAGCAAATTTTGCAAATCTTCAGACATTAACCTCTCCTTATTTCTGATTTCTTTATAATATAGGTAATGTCTTTTTACTTGGCAACCCCCGCTTTCTTTTTAATCCACAACACATTGATTAAAACATTATGTAACAATTTTTTTTTAATTTGTGCTTGCACTATCAAAAAAACCGACTATGATGAGCCTGTTGATTAATCTATAGGTTTTTTGATGCGCTTTTTTAAGAAAATTTTAAAGTCTGAACATATGACTCATTTTGTGAGTTTTTTATGTTATTGGTACGTGCGTTTTGTTGCGTTCACAACACGTTGGGAAAAGCGCGATATTGATGTTTTTTATAACAATTTAAAAGAACATAAAGCCGTTATTTTTATCGCATGGCACGGAAGAATTGCATTTGCGCCCTGTTTTTGGAACCAATCTTCTAAACTTTCCGCTCTTGTTTCCCCTCATCGCGACGGACAGCTTATTGCCGGTTTATTAAAACGTTTCGGAATTGAAAACATCAGCGGATCAACCAACGAAAATCCGCGCAGCGCTGCCGTCAAACTTTTGCGTGAATTAAAAAGCAACGCAAGCATTGCCATTATCCCCGACGGACCGCGAGGTCCTTCAATGACCATGACAATGAGCCCGATTTATTATGCTAAAACGACCAGCAAGCCGATTATCGGTTTAACCTACTCCATTGCCCGTTCAAAAATTTTGAGCAAAAGTTGGGACCGCATGCTTATTCCTTTGCCTTTTCAAAAAGGTATTGTTTCTGTCACAAAGCCCTTTTTCATTCCCAAAAACACACCTAAAGAAAATTTGGAAGATTATCGAAAACAAATAGAAGATGAAATGAACAAACTAACATGGCAACTTGATCAAGAACTCGGCGTGCCTCCGATTGAACAAGGAACTCTGCCTCGTAAACATAACCACAATTAATATGGAACCACCTATGTTACTGAAACTCTACAAAGCCCTGCTTACACTTCTTTATCCCTTAGCCTTAAATCGTTATATCGAAAAACGCAAAAAAAACGGCAAAGAAGATATAAAACGCTTTAACGAACGCTTAGGCAAAGCCACCCTTCCCCGCCCGAAAGGAAAGCTGATTTGGATGCATGGCGCATCGGTCGGCGAATCTATTTCGATGTTGCCGCTTATCCACCGTTTATTGGAAGTTTTTCCTGACGTTCATATTATGGTCACAACCGGCACAACAACTTCTGCAGATGTGATGGCAAAGCGCCTTCCCGAAAGAGCTTTCCATCAATATTTTCCGCTTGAACACCCCCTTTATGCTGCGCGTTTCATCAGACATTGGAAACCGTCTTTAGCCTTATGGTTTGAGTCTGAATTTTGGCCGGCCATGCTTTCTGCCTTAAAAAAACGCAATATACCGATTATTTTGGTAAACGGACGTATTTCAAACAAGTCTTTTCGCCGTTGGCAACAATTTGAATTTGTCATCAAAGAAATTTTAAGCTGTTTCACACTTTGTCTCGGTCAATCTGATGAAGACACCTATCGCTTAAAGGTTTTGGGCGCAAAAAATACGGCAAGTTTGGGCAACTTAAAATATGCCGGGTTGCCCTTGCCCGTTGATGAAACAAAAAAAGCCGATCTTGCAGAACAATTTTCAGGCCGAAATGTTTGGCTTGTGAGTTCAACACACGAAGATGAAGAATCTAAAATCGGGCGCTTCTTAAAAGATTTGGCAAAGAAAGTTCCTGATCTTTTAACCGTTATTGTCCCAAGACATCCCCATCGCGGTGCTCCCATTAAAGAAAAGCTTGAAAAAGATTACGGATTGAATGTTTCTCTCCGTTCGGCAGATGAAAAAATCAGCAAAAAAACTGATGTTTATATTGCTGACACAATCGGCGAACTCGGTATTTTTTATGAATTAATCGATATTGTATTTGTCGGCGGATCTTTGATTGCTCACGGCGGTCAAAACTTTATGGAACCCTCAAGAGCTCGTGATGCCGTTCTTGTCGGCCCGCATATGCACAATTTCACGGACGCCATGAACAGAGCAAAACGCGCTGATGCCGTTATTCAGGTCAATGACGTTTTAGAGCTTATCGATATGGTTGAAAAACTTTTCACAAATCCCGATTTGTTAGAGGCCAAACGCTCTCTTGCATACAACTGGGCAACGAGCGAGGCTAAGGTTTTAGACGGTATTGTTGAAAAAATTCAGGATTATATTCAATAAAGAAAACAGATGAAAACTCCTAAATATTGGCAAACAAATAACTTAGCTTCTTTTTTGTTATCTCCTGTCGGTTTTATATACGGCGGGCTCACTTCTCTTAGAATGTTGTTGCACAAAGGTTTCAAGGCTCCCGTTCCCGTTATATGTATCGGAAACTTAACCGCAGGCGGTGTCGGAAAAACGCCTGTTTGTATTGCGTTGGCTGAATTTTTAAAAGCACAAGGTAAAAATCCTTTTTTCATCTCGCGCGGTTATGGCGGCAAACTGAGCGGTGTTTTGGTCAATCTTAAATCACATACCCCTCAAGAAGTCGGTGATGAGCCCTTGATGCTTGCGGCTATTGCCCCGACCGTTGTGTGCCACGATCGCGGAAAAGCCGCTCAAATTGCCTTAAAAAACGGTGCGGATATTTTAATTATGGATGATGGTTTCCAAAATCCGACTCTTCACAAAGATATTTCTTTTTTAGTTTTTAACGGTCAAATCGGTATCGGAAACGGAAAAATTATTCCGGCAGGCCCTATGCGCGAAGACTTAAAAAGCGGCTTAAAACGTGCTGATGGTGTTATTTTTATCGGTCAAGATAAATTCAATTTGCTAAAACACATTGATAAGCCTGTCTTTCATGTTGATATCAAAGAAGAACAGCCGAAACATCAGAACATGAAAGTTATTGCGTTTGCAGGCATCGGTTATCCTCAAAAATTTTATGAATCGCTTCAAAAATGCGGTTTAAGCCTTGCGAACTCTTATGATTTTCCGGATCACCATTTTTATACCAAAGATGAACTCAACGCTCTTATCAAAAAGGGAAAAAAGAAAAATCTCCCGATTTATACAACTTTGAAAGACTTTGTAAAAATTCCGCATCGTATGCAAAAAGACTTCAATGTCTTAAACATTAAAGCTCAGTTTGAAAACCCGCATAAAATTTTTGATTTTTTCAAGGAACGCCATGTCATTTAAGCTAAAATTTCATCTGCTTTTTGTTATTTTCCTGCTCGGCTTTTCAAGTCTGTCTTTTGAGCTCATTATTTTAAGGCAACTCATTAACTTTGTCGGCTCGAATGCGCTTATTACATCAATCATCATGACGGTTATTTTGCTCTTTTTATCTGTCGGTTACTATATCGGCTCTGTCATATCCGTCGCTCAAAAACCAATACGACAATATATCCAAAAACTTATTGTCTTTACTATTTTTGCTTATATTCTCGCCTGTCCTTTTTATTTAATGCAAATTTATTTTTATTTCTTATATTTTATCGGCTTAAACCAAACTCTGATTTTAGTGTCTCTCTTTTCATTAGCGTTTTTATCTCTCCCCTCGGTTTCTTTAGGATTTGTAACTTCTGTTATCGGGCGCTACATACACCACTTTAATGCCAATTATACGGGACGTTTTATGGCCATTGATACAATCGGCAGCGTGTTGGGATCTCTTGGAACAACGCTTATTTTAATGCCTTTTTTAGGCGTTGCTCACACCATTTTATTTTTAATTATCGCAAATAT
>CAJOLB010000059.1 GCA_905235385.1 uncultured Alphaproteobacteria bacterium | reverse complement strand
GGGCGCACGACCCGCCACCACCATCTCGCCCAGCGTCATTGCCTTGGTTGGGTAGTTCGCCACACAGGTGAACTGAATGCCTTTCCAGTAGACCTGTCCTCCCGCCAGCCGTACGTATACATCTGATACCTCGGCCACCCTTGCGGTGATCTCGATGGTGTCATTGTTGTACGGCATGACAAAAAGGTGTCCGTCAACCGGGTTGGTCAGGGCTTCGTATATTTGAGCGTACTCGTCGTGCATGTTCAAAGGCACAGCGATCTTGACGGTGTAGCTCATGTACGTGCCCAGCACGTCGTTGAAGTAGCTTTTATCCAGCATCAGACCGATAAGCATATAGAGCGGAAACAGGCTCGCCGTATAAAATGTATATAAAGACAATACGTCAAGCGCGCTAAAATAACCGTTTAGGCAAAACAGATAAAGCAAGGCATAAAACAAAACGCTTTTCGGGGTTTGCTTGTTTCTTCTAATTCCGAGTATTCCGATGAAAGCAGATATTTGAACACACAGCAGGAGCATCAGACTTTGAATATCTAAGCCGAAAGAAAATTTGAAGGTCGAAAAAAATCCCCAAGAGAGTTCCATTTTATGTTGTATATTGCGCGCGGTTATATCGGTTGAAGAAAAAAGCGTCAATAAAAGCAAAATGCTTACAAAAACCGTTAAGATGGCAACTTGTTCCGTGTTTTTGAACGTTTCGCGCATATTATCTTTTGTTGAAAGGACGAAAATGCTGCCAATCAACGGAATAAAGATAATTAAAAACATTAGCGAACTTATACTCATCTTCTTTCTTTCAGTAGAACAGCCATATTGCAAATACCACGCCTAAAACCGTGCATAAGAGGTAATACACCAGACCGAGTCGGCTGATATGGCGATATGTTCTTATTAAGCCGACATTCAGCTTTGAAATACAAGGCGAAAGCGTGCGTTCCAAAAAAATAAAATCGGTTAAAATATTAAACAGTAAACCCGCACGTTTAACCGGTTCTGTGATGATTTTGTTATATATCCATTCAAGTATATCAATGTTTTGTATTTTGGCACGGATTGTTTCTCTCGGCTGCAAAAATGAAAACGGATGAATGCGACACAATAAAATAAACGCAGCCAACACAAAACATATCGGCCAACAACACTCCCACTCCGTTTTTGAAAAGACATAACACATAACAATAGCCAAAAGCATTGTAAATATGGTTCGCCAGTCAATCTGTTTGAATGAAAACTCACCTTTTAGTTTTAAGCCTATTTGATAGAATATATAAGCCATAATGCATATCGACATCACCCCGTAAGCCACCATTAAGTAAAGCGTTTTTGGGGTGCATATTTCAGATATCTGAACCGAAAGACCTGAAATATCCGCAATAAATGCCGCCAAAATAAAATATAACGATGGTTTGTTTTTGGCATGGTTTCGATCTACTTCATAATGCAGGTAATACAAGCACAAATTGAAAACAAAGAATAAAATCAATATGTTTGAAAGGTGTTCGTTCCACAAAAAATTCATCTTTTCAACAACTTGAACCAAAAAAGCAATGTTTAACATATTGCAATATACAAATTTTTCTTTGATTTGCGGACTTAACGAGGCACCTAAGGCACCCCAAATCATCGTTAAGGTCGTGATGGTATTTAAAAGCGGTAAAAATGACGGCGACACAATGAGTAACGGATAAAACTTAATAAAAAGAATCAATGCCGCCATCGGCGTTGAAAGGTATGGCAGAAAATAAAGATTGTGAAATTTTGCGCTTCTTAAATCAAGCCAATAGCCCTGAAACAGGAAAAAACCGAATTTTACGGAAAGGCTTGCCATAACAACAAACATAATAAAATCGCGGTGGCGCCCTGTTTCATAATAATGAGAGATGTTTCCGACATCTAAATTGGTCAACTTTCCTTGCAACATAGCCAAGACCAAAAAAAGCCCCATATCCGCCATAAAATTGTATAGACTGTAGCGTCTGCCGGCATTCGTATCTCTTACAAGAAGCTGGCTTAATATATCAATAATGAAAACGAATGTGATGATTTGAAGAAAGTTGTTGCCGGAAATCAGCATCATAAAAGAGGTCAAATTAAGAACAAACAACCCCGCCACAACTTTTTTTTGCGGTTCATAGCGGAAAATGATGTTGTTTATCAGAGCAAGAATCGTGCTTATAAAAAACGGAAAAATCAAAATATAGTTTTGAAATGAGGAAATGATTTCAAGTTTAATATTCCCCCTTTGTTCTTGATCCAAAACATAGGTTTGAATGCCTTCATAGCCCATTTTGTAATCTGATAAAAAACAAAAAAACACCAGAAGAGTAAATATCGTAATGACACAAGAGAGAATCCCATCGTACTTCTCGCGTGTTTTAATAAGCGAAAAAAGACCGATTATCAATAAATATAAAATCGTCTCTTGAAGCATTTTATACCTTTAAATTGGCATAGCGTTTGGAAAAACAGACTTTTAATCCAATAAAGCTTTAACATCTTTAACAATGCGCACAGGAGCTTTGTATTCCCTGATAACTTCATCATTGCTGATTTCGACAATTTGCATCTCAGAAACTGATTTTAAGGGCATACGCGCGCCTTCTGCGATATCATCAAACAGAACTGTGCTTTCATGACTTCTGTATAAAAGCGCGTATTGCGAACCATCATAGACGAAAAGCGGATTTTCTGCGCCGCCGTTACGTTGTTGGATAATCAGCAAAATATCACCTTTGTCGTTTTGAAGAATATCATATCTGCTTCTTGAATTGTCTTGAGCCGTATTTTCTGCCATTAGAAACCTCTATTTAATTTATTAACATTCAATTTTTCTTGATGTTAACACACAATTATTAACAAATAAACAGCATTTTTATTTTTTTTAACTTTTTTTATTTTTTTTATTGACAGCGCATTTTTTATCTTCTATATATCTGTCCATTGAAGTGAGGGCTCGTAGCTCAGTCGGTAGAGCATTTGACTTTTAATCAAAGGGTCGTGGGTTCGAATCCCGCCGGGCTCACCAACAAAAAAAGCCACCTGTAAAGGTGGCTTTTTTTATTATTTGAGCGCAGCTTTATGAAGCGGTATATACTCAAAATCAACACCGTTGAAGCGCACCGCCATCAAAGGGCAGCCTCTGTGATAATTGATAACAGAATATTCCGTTGAAAGCAGATAGCAAGCGTCTTTTTCAGGGCGCTCGATCGGTGTTGACGGAACAAAGAGTTCGCCGAACTGGTCTCCCCAATAGTCGTTTTCATGACGCACATGAAGAAAATAAGAGCGGTTGCTCTCATTTGCGTTTTTATCGACCGGACGGCCCACCCACACGGGAAGTCCCTCTTTTATGCACGGGACAACTTCTTTGAATCTGTAGTTCCCTTGGACTCGATAAGCGCCATCAAGCAAAAACATATTCATTATGCGCAATGCTTCTTTTTGAGTTAAGGCAATGTTCGCTTTTTCGAAGTAAGTTGTTTTTGTGCTGATTTGACCGTTATCGGTTGAGAAAATGACTTCTTTGTGTCTGTCTTCGTAGACAAAGTCTTCTACCTTACGCCACGCGTTGTCATTAAAATAAGAGAGCCACCGACCTTGTTCGTATTGTTCATCAAAAACAAAATATTTTTCTTCGTCTTTGACTTTTAATACCCAACACGGTCTGTCTTTTTTTCCGTTTTCAGAGCCGTAGCCGATATATGCAGGCTCGAATTCAAACTCTCCTTTCGGAGCTTCTAAAGGATTGCGCCTTGCACAAATCCTTGAGGCGGCAACAATGTCGTCAATCGTTTTAATAATTTCCATATGATATTCTATTTAAATTTGACATAATAATCATTAAACTGTTTTGAACAGTAACAAAATTTTTAATCTTTGCAAATTGTTTTTATGACTTATTTTTCACACTTTGTTGCGATTTTTTTCATATAAAAAACCTACCTTTGAAAGGTAGGTTTTTCTCTTTTGCGCCATATTTAGAAAGCTAAATCTTTTTTTAATGCGCCCATATCTGATTTAACTTTATCTCTTTTTGCTGCCATTTCGGCTCTTTTTGCTTGGTGCATTTTTTCTCTTTGAGCTCTTCTTTCTTCAGCAGCAGCTCTTCTGGCTTCAATGTTGTTTTTAATTTCGGCCTTTTTAGATTCAACGCGAGCTTTGGCTTCGGCTTGGTTTTCTTCAATATTTTCTTCGATCTCAAGCTTCTTAGCTTCTACCTGTTCTTGTGTTTCAACCTTTTGAGCCTCAACGGCATCGATTTTTTCTTGGGCCTTTGTTGCCGCAGAAACGAGGTCAACAGCCATTGCGTTCATCGCTGCAAATGACAAAGCAAAACCCAAAACAAACAAACTTTTTTTCATAATGACAATCTCCTGATAAAATAAGATATTTACAACATTTTAAAGTTTTAAAATAACTTTTGCAAAATTCAATATTAAAAATAAAGTTATACAAATTTAAAAAATTATTTGTATTTTAACACTCTCGCTATATATTACACTTTTGAAAGGAATAATATGTTTCAAATAAGTCCGCAAATACTTGCATTGTCTGTTTTAGCTGTTTCGTACATTATTTTGTTTACGGAAAAGCTCAATCGCGCCGTGACGGTTCTGCTCGGGACTTCCTTTTTGATTTTTTGCGGCGTATTAACCCAAGAAACCGCTATTGCAAGCATTGATTTCAACACTTTAGCCCTTTTAATCGGTATGATGGTGATTGTCGGTATTTCCGAAAAATCAGGTATGTTTCAATATTTGGCCATTTTCAGCACAAAAATTGTTAAGGCTTCGCCTCGTGGCATTTTGCTTATGCTCGGATTTATTACTGCCGTTTTATCCGCTCTTTTGGATAATGTAACAACCGTTTTGCTCATTGTTCCGGTTACATTTCAGATTACTCGAAATTTGAAACTTTCGCCGTATCCTTATTTGATTCTTGAAATTTTTGCCTCAAATATCGGCGGAACGGCAACTTTAATCGGAGATCCGCCGAATATTTTAATCGGTTCGGCGCTTAATCTGTCTTTCATGGACTTTGTTGTTGAATTGTTGCCTCTTGTCGCTTTCGAACTTGTGCTTTTGTTATTGATTTTCGATCTGTTTTACGGACGCAAGCTAACTGCTCTTCAAGCCAATAAAGACAGTTTGCTTAAAATTTTACCCAAAGACATGATTACGGACTCTTCTCTGCTCTTTAAGTCTTTATTTGTTTTGGGATTTGTTTTAATCGGTTTTATCGTTGCCGGTTATTTACATCTTCAAAACGGAACCGTCGCCCTTTTCGGTGCTGCTTTGATGCTGTGGCTTTATACATCGGGTGATGAGCACATGAATCGAGATCAAAAAGTTGAAGATGCCTTTTCGCTTGTGGACTGGACAACCATTTTCTTTTTTGCCGGACTTTTCGCCATTGTGTTTGCGCTTGAGACAACGGGGATTTTGGAGTTTTTGGGAGACAAACTTATTTATCTGACAGAAAACAGCGTTCAAAAAGCAACTTATGCCGTTCTATGGATTTCGGCCATCGTTTCAACGTTTATTGATAATATCCCTTTTGTTGCGACGATGATCCCAACGCTTAAATCCATTGAAGGTCAAATGGGCGGAAGAGAGGCAATGATGCCGGTTTGGTGGGCGTTATCGCTCGGGGCTTGTTTGGGCGGAAACGTTTCTTTGATTGCGGCCTCTGCCAATGTTATTGTCGCGGGGTTTGCGTCCAGAGAAAATACGCATATTTCTTTTGCAAAGTTTTTGCTTTTAGGGTTGCCTGTGATGATTATTTCTGTTGCACTTTCGATGCTTTATCTTTATGTTTTACACTTTTTATAAATGAGACGGACTAAATGGATTATTTAAACTTCATAACAAACCCTCAATGGATCGCATCAAGTATCGTTGCTTTGTGTTACCTTGTGTTGTTCAGCGAAAAGCTCAACCGCGCTGTTACAACCCTTTTGGCTGCAATGTTTATGATTCTTTGCGGTATCATTACTCAAAATGAGGCATTCAAAGCTATTGACTTTAACACAATTTCTTTGCTGATCGGAATGATGGTTATTGTCAGCA
Source organism: uncultured Alphaproteobacteria bacterium (assembly GCA_905235385.1). Taxonomy (GTDB): domain Bacteria; phylum Pseudomonadota; class Alphaproteobacteria; order RF32; family CAG-239; genus UBA1254. The sequence continues at coordinate 803 of CAJOLB010000059.1, read as the reverse complement.
TTACGGAACGATCGGGTTTGTTTCAGTTTGTGGCCGTTTGGGGCGCGCAGAAAGTTAAAGCAAATCCTATCGGGCTGATGGTCGTTTTAGGTCTTGTAACCGCTGTATTCTCCGCATTTTTAGATAATGTGACAACCGTTTTGCTTATTGTTCCCGTAACCTTTCAGATGACGCGTAAACTTCAGATTACACCCTATCCTTATTTGCTTTTGGAAATATTTTCCTCAAACATCGGTGGGACGGCAACTTTGATCGGAGATCCGCCGAATATCTTAATCGGTTCGGCGCTTAATCTGTCTTTTACGGACTTTTTAATAACTTTATCGCCTGTCGTTGTGTTAACAGCTTTTGTTCTTATTTTGGCGTTTTCATTTATTTGGAAAAATGCCTTGCAAACAACAGACAGGAACAAAGCCGCCATTATGAGAATGAACGCGAAAGCCAATATTGTTGATAAAAATCTTTTATATAAATCTTTATCTGTTTTGTGTTTGGTTATCATCGGGTTTATTTTGGCTGAAGAGATTAATGTTGCAAACGGTGTTATCGCTCTTTTCGGCGCGGCTTGTTTGCTTGCGCTTTATACCTCTGCAGACAAGGTTCATCACCGCGATGAGAAAACGGAAGAAATGTTTAATCTTGTTGATTGGACAACGATTTTCTTTTTTGCCGGACTTTTTATGGTTGTTTTCGGTTTGGAAAAGACCGGCGTTCTGGAACTTCTCGGACAGAAATTTATTGTTTTAACCCATGGCAGTTTACGGCGCGCAACGTTTATTATCTTAGGTGTTTCCGCTCTTGTT
>CAJOLB010000058.1 GCA_905235385.1 uncultured Alphaproteobacteria bacterium | reverse complement strand
ATGGTCTTGATGCTTCTCAAGCCATCAAATTGGGTATCATCCCTGCTGCTATGAGAAATGGTTCTTCTGCTTTGGTTAACCCGTTCAAAGGCGTTGTAAAAATTACAACAGATAAGTCAAACTCTCTTGCACCTGCTGACACAGCATTTATCGTAACATATTCTGGTCTTCCTTCAGAAGCTTGCATTGCTTTGGCTACAGCTGACTGGGGTTCTGGTGCCGGTTCTGGCTTTATCGGTGTTAAAGCAAAATCTTCAGGTGAAGCTACTGATGACGTTAAGGCTTTATACACAGGTGCAGACACAGAAGGTAAACCTTTGACAGTTGCTAAAGCTATCGAAACTTGCGGTGATGACAACACATCTTCTGTTGCTTTGAAGTTCTACTAATCTGAACCTCATTTAACAAAATCAAAAAGGCCTCTTACTTAAGAGGCCTTCTTCTTATAAACATGTATTTCCTTTCCATTTATATGAGCGAACAACGCCATTAATGACATTAAATGTTGTTTCACAAATCCCTTCAATAGACTCATCTTGAATCTGATCATACCCGCTCATCGCATATTCTCCAAAAAACGGATTGTAAATCATATCATCTGCGCCCCACATCGGTTCATTATAAAAATATTCTGTCGGAACAAAAATATTTTGATATTGAACATAAATCAGAACTTTTTCTTGTGAGGAAATATTCTTCTGAAATGTCGGTCGGCCCCATGATGCAATCAGCGAACTTTCAGACTGTCCGACCCATTTCTGAAGCTCATCATTATAAGACGTATTGTTAAAAACACACGCAAATAACAAAAAAATCAATACCAATAAAAAAGCAACTTTTTTCATCTTTTTCTCCCTGACCAAATACATAAGAAGAAAAAGATAATTTTCAATCAAACCTAAAGACTATTCATCGTGAAAGGATTGACGTCCTAAATTAACGTTTCGATTAATATCCATACATAAAATGATGCCGAAACTTGCCATAACCGAAAGCATAACAGTTCCGCCGTATGAAATCAAAGGAAGTGGAATGCCGACCACCGGCAACAACCCCAAAACCATCGCAATATTAATAAACACATACATAAAATAATTCGTATTCAAACCGATAACAACCAACTTACCGTAATAACTTGTAATGCGATACGCAAACAAATAACCGTATATAAGAATAATCAAATTAAGCAAAATCACTATTGTTCCGCCGACCAATCCGAATTCTTCCGAAAGCATCGTAAAAATAAAATCCGTATGCTTTTCGGGCAAAAAATTCAAATGGCTCTGTGTTCCATTTAGAAATCCCTTTCCGAAAACGCCCCCGGATCCGAGAGCAATCTTAGATTGAATAATGTGATAACCGCTCCCGAGAGGATCTCTTTCAGGATTTAAAAAGGTCAGAACCCTGTTCTTTTGATAATCGTGTAAAAAATGCCAAGCAATCGGAGCTAAGACAAGTGCCCCTCCGCCTAAAGCATAAAATTTCCACATTTGCACACCGACACAATAAAAAATAACCATCGTTGTAAACAAAAGCATTAAAGCTGTTCCTAAATCCGGCTGCAGAATAATTAATGCTGCAGGAAAAAACGCCATCAAAACAGGAGCAATCAAGCCTCTGATACTTTCAATTTGTCCCAAAGTCGAACCGTGAAAATATTTAGCTAAGAACAGAACCATACTGATTTTCATCAACTCAGACGGTTGCAACTTGAAAAGTTTGAGATCAATCCAACGTTGAGCTCCCATACCGATATGTCCGAAAACCTCAACAGCAATCAAAAGAAGCAAAACGACAAAATAGGCCAAATAAGAATATTTCAAATAAACACGCACATCAACAAGGGCTAAAAAAAGCATCAGAAAGAATGAAACAACAAAACGAATAAGCTGATTTTTTGCCCATGGTGTCATAGATCCGCCCGCCGCCGAATAAAGCGTAAATAAACCAATAACTGTCAAAAGGACAATACATAATATATAACCCCAGCTCAACCCAAAAAACTTTTCTTTTAATGAAAGATTTTTATTAAAACCAGATTCATACATTCCTTTTTTCCTTATAATCCTAACTCGACAGCAGTCTTCAAAATTTTAGACGCAATCGGCGCAGCGACACCCGAACCGGAAGATCCGTGCTCAACAATAACAGCAACGGCATACTTTGGATTATCGTGCGGAGCATAACCGATAAATAAGGCATGATTGCGCAACTTCCATTCCAAATCTTCATCTTTAATAATACCGGACTGCCGTTCTTTCATACTGATTCTTCGAACTTGCGTCGTCCCTGTTTTACCGCCCATTTTCGCCCCGTTAACGTTAAAATAAGCACGACGAGCGGTTCCGCCTTCGCCGTTAACAACTTCATACATACCCTTTTTCACAATTTCGATATTTTTATCTGAAATGGGCAATTTTTTAATTTTAGATTTTTCTTTAAGAGACAATTTTGTAAACTGGGGCACAACGGCATATCCTCCGTTAACAACTCTCGAAAGCATGGTTGCCAGCTGTAACGGCGTAACCAAAACATAACCTTGGCCAATACCGGCAATAACTGTTTCGCCTTGTTGCCATTTTGATTTTAAATATTTTTCTTTCCATTCTTTATCAGGTACAATACCTTTTTGCATATTGTCAAAACCTAAATGGAAATCACTTCCGAAGCCCAAAAGACGAGCCATCTCGGCAATTTTGTTAATACCTAATTTTAGCGCCACTTCATAAAAGAAAATATCGCATGAATTTTTAAGCGCGCCGACAACATTTAAGGGACCGTGTCCGGAATGCTTCCAACAGTGAAATTTATGATTACCGAGAGACATCGCTCCCGAACATCCGAAACGTGTATTTTCATCAATAACCCCAGCCTCTAAAGCTGCCAACGCCACCACAACCTTAAATGTTGATCCCGGAGAATAGTGTTCGGACACAACTTTATTGGTCATCGGTTTGCGTTCATTTTGCAATAAATCATTCCAATCTTTATATGAAATACCCGTCGTAAACAGATTAGGATCAAAAGACGGAACAGAAACAAACGCCAAAATCTCACCGCTGTGAACATCAAGAACAACAGCGCCCCCGCTCTCTTCGCCAAAAGCATCTTGTGCAACCTTTTGCAATCTTGAATCAATTGTCAGATGCATAGCTTTTCCCTCTTCGCCGTTTTCACGTTCAATTTCTTTCATAACACGTCCATAAGCGTTCACTTCTAATTTCAGGTTGCCGCTATGCCCTCTTAAATCCTTTTCCCACAACTTTTCAAGCCCTGATTTTCCGATTTTAAAACCGGGAACGGATAGAAGCGGGTCATCATTCATTTCTGCTTGATTTACCGCACCGACATATCCTAAAAAATGAGCCGTATAAATCCCCATCGGATAAACCCTGTTTAATCCCTCATCAATCACAATCCCCGGTAAATCCGGAGCATATAATTGCAATAAAGAAAGCTCATCCCAAGATAAATTTTCTTTTAATTTCACCGGAACAAAACGCCTGTTATTTTTAATACCCCGCCTGATTTTAGTTTCCTCTTTTTCGGTTAGAGGAATTAATTTCTTAAAGCTTTCTAGGGTTTGATCAACATTCGGTGTTTGTTCTGCAATAATAAGAGCCTGAAAATTTTGATCATTTGTTGCAAGCAACTCCCCGTTTCGATCATAGATGCGCCCGCGCGGAGGAATGAGCACACGTGTTGAAATACGATTTTCATCAGAAAGCGTCTTGTATTTTTCACCGTCAACAACCTGCAAATAATACAAACGAACAATAAGACTAAGCAAAAGCACAACACTAAAAACCGCAAAAACAAATGTGCGATTTAATAAGAGCTTACCCTTATCATTATCCCTATTCATCAATATCCTCTCTTGTCTTCAGATATCTGTTTTGTATAAACATATTAAACCTCGCAATAAGAGGATAAATCAAAATTGTTGAAACATATGTCATCAAAATATGCGGCCATGTCAACAAAACGCGAAAATACACACAAAACAAAAACCATTTTAATACAAACGCCAAAAAAGCAATCAATGAAAAGCAAAGCCAACTGCTGATAAAAGGTTTTGTGTTGACATAATCAGCAAGCGTAATTGTCAGAAGATAAATAAAAAGAAAAATACAAATATTCATCCCCAATGGCAACCCGCTTAAGCTATCGACAATAACCCCAATTAAAATTGTTGAGACAATTCCAAACAAATCAGGTCTGTACAAAATCCAAAAATAAATACAAATAAACGCAAAATCAGGTCTCAAAAAATGAGATAACGGCAAATGCGTCGGCACATAAGCAAGCAAAACAAAAAAAAGTGTTATGAAAAAAGGTATCAGTTTTTTTAATGTTAAAGCCAAAACATCTGTTAAAGAATCTTTCATTAATTACAGTCCTCATCAAAAAAATCTTCATAAGAACCATAATTAACGATTTTAACATATTCCACGGTTTCAATCGGTTCAATAGGTTCTACTTCAATAGAAGATGAGGAAACCTTGCTAACATACCCGACAGAAAGCCCGCTCGGAAATATCCCGCCGACACCGGAAGTGACGATTTGATCACCTCTAACAATATCCGCTTTAGGAGCCGTATAAAGCAGATTCATAACAGATGTATTGTTTCCTGATAAAATTCCTTTTGCTCTCGTTCGTTCAATGACAACCGGAATTTTAGAATTAATGTCAGTCACAAGCAAAATACGCACATAGGAGCCATGAACCGAATCAATTCGCCCGATAACACTCTTTTTATGTAAAACAACTTGCCCTTTTTTAACAGATTTTACATCTGCGATATAAGCAATCAAAGAATGAGAAAAACCATCACCTTCTGAAGCAATAACCTTTGCTGTCACAAAATCAGCTTCCTCAGGCGGAATATAATTAAGCATTTCAGATAAAAGCTCATTTTCGATTTTAAGTGCTTGAAGCTTTTGTTCCAAATAGTAGACACGTTCTTCCTGATTCCTCAAGGTATTATTGTCCGCATAAACACGCACAACATCTCTTATTTTTTCATAAAGATAATAAGCCCCGTCTGCTGGCAATTGCATCACACGAATAACTGGATTTAAAACCCGCGAAACCATATCTTCCGTTGTATTTAAATGCGCATTATCCGCTTTGCTTAAAATGACTAAGCCAAAAGCGGATATGCTTGCAAGCGTAACAACCAGTTTACGTAAAAAAATCCGAAACTGACTTAAACGTATAAACAAAACGCGGCGACGTTTCATTTTTAATTACTTCCTTTCCAATCTCCGCGCCAAGAATTAATACATTGAAGAAAGCACACCTTTGAATTTTTGAATATCATCCAAAGCAATACCTGTCCCTTTTGCCACACAAGCCAAAGGTTCTTCAGCAACTGATACGGGAAGACCTGTCGCCTCTCTCAAAACCTGATCCAAATTTCTCAAAAGAGCACCGCCGCCTGTTAAAACAATACCTTTATCAACAATGTCTGCGGCCAACTCGGGAGCTGTATTTTCAAGAGCAACTTTAACAGAGTCCACAATTTGAGATACAGGTTCGGACAAAGCCTCAGCAATCTGGCGTTCCGAAACCGTAATTTCCTTCGGAATACCATTCAATAAATCACGACCTTTAATTTCAATTGTTTCGCCCTCACCCTTAAGCGGCGGACAAGCACAGCCGATCTGCTTTTTAATACGCTCAGCACTGCTCTCACCAACCAAAAGGTTCATATTGCGTCTGATATAAGAAACGATGGCACTATCCATTTTATCACCGCCGACACGAACGGATTTTGCATACACAATACCGCCGAGCGAAAGGACGGCAACTTCAGTCGTACCGCCGCCGATATCAACCACCATAGAGCCTGTCGGTTCTGTAACCGGGAGCCCCGCACCGATTGCTGCCGCCATCGGCTCGGGAATGAGCCAAACCTTACGCGCACCGGCTGCTTCTGCCGATTCTTGAATAGCTCTCTGCTCAACAGCTGTTGAACCGGAAGGAACACAAATAATAATCAACGGAGTCGCAAAAGTATGTCTGTTATGAATTTTGCGAATGAAATATTTAATCATTTCTTCTGCAATTTCGAAATCAGCAATCACACCATCTTTAAGCGGTCTGATAGCTTGAATATTGCCAGGTGTTTTACCAAGCATTTGTTTAGCTTCGTTGCCGACAGCCAAAACCTGTTTTTTACCGCCCTCTTGCTGAATAGCCACAACAGAAGGTTCATTCAAGGAAATACCGCGCCCGCGCACATAAACAAGCGTGTTTGCAGTTCCTAAATCGATTGCCATATCGGCAGAAAAAAGCCCCATCAATTTTGACAGCATTTATTTACACTCCATTTTTATATTTTGTTATCTTTTATTCTTTTTTAGGATATTTGGTCTTAATATGCAATAAATTTTTGCTTTTAATCTCTCATAATTCACAACTTTTTTATTTCTAAATATGAAAAATCAGCCTTCAATTGAGCAATACGATTTTTGTTATCAAGAGCCTCTAAATCCGAAACCTGCGCGCCCCAATCGGCACGCAGGTTTTCTTTTTTATAAATAAGCAACGGGGTTGGATAATGAGCTTAATAATGCTTGCTTTTTCGACGCTGTGTACAAAAAACGTACATAAGGAGAAAAAGCAAGCACTAGAAAGCCATTATACAAGCCCTTTACACTTCAGGAACAGAAGCCACAGTCTTCTTATCCGCCTCAACAGGCTTATCCTTTGACTTATCAATCTTTTCGCCTTTTAAGACGGCGTTGATTTCATCACCTGTCAACGTTTCATATTCCATCATCGCTTTGGCAAGTGTTTCCCAATCTTTTTTCTTTTCTTTCAAAATATTCAAAGCCTGCTCATGCGCTTGAGTTACCAAACGTTTGATTTCAGAATCGACCAATCGCGCTGTATCCTCGCTCATATTTTTGTTTTGCGTAACCGAGCGGCCTAAAAAGACCTCATTAGAATTGTCGGCATATTGAATCGGTCCCAAAATATCGCTCATACCCCACTCGGTAACCATCGA
>CAJOLB010000057.1 GCA_905235385.1 uncultured Alphaproteobacteria bacterium | reverse complement strand
AAAAGTAGGAATACATATCATAACTTCCGTCATCATAAGTTGTTTTTGTGATACGCCCGCTCTTATCATATTCATTGACCGGATCGGCAAAAGCGTTGCTGATAAAAGCCGGCAAGACCAATAACAAGAACGCTAAAGTATATTTAATCTTCATTTCCTTATCTCCCAAGTGTAAACTTTAAAGGAACCTATTTTTTTTACGATTCGGGTATTTCGATTTTCCTTGACTTTTCAATAAAATTGATGTATGATTTTTTTATAAGGAATCGTAAAAAAAATAGGTTCCTTTTTTCTTTACGCTTTAGCTAAAAAAAAATAAGAAATTTACAAATCGCCTGTTTCTGAAATGAGAGCATTTAATTCATTTTGAAGCATTAAATATTGATCGTAATCTTCTTTGCTTGCATCTGATTTTGTGATTTTAATTTTTGCCTCGTTTAAGTCGTATTTTAATTGCTTGATTTGAACACCTGTGAGCAAAAGCGTGATTTGTTTTTTGATATGAAAAATATCAGTTTTTTGAGATTGAATCATGCCGACTTCCCAAAGCCCTTTGATTTCTTTTTCAAAACCGGCTTCAAAAAGTTTTTGTAAAATTTCATCTCTTTCCTGATAATGATGTGAGTGTTCAATCAAACATTCCAAAAGTTTGATGTGCTGAAATTTTGATAAGTCAAACATCATCAGTTTTTCTTCCAGCTCTTCGGCTAAAGAAGGGAAGATCAAAAGAGCGGCTAAAATGAAACGCAAGTCAACATCACTTAAAGGTTGTCTGTTTCTTATGATAGATTTTCGTATGGGCTTTTGTTGTTGTATTGTTCCGGCCCCATAAGTCTCAAAGATGCGTTTTTTCATTTCTTGGGCATAATAAAGACGGACATCTTTGTCGTTGATTTTAAGAATCTCTTCTTTAATGTTTTTTTCAATTAATGCTTTGCGCTCAGGTGTGTCGGCAAGTTTGTCTTTCGTATTTTTATCCCATAACAAATCAATGAGGGGCATGGTTTGAGAAAAGAGTTTTTCAAATTCAACGGAACCTTTAGCGCGCAAAAACTCATCAGGATCCAATTTATCCGGCAAGAACATAAATTGAAGAGAATACCCCGGTTTTAAAATCGGCAAAACCCGATCGACAGAACGTAAAGCCGCTTTGATACCGGCAGAATCGCCGTCAAAACATAAAACAGGCTCGTTGACCACTTTCCAAGCCTCAAATATCTGATCTTCCGTTAAGGCGGTTCCCATCGGTGCGGCAGCATAAGAAAAACCGAATTTATCAAGTGCGATAACGTCCATATACCCTTCGCAGATAATGAGCCTTTTGTTTTCATAGCCCTTGTCGCGCGCAAAGTTGAAATTATAAAGCATTTTGCGTTTGTTAAAAAGCGTTGTTTCCGGCGAGTTCAAATATTTCGGCTGAGTGTTGTCCATAATGCGCCCACCGAAAGCTATCGGACGGTTTTGCCTGTCAAAAATCGGAATCATCACACGGTTTCTGAAAAAATCATGTGATGTTTTGTTTTGGTCTTGAGGTTGAACGATAAGTCCGAGTTCAGCCATATCAAATTCGTTGACGCCTTTTGTTTTAAGATAAGCCTTCAAATCGTTGTTTGCAGGCGCATAGCCTAAACGGAATTTTCGAATCAGCGCATCATCAAGGCCGCGATTGTAAAAATATTCAAGTCCTTTCGCGCCGGCAGGCATCCGAAGCGTTTTTTCATAAAAAGAAACAGCCAGTTCCATAATGTCAAACAAAGATTGCTTTTTTTGCTGTTCTAAAGAATGTTCTTTGGAAAATTTGGGCATGGTAAGACCGGCTTTATGCGCCAGTTTTTCGACAGCTTCCATAAAAGGCAAACCGTTGGCTTCCATTTCAAAACGGACAATATCGCCATGCGCGCCGCAACCGAAACAATGATAAAACCCTTTGGCTTCGTTAACGGTAAAAGACGGCGTTTTTTCATTATGGAAAGGACAAAGGCCGAGATATTCGCGCCCTTTTCGCACGAGCTTTACCTTTTCGGCAACCACGTCTGCAACCGAAAGGCGACTTCGAAGCTCGTCCAAAAATTTTTGTAAATCACTTTCCATTAAAAATGCCTTATTATGAAAGCAATGATTTGATGATGGCTGAGACAGCCCCGAAATCCATCTGACCGGCATATTGCGAGCGAAGCTCTCCCATTACTTTGCCCATATCTTTCATCGAAGTTGCGCCGACAGAAGCAATAACCGCTTTCACGGCTTCTTCAACCTCTGCCGCGGAAAGTTGTTTCGGTAAAAAGCGTTCAATGATTTTAATTTCATTTTCTTCTTTCTCGGCCAATTCCGGTCTGCCGCCTTTGATGAACATATCAATCGATTCGCGGCGTTGTTTAATCATAGTTTGCATCATAGAAAGCAAATCGGCATCTGTCGCTTCTTTGTTGCCTTTTCCGCGGGCGTCGACGTCTTTTTCTTTAAGACCGGCAATAATCATGCGGATAGCATTAACTTCAAGCATATCTTTAGATTTCATGGCTTCTTTCAAAGCATTTTGAATATCTTCGCGTAACATGTTTTTCTCCTTATAATTAATCTGCGAAAGTAATATGAATATTTTTTTGTAGAGGAGTCGGATTAACAACAACAAGCTCAAACGGAAGTTTGTAATTCGGAAAAGTCCGCTTTTGAGGCAAAGTTGTACGTTCCTCAAGAAGTTTTTGACCGTTTCCGTCATAAATTGAGACCAAAACAGGCAAAACTTTCATTTGATAAGAGGAAGGATTGTCAATAACTCCGGTAATTCTGATTTTTGAAACGTTTTGATCGATAAACTCTGCCGTCTTGATGTTCATAAACTGGAGATTTGTGCCGTTATAGATACTTTCAATACCAAATTTTTGATATAAAGATTCGGCTTTCGGAACATAACGGACAACATCAAAACGCATCAAATACAAAAGGGCAAGCATCACCAAAACGACAAGAATAATCAATATATAATTGATTGTATTTTTGTAATGCGTCAAATGAACGATGCGAACCTTGGTCGGCACAGGCTGAGGCAAATCGGAGGGAGCATCGAAAATATCGTTTGTCGTTTGAGAAAAGCGTTCAAACATTTTCAGGACGTTTTGTTTTTTTTGCTGCTCTGTTATGGGCTCTTTAACGGCATCTTCGGGATAAGCTTTAAAGACTTCTCCGCATGAATTGCAACGCATTTTAAGCCCGCTTTGAGGCACTAAATCATCGGCCAGTTCATATGTTACCTGACACTTCGGACATTTTATTAACATTTTTAAGAGCTCTTTTTTTCTTTGTTACCAATAGAAAGTATATTAAATTTAAAAAAACATAGAATCAAAGAAAAAAAATATTTTATTAAATATATTATTTGGTGTATCTTGATAACAAATAAAAAACGGAGGTTTTATGGAAGCGCATAAAAATATGTTAACAGAGCCGATAATCGATATGTATAATGTTTGCATTCGATACGGAAAGGATCCGGATGTATTAAAAGACATTAAGCTGACACTTCAGAAGGGCTCGTTCCATTTTTTGACGGGAAAGTCGGGCGCGGGCAAAACATCTTTGCTTTCAATGATGTATTTGGCGCTAAAGCCAAGTGCGGGAACGGTGATGATTTTCGGCTCGAATATCGGTTATGCAAGCAGAGATGCCATGGCAGCTTTAAGGCGACGTATCGGTGTTGTGTTTCAGGATTTCCGCCTTTTAGAGCATTTGTCGGCATATGATAATGTGGCCATTCCGCTCAGAATCAGAGGAATGGGCGAAAATGAAATCAAAAAACGCGTCAAAGAGTTGTTAAGCTGGGTAGAACTTGATAAGAGCATGGATAAAATCTGCTCGACATTGTCCGGCGGAGAAAAACAACGCGTGGCGATTGCAAGAGCCGTGATTAACAGACCTGAAATATTGCTTGCTGACGAACCGACCGGCAACGTGGATAATGATATTGCCGTCAAATTGATGAAACTTTTTATTGAATTAAACAAGCTCGGAACAACAGTTGTGATTGCAACACACAGCAAAGAGCTGATTGCCGAATATAATTATCCGCAGATTCATCTTGAAAATAAAGGTCTTAAAATTATTCCGGCATTAAGAAGGGCACAATAATGAAAAAAGCGTTTTTAAATAGGTATCACTCAGAGATTCCGTTAAAGGAAGAAAAGTCAAACCTCTTTTTAGAGGTATCGACGGCCGTATCCGTTTTTCTGTTTTCGATTGTTTTGGCTGCTTATTTTATGATGACATCAATGGTTTCGTCATGGAACAAAAGCATCATAGACGGATTAACGGTTCAGATTATGCCCTCTTCGGAAGCATTAACGGCAGATGAGGAATTATTGAGACTAAACAAGGTTATAAGTTTTTTTGATGAAAGAGACGGGGTTGAAAAAGTCAGGGTTATCTCAAACGAGCAAATCAAACATATTATGTCGCCATGGCTCGGAGAAAACGCAAATATTGAAAATCTGCCGATACCAAAACTTCTTGATGTTAAATTAAAAAACGGCAAAACGTTTGATTATCAAAAAGTTTCATCAGAATTGAAAGAAGTTGCCTCATACGCCTCAATTGATAACCACGGCATTTGGCTTCAAAAATTAATGAAAAGCGCGGCAGCGTTGAAGATGTTGTCGCTGTTTGTTTTGGCAGTGGTGCTGTCAGCGTTGGCATTTTCTTTATTTTATGCGGTACAGACAAGTTTAAGAGTGCACCAAAATATTATCGAAATTTTGCATATTATGGGTGCGACAGACAATTATGTGGCAAAACAATACGCTAAGCGCGGTCTTTGGACAGGCTTTATTTCAAGCGTTATCGGAACGATTTTGGGTTTTGGTGTTTTGATTATGATTTCGCACCTTTCATCAGGGCTCGAAACGGGGCTCATCGGTTCGGCAAAATTAAGCCTTTGGCATTGGGGGACAATTGCACTATTGCCGCCAATGACAGCAGTATTATCAATGATTTTATCGTTTTTATCCGTGAAACAGACATTAGGAAAGATGATGTAAATGAAACGCTTTAAAATCATTTTGCGCATATATTTATACAGTCTGTTTTTGTTCTGGCTCGGCGGTTTTATCGTCTTTCAGCAATATATCAGAAAGCGTCCGATTGATGAAACAACAAAAACGGACGCAATCGTTGTTTTAACCGGCGGTAAAAACAGAATTTCCGAAGCCGTTAAATTATACAATAAGGGTTTGTCGGATATATTATTTATTTCAGGGGTTGGAGAGCATGTAAACGTTAAGGCGCTTGAAAATCAAAACCATGTTTATTTTACACGCGATGATATGCATGTCCTTTTAGGCAGAGAGGCGACAAATACAATCGAAAACGCGGTTGAAGTCAGCGAGTTAATCAGAAGGAACCATCTCAAAACAATCCGTTTGGTAACGTCATATTATCATATGCCCAGAAGTTTGGCTGAAATTTCTGCACAAAATCCGCAGGTTAAAATCATAGAACATCCGGTTTATTCCAAAAATGTATCAAAGCGTTGGTGGAAAAGGCCGAAAAGTTTTTATCTGATTGCTTCGGAATATCACAAATTCATATTTGTATATATCAAAAATTTAGTTTTGAATATAATCTGAAAATAAGGACTTGAACGATGATTTATATACGCTCTCTTTTAGCTAATATTTGTTTTTTTGCATTGATGATAATCGGTTGTACCATCACGCTTTTTGTCGGTCCCGTTTCAAGAAAAGGCACAATCTATTTGTGGGATCGAATGGTTATGCCGGCGATTTTTGCATGCGTGAAATATATCGCAGGTTTAAAGGTTGAATACAGAGGTTTGGAAAATGTGGCAAAAGAGCCTGTGCTTTACGCTTGCAAACATGAATCGGCGCTTGAAACTTATGCTTTTACGCAGCCTGTGCCGACATGCACATACGTTTTTAAAAAAGAGCTGATTTATATGCCGTTTTTCGGATGGACACAATATTTTTACGGTATGGTACCCGTTGACCGAAAAGGCGGGGCAAAAGCCATGAAAAATATGCTCAAAGGCGTTGGAAAAATTGTCAAAGAAGGCCGGCCCGTTGTCGTATTTCCTGAAGGGACACGTTGCAAACCCGGAACGACAAAGGGTTATAAATCGGGCTTTCTGTTTTTAGCTGAAAATTTAAAATTAAAGGTTGTTCCGGTGGCTGTGAATACAGGGCTTTTCTGGGCAAAAAGTTCGTTTTTGAGATATCCGGGAACGGCTGTGATTGAATTTTTGCCGGCCATGCGTGTTGATGAGCATGAAGATAAAAAAGTGTTTATGGAAAAATTGGAAAACGTGATTGAGGCAAAATGCAAAGAACTCAATAATGAGGCTATCCGAAAATATCCATGGGTTAAAAAGAATTTAGGAGCTTAAGATGAAGGTTTTGGTCGGGCTTTCGGGCGGTGTTGATTCTTCGGTAACTGCGTGTCTCTTAAAAGAAGCGGGACATGAAGTGATTGGGGCAACAATGTCCATTTGGGATAAAGAAAAATATAAATTTACCGCATCCGTGCACACAAAAGATGCCTGTTTCTCGCCGCATGAACAAGAGGATATTGAAACGGCGCGCAAATTGTGCGAAAAAATAGGCATTGAATATCATGTGATTGATTGCACGAAAGAATATCAAAAACTGGTACTTGCCAATTTCAAAGAAGAATATTTGGCAGGGCGCACGCCAAATCCTTGTGTCGTGTGCAACTCAACGATTAAATTTGAAGCCTTGCCGCAAGGTGCAAAAGCTTTAGGCATCATCTTTGATAAATTTGCAACGGGGCATTATGTGCGGCTATCGTATAACGAAAAATTGCAACGCTACCAATTAAGACAAGCCAAAGATGAAAAGAAAGACCAAAGCTATTTTCTTTATCGCTTAAGTCAAGAGCAGCTTTCTCGCATTTTAACACCTTTAGGGGATTATACCAAAGAAGAAGTGCGAAAAATTGCAAAAAATTACGGGCTTGAAGTGAGTGATAAAAAAGATAGTCAGGATTTTTATTCCGGAGATGTAAACGATATTCTGGAGCAGGAACCTTTAGAAGGAAATTTTGTTGATAAAAACGGAAAGATTTTAGGAAAACATCAGGGAATATGGAATTTTACAATCGGGCAAAGAAGAGGATTGGGGGTAAGCGCGGACAGGCCGCTTTATGTTGTAGGTTTAAATAAAGAAAAAAATGAAGTTATTTTAGGATATGAAGAAGAAGGCTATAAACAGTCATTGATTGCAAATGAGTTAAGATGGTTGTCGATTCCTCAATTAAAAGAAAGAACAATGATAAAATTAAAATTGCGTTCTTCGCAAACACCTTTTGAGGCGGAATTTGTTCCGCTTGAAAACAAAGAAGCGGAATTGATTTTCCGTGAAAAGCAAAAAGCTGTTGCCTGCGGGCAATCTGCAGTGTTTTATGATAATGATGGTTATGTTTTAGGCGGAGGTATT
>CAJOLB010000056.1 GCA_905235385.1 uncultured Alphaproteobacteria bacterium | reverse complement strand
AAGGCAAAACGCGGTTGATGTGAATTTTTTTGAATGTATCATGGTCCATTTTAATTTCTCCGAAAAATAGGGTTAGCATTAAAGATAGTCCAAAAAAAATCCATCTTGAAAAAACTCAAAATGGAGGAGCTAACTAACTGTAAGACCACAGTTTCCCTTATTCGTCGCAAAGCGCTTATTTCAGGAACTCCTCTTCAAAGGAGATTCGGTCTTAGATGTTAGTTAAACACCGTCACTTGATTTCAAATGACGGAAAAACAATAACAGAAAAAAAGTGAAAGTCAATACGAAAAAATAAATAAAATCAAGGCATATAACAGGTTATACATTTTATATATCAAAAGCTCGGAGAGCGTGCGAAAAAATTATGGAATCCATGGGCTTGGAGAATTAGACAAATAATGAGGACTTTTCCGCCGACGTGTACAAATAGTTACACGAGAAGAAAAAGCCCTCGTTAGTGGTCAATTATACAAGCCCCCTATACGCATTTTTTATACTCAAAGAAGACAGGTTTACGCCCCTCTTTAATTGCTTTTTGCTGATATTTTGTTTCAACCCAATCTTCGGGTTCTTTCCGCCAATCCTCAAAAGTTTTTGCTGTCCAAACAAAGTCTTTGCATTCGTGCATCGTCCTTAAAACATGGCGTTTATAAATCGGATGATCGGTTGCAATCTGTAAAATCCCGCCTGTTTTTAAGATTCGCGACAGTTCTTTTAAATTATCCGGATTGATAAAACGCCTGTCCGCATGGCGTTTTTTAGGCCACGGATCCGGAAAAAGCAAATAAACTTTATCAAAAAAACCATCAGGAATTTTAGCAAATAAAAGCCTTACGTCATCATCATAAATGCGCACATTGTCTGCTCTTTCGGGCAAAATTGAAACCTCATCTGTGATATGCTCCGCATCTTTAACGCCGGTCATTAAAGTCAGCAAATGTGCCACCCCATTTTGAAAAACCTCAACCCCGACAAAACCGATGTCTTTTTTATTGAGCGATATTCCGGCCAAATGCGCCCCATCACCGAAACCGATTTCAAGATGAACTTCCTTCACAGACACACCGAAAAGTTTGTCTTTTTCAAAAACCGTTTGCTCGGTAATTTGAATTCTTTTCAAAAAATGTTCCAACAAAAAACTTTTAGCTTTGCGGATTGTCCGCCCTTTTCGTCTTCCGAAAAACTTCGGCGCATTCATATCAAACACGTTTTATCCTTCAGATTTATCAGAACTTAAGTTCACATTAGACTTAGACATCGCCACAATCAAATCAAACAAATATTTCGCAATCTTTCGATTATTGATTTTGTAATATGCCGAAACAAGTTCCAAGGTTTCTTTTCTTTTCATCGGATCAAAATCCATCTCGGGACCTTGTTGTTCCGTTAAAGCCTCAACAACATTTTCTTTGCCGAGCATCATCGGACTTTTTTCTCTAACCTCATCGCCCATGTCTGCAAAGAAAAAATCCATCGAAACACCCAAAACGCGGCTGATATCCCAAAGCCGGCTAGCCCCAACTCTGTTCAATCCTTTTTCATATTTTTGAATTTGTTGAAAAGTCAGCCCTAATTTGTCAGCCATTTGTTGTTGACTCATTTTCAAAACCTTGCGGCGCCATTTAATTCTGTTCCCAACGTGCACATCAACGGGATTCGGCTCCCCTTCTGCCAATCTTCCTCTGGAAGACCTTTCTTTTAATTCGTCCATAGTCCAAGTCCTTATTTTTCAATTATTAGTTTTAATATATGAAATATTATACTTTAATGTCAATCATCTTATTGACTTATCAAGCGCTTATTTTTGAACGCCAAAAGCACCAATAAAATAAAACACATAACATATTGTATGCCTTTACCGCCGACATGGCTGTATAAAGTGTCTTCTGTCATGTTTTGGGGCAAATAAACATCTAAAGCCCCAACCTCATTAAGCCCGATTTTACCCAAAACTTGTCCCAGCGGACCAATCACTGCGCTGATACCGTTGTTTGCCGAACGCACAACGGTAATTCCTTCTTCAACAGCTCTCAATCGCGCGCTCAAAAAATGCTGATAAGGCCCGCTGCTGTTTCCGTACCAACCGTCGTTACTGACCAAAACAACAAATGAAGGCTTATTTTTTCGATGAATGATTTCGTCCGGAAAAATAATTTCATAACAAATCAATGCCCCGAAAGTCGGCAACCCCGAAACTTTTAATATTTTGTATTTTTCTCCAACCGAAAAATCCGCAATCTGATTTGCTACCGGACGAACCCAGCTTGGCAAATACTCTCTGAAAGGAATATATTCCCCGAAAGGAACCAAATGGCTTTTATCATAAAATTCTAATGTTTCGCCTTTGTCATCAATAACCGACATCGAATTATAAAGCTTATCGTTTAACTCATCATAGCGCAAAACGCCGGTCATTAAATAGCCGTTTTGAGGAACAGCCCTTGAAATCACCTTTTGCCAATAAGTCGAGTCTTTCGGATTAAAAGCCGTTGCCGTCTCTCCCCAAACAACGAACTTCACATCACCAAAACCGTCTTTTCGGCTCATATCGACATAAGTTTTAACATGTTCCTCCAAAGCCTGCCTGTCCCATTTCATATCCTGTGCAATGCTTGGTTGCACCAAACGAACCTTCAAATTTGACAATACGTCCTCATAAACACCCAAACGCCACAAACCGAAAACGATCATAAAGCTTAAAACAGAAAAAATAATAGAAAAAGAAGCTTTATATTTTTTTTGAAAAAGAGCATATACCGAGCCCGTCAAAAAGAGCAACATAAAACTCAAACCATATGTTCCCCAGATTGATGCCGTTTGAATCATAATATCGGAAAAACCCCACATCGACCCGATCATATTCCATGGAAATCCGCTAAACAAAAAGCTGCGCAAATATTCCATCAAAACCATAACGCAAGAAAAGGCCGACACTTTGCAAAAAACATTTGGAGTTTTGAAAAAATGCCACACCATAAAAGGGAAAATAAAAAACACACCGAAACAAGCACCCGTTGCCAAAAGCGTAATCGGATAGAGCCAACCGAATGTTGCCGCATCAATTAAAAGCGCATTGGCAATCCAGTAAAAGCCGGCGCTGAAAAATCCAAAACCGAACAAATAACCTTTAACAGCCGATTGTTTATATGTTTTTGCTTGATCCAAAAGATAAAAACAAAAACACAAACAAGCCATAAAAACAGGTACGGCATAAATCGGCGCAAAGCCCGTCGAGGCCAAAACACCGCTTAAAAAAAGTGCCGTTTTTTGATGTTTTATCCGCCCTGCCTCAAACATTCAGCCTATTCCTGATAAGGATTATCAATATTAAGTTTTGCTAAAATTTCCGTTTCTTTTGCTTCCATCTCGATTCGATCCTCTTCTTCGATATGGTCATAACCTAAAATATGAAGCATTCCGTGCACCCATAAATGGCAAAAATGATCTTCAAAAGAAACACCGATTTCTTGAGCCTGACGTTCCATCGTTTCAAACGCAACAATCACATCGCCGAGCTCAATATCATTTTGAGAACGCATCATATCGTCAAAAGATTCATCATCAATATTTGCAAACGAAAGCACATTGGTTGCTTTGTCCACTCCCCTGAATTCTTTATTTAAAGCGTGCACCGTTTCATCATTACCGAATGCTAAATTGATAGAAAAATTTTTAGGCTCTTTTAAAAATGAAACCTCTTCTTGCACACACTCTAAAACAAAATCTTTGCATCGATTAACAAGCGTTTCAAGCGCCGGTAAGGCTTTTGCCCAGCGCTTGTCTTGAACATCTGTAAAAATCTCAAATTGACGCATCATTCTTCATCATACAAATGTTTTGTTTTTTCCTCATACATCTCGTTTAAGTGTTTGCTTTTTTCTTCATAAGCCTGAACGATTTTTGCTACCAAACCATGACGCACAACATCTGATGAAGTAAACGTAACAGAGGTAATGTTATCCACTTTTTTCAAGGTATCAAGCGCGTCTCTTAGACCTGAAACAACCCCTCTCGGCAAGTCAACTTGGCTCAAATCGCCGTTAACCACCATACGCGAATTTTCCCCCAACCTCGTTAAAAACATTTTCATCTGCATCGGAGTTGTATTTTGCGCTTCATCTAAAATCACAAAAGCGTTTGAAAGCGTGCGTCCGCGCATAAACGCAAGCGGCGCAATTTCAATTTCGCCGATTGAGAGTTTTTTATCAACCGTTTCTGCCGGCAACATCTCATAAAGCGCATCATACAAAGGTCTTAAATAAGGATCGACTTTTTCTTTCAAATCGCCCGGCAAAAAGCCCAAGTTTTCGCCGGCTTCCACCGCAGGACGAGACAAAATGATTTTATCAACCGCCCCCTCAAGCATCATTGAAACAGCCAAAGCCACAGCCAAATATGTCTTACCCGTACCGGCAGGGCCCAAACCGAACACAAGCTCATTTTTAAGCATGGCATCAATATATTTA
Organism: uncultured Alphaproteobacteria bacterium; assembly: GCA_905235385.1. GTDB lineage: Bacteria > Pseudomonadota > Alphaproteobacteria > RF32 > CAG-239 > UBA1254. The sequence goes on along the minus strand of CAJOLB010000056.1, from coordinate 9,643 downwards.
GCTTGCGTTGCCGATCTCGGATAAATATAGCGTTTCTTTGTTTTCAAAACCATATCATTTAAATTTTGAATTTCCGATTCGTCAGCACTGCCGCCGGACATTCTGATGGCGGCTTTCACTTCTTCTTCGCCAACCTCAATGCTCTTGCTGACCTTATCATACAACACCATAATGGCAGTCTTTGCCTGATCAATTTCTTTGGGACTTCCTTTAATCGTTATCTGATTGCCAAAGCTCAAAATCTCAACGCCCAAAGTTTTTTCAATAAGTCTCAAATTGGCATCTGACGCCCCGACAAGCTTTTGTATCAATTGATTATTATATAATTCGAAATTAAGTTCTGCCATAATTTAAATAACCTTTCCTGTTAAAGAATTTGTTGTTGCATCCGTAATTTTCAGTTTACAAATTTTTCCCATCATCTCATCTTTTGCAGCCGCGTGCACATTTTGCATATAAGGTGTGCGCCCGATAAGCTGTCCCTTGTGGCGACCTTTTTGTTCAAACAAAACATCAAAAGTCTTTCCAACGCATTTTTGATTAAATTCATCTTGAAGCGCAAAAAGTTTCGTTTGCAAAACATCAAGACGCTCTTTTTTAATTTTTTCCGAAACTTGATTTTCCATAACAGCCGCCGGCGTTCCCGGACGCTTGCTGTATTTAAACGAAAACGCCTGAATATATTTGATTTGATCAACCAAATCGAGCGTTTGTTCAAAGTCTTCATCTGTCTCACCCGGAAAACCGACAATAAAATCAGACGACATTTCAAGCATCCGATTCGCTTGCTTTAATTTTTGAACAACTTCAATATAGGTCTCACGCGTGTGGCGTCTGTTCATCGCCTTTAAGATTCGATTCGACCCTGACTGAACCGGCAAATGCAAATACGGCATTAAAATTTGAATATCATGATGGCATTTGATTAAATCATCATCAACATCGGCCGGATAAGAAGTCGTATATCTCAAACGCTTCAGACCGTCAAGCTCTGCCATTTTGTTGAGCAAATATGCCAAATTGCGCTCCTTGCCGTTTTTATCTTCCCCATGATACGAATTAACATTCTGCCCCAAAAGATTAATTTCAAGCGTTCCTGTTTCAATTAACCTTTTAGCCTCATCAATCACATCTTCAACCGGTCTTGAATATTCGACACCTCTTGTATAAGGAACGACACAATATGTGCAAAAATTGTTGCATCCCTCTTGAATAGCTAAAAACGAGCAACCGCCCTCGGCTTTATTTTCAGGCAAAAAGTCAAACTTCGATTCTGCCGGAAAATCCGTATCAACAACACCTGTATTTTTCTTGTTTTTAATCTGTTTTAAAATTTCAGGCAACCGATGATATGTCAAAGGCCCTAACGCAAAATCGACATACGGTGCGCGTTTTAGGATTTGCTCATCTTCGGCCTGAACCACACATCCGGCCACACCGATAATCGTTTTCAAACCTTTTTCTTCACGTTCGTTTTTAATAATAAGCGCACGCCCCAAATCCGAAAAAAGCTTTTCGGCGGCTTTTTCTCTGATATGGCATGTATTAAACAAAACCAAATCGGCATCAGCCTGTGCTTCAGCCTTTTGATACCCCATATCCTCTAACATCATCGCCATCCGATGTGAGTCATACACATTCATCTGGCAACCATACGTTTTAATAAAATATTTTTCGCTCATTTCTCTTTTGTTATTTTTTTATTTCTTCATGATTGCCATTATGCTATGTCAAAGCTTAACATTTTTCAAATGTTTTTTTATTTTCGCACTTAAAAATTGGGTATTAAAAAACATTTTTAGTGCTTTTTAATTCTCTTTTATTATATATAATAGGAAACAAAGATAATAAAAAATAAAAATGAGGAAAAAAAATGAAAAAACCTGTAATGCTCCTTATCTTAGACGGTTGGGGCTACCGTCAAAATTTAACACCTGATAATGCTATTGAAAACGGAAATACGCCAAACTGGCACGAGCTTCTTAAAACATGTCCTCACGCTTTTGTTGAAACATCGGGTTTGGATGTCGGCTTGCCCGAAGGTCAAATGGGCAATTCCGAGGTTGGCCACATGAACTTAGGCGCCGGCCGTGTTGTAATGCAAGATTTGCCGAAGACAAGCCGTTAAAGACGGCTCTTTGGCTCAAAATCCCGTTTTGCTGAAATTGATAAACACTTTAAAGCAAACAAACGGCACTTGTCATTTAATGGGGTTGATGTCACCGGGCGGTGTTCACTCTCACCAAAACCATATTTTAGCCTTAGCCGAAATCTTAAACGAAAACGGCATTAAAGTTGATGTTCATGCTTTTATGGACGGGCGCGACACACCGCCGCAATCGGGCGCAGGGTTTTTACAAACTTTTGAAGACGGCATAAAAAACCTTTCAAACGTTAAAGTTGCCACAATTTCCGGCCGCTTTTACGCCATGGATCGCGACAAACGCTGGGATCGTGTTGAAAAAGCTTATAACAACATTGTTTTGGCAGACGGCAAACGCTTTGCAACCGTCAAAGATGCGATGAAAGCCACCTATGATGAAAATGTAACCGATGAATTTATTGTTCCATGCGTTGTCGGTGATTATCAGGGCGCAAAAGACGGTGATGCCGTTTTGATGGCAAACTTCAGAGCAGACCGTGCAAGAGAAATTTTATATGCTTTGTCTGATAAAGAATTTGCAGGTTTTGAACGCAAAAAAACCGTTCAATTTGCCATCTCCGTCGGTATGGCTGAATATTCTGTCGATCACAACCGCTTTATGCAAACACTGTTCGGCCCCGAAGAATTAAAAGACATATTCGGTGAAATTGTCTCTAAAAACGGTTTAACCCAGCTTCGCATTGCCGAAACCGAAAAATACGCGCATGTTACTTTCTTCTTCAACGGCGGCGAAGAACGCGAGTTTGAGGGCGAAAGCCGCATTTTAATCCCTTCGCCTAAAGTCGCAACTTATGATTTAAAACCTGAAATGAGCGTTTATGAGGTAACCGACAAACTTGTTGATGCGATTGAAAATCACAAATTTGACGTAATCATCTGCAATTTTGCCAACGGCGATATGGTCGGACATACAGGTATTATGGAGGCTGCATTAAAAGCTGTTGCCGCAGTCGACGAAAACCTAGGTCGCGTCATGAAAGCCGTCAAAAAAGCCGACGGCACCCTCCTTGTAACGGCAGATCACGGCAATGTTGAAAAAATGATTGATGAAAAAACGGGTGAACCCTACACGGCACACACGGTCGGCAAAGTTCAAGCCGTTTTATATAATGCCCCCGAAAGCGTCAAAGGCTTGCATAACGGCAGATTAGCGGATATTTCGCCCACCTTGCTTGATTTGCTTGAAATAGATAAACCCTCTGCCATGACGGGCAAATCGTTGCTTGAGAAATAAAGATGAACAAAACCGTTTTGCACATATTTTTTGCCTTGCCGATCTTGTTATCGGCAGGCTTTGTGCAATCGGCTTCCGTTACTCAAAAAGACATAGAGGCTTTAGAGCAAAAATCTGATCAAAAAAGAATGGAATACAAAAAGCTTCAGGCAGAATCTGTTGCTTTAAATCTTGAGCTTACGAAAATGAACAAACAGCTTATTGAAGCTGCCAAACGTGTTCAAAAAGACGAAGACAAAATTTCAAAAACACAGGAAGAACTGGAACTTTTGGAAAACAAACTTCAAATCACTCAGGAAAATTTCAACAAAGAATACCAAAATCTTGCCTCCTTGCTTGCTTCTATTCAAAATTTAGCGCTTCACCCGAGAGATTCTCTTTTATTTCAGCCTTTAACACCTGTTGAAATTATTCAAAGCGCAATCTTAATGCGCGAGGGCATCCCTTTTATCAGCCAAAATGCCGAAAAATTGAAAAATGACCTTGAAAATCTGAAAAATCAACAAAACGCTTTGAGCAAAAAACTGCTTGAACTGTCGACACAAACCAAAGATTTAAAGAAAAAACAGGAAGACATCAAAAAACTTGCTGCCGAAAAAAAACAAATCAAAGAAAAGATCGAAGGACAAACAACCAAAACGAAACAAGAGGCCATAGAGCTTGCCTCAAAGGCTTCCGATTTGCGTGATTTAATGGAAAAAGCGCTTCAAGAAGCTGAAATCAAGCGCCGAAAACAAGAAGAGCTCAAACGTGCGGCACGCGAACGTGAGCTCGAAGCTCAAAAAAAGCTTGAAGAAGAACAGCTCAAACGCCTCCGTGAAGGAAAATCTGCCGGCTTTGAAGGACAATATGACATTGACTCTGAGCCGCAAGAAACTGTCAAAACCCAAAAGATTGAACCCCAATCTTATGAAATACCTTCCGTGAAAATCAAACCGGCCTCCGGTCAGTTTATTCGTCCCGTTCGCGGCGAAATCATCACCCAATACGGCCAAGAACTTTCAAAAGGCGTCACTTCAAAGGGCATTGTCTTTAAAACACGCGACAACGCTCAAGTTGTTGCTCCTTATGACGGAACGGTTGTTTTTTCCGGTCCTTTCAAAGGTTACGGAAACTTAATTATTATTTCACATAATGCTGATACGGTATCGCTGATTGCGGGCATGAAAACGATAGACACCGAAAACGGCCAAATGCTTTTAGCCGGTGAGCCTGTCGGTTTAATGCCTGACAACCAAAATGCAAAACTATATATGGAAATCAGAAAAAACAAAAAACCGGTTAATCCGCTTAGCTGGCTTGGTCAATAACATTAAAGGAAACAAAAATGCTCAAAAAATTTCTACTTCTCTTTACGGCTTTAACCCTTATTTCTCAAGGTGCTTATGCTGCCGAAAAGAAAAACAAAAAAGAAGATCACACAACCTATGAAATGCTCAATCTTTTTGGCGAGGTCATGGAGCGCACAAAAGCCGGCTATGTTGAAGAAGTAACGGATCAAGAGCTGATTGAACAAGCCTTAAACGGAATGCTTTCATCATTAGATCCCCACAGCAGCTATCTTGATGCCGAAAGTTTTAATTATATGTCCGAACAGACAAAAGGAAAATTCGGCGGTCTCGGCATTGAGGTTACAATGGACAACGGTCTTGTCAAAGTTGTTTCCCCGATTGACGACACCCCTGCTTCAAAAGCGAGCTTAAAATCCGGCGACTACATCACACACATTGACGGCGAAACGGTTATCGGTCTTAACTTGAACGAAGCCGTTGCAAAACTCAGAGGAAAAATCGGCTCAAAAGTAAAATTATCGATTCGCCGTGAGGGCGAAAAGCCTTTTGATGTAACCTTAAAGCGCCAAGAAATCAAAATTCAATCTGTCAAAACAGAAATCAAAGAAGATGACATTTTATACATTCGTATTTCCTCATTTACCGAAGACAACGACAAAGCCATCTCAAAAGCCTATGAAAACGCTTCTAAAAAATTGGGCGAAAAATTAGCCGGCTTGATTATCGATGTCCGAAACAACCCCGGCGGATTGTTAGACCAAGCGATTGCTGTTTCTGACTTATTCCTTGACAAAGGCGAAATCGTTTCCACACGCTCACGCAATGAGCAAGACAATGTCAAATATTCGGCGCACCCCGGCGACATCACAAACGGCTTACCGATTGTTGTTATTATCAACGAAGGTTCAGCTTCTGCTTCCGAAATTGTAGCCGGTGCGCTCCAAGATCACCATCGTGCAATTATCTTAGGTGAAAAATCATTCGGAAAAGGCTCTGTTCAAACGGTAATTCCTCTCGGCGATTTCGGCGCAATGAGATTAACAACCGCTCGTTACTACACCCCTTCGGGACGCTCTATCCAAGCCAAAGGCATTGAGCCTGATATCGAAGTTTTACCGGCTCAGGTTAAACCGCTTGAAAATTATGGCTTAAGCATCACCGAGTCTGAATTGAGCGGTGCACTTAAAAACGAAGAGGAAGAAACAAAGAACACTTCAAAAAAGCACAAATCGAGCGAAGAAGAAATTTCCGACTATCAGCTCGTCCGTGCACTTGATTTGGTCCATGCTTTAAGACTTTATAAAAAGAATATGGAAAACGGCTTAATACCCGAAAGCTCTAACACAGAAAGTGTAAAGTAAATGGGAGAATACCGAAATTGTGCCGGAATAATTTTATTTAATGATGACGGAAAAGTCCTCATGGGTGCCCGTGCCGACAAGCGCGGTCGCCAATGGCAATTCCCGCAGGGAGGCATTGAAAAAGGCGAAACGCCCGAACAGGCTGCCTTGCGTGAACTTGAAGAAGAAACATCCGTCAAATCAGCCGAAATTATCATGAGCCTTAATGCGCCGATTTGCTACACTTTTCCGAAAAAAATCCGTGAAGGACTGGCGGCCAAAGGGCGATCAGAATATATCGGTCAAAAGATGTATTGGTTTTTGGTTCATTTTACGGGCACAAATGATGAAATCAACTTAAACACCCAAACCCCCGAATTCAAAGCTTATGAATGGGCGGAGCTGGATAAAGCTTATAAAAGGGTTGTTTACTTCAAACGAGCCGTTTATCAAAGAGTCTGCCGAATATTTTCCCCTTATTTAAAAGCCTTTATCCAAAGAGCCGAATGCTTAGTCGAAAACGAAGAAACAGAAATAAAAAAAGAAGCATAAAAACGCTTCTTTTTATTTTTAAACCGTCATCCCTCGCTTTACCGAAGCAAAATAAAAAAATGACCATAAAGGCCATTTTTTTATTTTGGCGTATCCGGCGAGGTTCTCTGCTCAAGTTTGTAAGGTGTCTTTTCCCGCGCTTTCGCTTGTTAAGCCACCTAACAAACCCACGCCTGACATCAAAAATCTGTCCACCGGACAGATTTTTGAAAGTCAGCTTCTCAGTTCTCACCTCGCTTTACCGAAGCAAAATAAAAAAATGACCATAAAGGCCATTTTTTTATTTTGGCGTATCCGGCGAGGTTCGAACTCGCAACCTTTGGCGTCGGAGGCCAACACTCTATCCAATTGAGCTACGGATACTTCGTGTTCGTTTTTTATAACAGTTTTTTGTTTTTGGCTAGTCTTTTTTTATGTTTTTTTAATATTTTTGCTTGACATAAGAAGAAAATATCTGTATTTAATGGCAACAAAGTTTGTTTTTATTTGAAATAAAGGATAAATAAAATGGCTAAAAAATGTGATTTAACAGGCACCGGCGTTCAAAGCGGCAACAATGTCAGCCACGCAAACAACCGCACACGTCGTCGTTTTATGCCGAATTTGCATGTTGTTTCCCTTTTGAGTGAAACACTGAACAAAGTTTTTAAGCTCAAGATTTGCTCAAAAACATTGCGTTCTATCGAACACAACGGCGGTTTGGATTCTTATCTTGAAAAAGCTTCTGCCAAAGATTTAACACCTGAAGCAAAAGCAATTAAAAAACAAATTGCCGCTAAAAAAGCAAAATAAATAAAAAAAGAATAAAAAAAAGAGAGACTTTTAAAAGCCTCTCTTTTTTATTTTACTAAATCCCCCGTATTCTGCTTTTTTAACTCGATAATATCTTTTTCTTTAACCTGATATTCTATAAAATCATACGGAAAATCAACGTTAATACCATGTAAATAATAAACTCCCTCCTGTTCATTCGGATTTTGCAATTCAACCCCTATTTCATTTAAAATAAGTTTTCCTAAATCATAATGAGGCAAAACAGGCTCTAAAGAGGCGATTCGTTTTGATTTCACAAAAACAGGCACTTTGGCTTGTTCTAACACCAAATGATTATGTCCCCATATTCCGTTATAATCAAAAAGTTCTCCATGATCTGCCGAAATAAAAATACTGTAATTGGTATTTTGAACAAGTTTTTCAAAAACTTTCACCATAGAAAACATCACCGTATCCGCATATAAAAGAGCATTATCATAAGTATTCGTTCTATATGTCGCTTCGTCTTTTGCTTTAAAGGCCGGTTTAAACTTTTCAAATTCATCTTCTCTGCCTTTATACCTGTTTTCATAAGGCGAATGCGGAGACTTCATGTGTAAAACAACAAAATTTTTGCCTTTGGATAAATCATATTTTTCCAAAAGCTTAATCAGACCTTCATCTCTATATTTTGCAAAATAAATTGGGTTTACGTCTTTTGTCATCACTTCATCAATTGAGGTAACGTCCATACCCATTGTCAAACAAGATTCTTGAATAGATAAATAATAAGTTTTAAATCCGTTCATTTTTGCCGCTTTGAACAAATTTGCTGTATGCTTTTGAAGCACTTCGGCGTTTGCCGGTTCTCTTGCCACATTAAAAAACAAAAGCGTTGAGGTTGCCGTTCCGGTACCATTCGATATTCCAAGCGATGTCTTCCATCCGTCTTCGCTTAAAAGATTTGTCATTAAAGGAAACGTTTGTCGTTCATATCCATACATTGGCAAGTGACCGGCATAAAGACTTTCGCCCCAAATAAGCAATATATTTTGAACATCTGAATCAATTTTTTTGAGTGTATACGGCTTATATGAAATTGCTAAATTTTCATACCCTTTCGGCCAATACTGAAATACAAAATAAGAAAAAGTGCTGATGGAATTTTTAAGGCTCGGTCTTGTCAGTGCCGGTTGAAAAAACCAAATCCCTTTCGTCTGAGCATAAGCACTATAAGGTTTATGCGCCGCTAAATAAAAAATAACAACCCACACCAACGGCAACTTTATAGGCTTTAATTTGCAAAAAGCATAAGCCATAACAAAAAAACACATAAATAATGTGGGCGCAACAAACCATGTATGTTTTAAATAAGTAATATCAAAAACATCCTGGGCTTCTCTAAACATATTCATAATATTGGCAGGATCAATCGGCATTCCGAAATAAACCATAAAATGAAGCTGTATCAACTGCATGATTAAAATAAGCACCGCAAAAAAGAAAAAAACGATTTTATTTGTCAATGAAAACAAAAAACCGAATAAAATTGTTCCTAAAAAGAAAACCAGTTCAATCCTGATTGGAAAACCGCAAATACATTTCAGAATAAAATCTGGTAGATAAACCATGATAACAAATAAAAGCGTCAGCCATAAATTGTCACACCATTTTCTGCCTTTTATTTTCGGTCTGAAAATCAATAATTTTAAAAATGACAACGCCTGCATGCTATTCTCTCCTTAAAAATCAAAAAAACCGCCCCTTGAATGAGCGGCCGGAGAGTTAAAGAATCATACATTAGGAAATGACTCCTGTGACCTTTAGAAAGAATCTTGAACATACGCCACAGGCTCCCCGACCGGAAATCGGGGATAAAATGCTTCCTTTTAAAATAACAAAGGACAGCACTATCTGCAGTGTTATCCATCACTGCCTAATGTATAAGCTCTTTAAAAGCTCCGCGTCTAATCAAGACACTTGATAGAGAATCTATTCCCTACCCAATAAGATTGATCTCATAATTCAATCCAATTTGCAAGCGGAAAATGAAAATTATACCAAACACCGATACACCACCCCTCGAAAAACCCAGAGTGTGTGTGAATAATAAGAAACACTTTTTCAAGCGACAGGAGTGTACGTTTTGGTACATGACTTAGCTTGAAACAATTTTTCTGTACTTAATTGCCCATTATACCCCAAAAACGCGGAGAATGAGGGAAATAAAGTGACCATAAAGACAAAAGTACCGGAGCGTACATTAAACGTACGTGAGGAAACTTTTGGTTTTATGGTTGCTTTAGTT
>CAJOLB010000055.1 GCA_905235385.1 uncultured Alphaproteobacteria bacterium | reverse complement strand
TTTTGTTTTACGTTTTGGTTTTATATGCGTCGGATAAGTTTTCGAAATCTGAAAGAGGGCTTAAAGACTTAAATCTCAAAGATGCGCTTCTTATCGGTTTGGCTCAATGTTTGGCTTTGGTGCCGGGGACATCGCGCTCGGGAATTACGATAACGATGGCAAGGTTTTTGAAAATCTCGCGCGTTGACGCGGCAAAATTTTCGATGATGCTTTCGATTCCCGTGATTGCGGCGGCAGGTTGTTTAGAGGGATATCGAATGTTTATGGCAAACGAAGCGGGGGAAATTTTGGTTGCGCTTGATGCGGTAATGTTTTCGTTTGTGGCATCGTATTTGGTGATTTATTTGATGATGGAATGGCTTAAACGTTTTACGTATGTGCCGTTTGTGGTTTATCGGGTTATTTTGGGACTGCTCTTAATAACACTTGCTTAAACGTTTAAATAAAAAACAGTTGACTTTAAGCGAAAAACTTTTTATCTATAAAGCACGCTCCGGTGGCGGAATTGGTAGACGCGCATGCTTCAGGTGCATGTTGGGGGTTCCCAGTGAAAGTTCAAGTCTTTTCCGGAGCACCAAAAAACTCCCTTTACGGGAGTTTTTTTGTGCTCAAGAGATAAGGACAGCTTGAACTTTCACAGGTGAAAGTTTAATCGCAAGCGAAAGCGAGGCGGGTGCATCGCGGTCGGCTTGAAAAGCCGATGAGCGCCGGCAAGGCCGAGGATTTGCTTAAAGCAAACCGCAGGTCAGTCTTTTCACACAAAACAAAGTTTTGTGACAGCGGAACACCAAAAAACTCCCTTTTACGGGAGTTTTTTTGTTAGCAAAAAATTAAAACAAAAAGACTATATTGACCTTTATGAAACAAAAAATTTTAGACATATATCAGACTTATTTTAACCGGAAAATGCTTGTGTTAACGCTTTTGGGCTTTGCAAGCGGCTTTCCGTTATTGCTTGTTTTAAGCACTTTGAGCTTATGGCTTAAAGATGTGAGTTGGAGCTATAAGGCAATCGGTGCGATTTCGCTTGTCAAAATTCCGTATGCGTTCAAATGGTTTTGGGCACCCCTTGTTGACGGCAAAAAAATCCCGATTCTCTGGCGCTTAGGTCGGCGCAAAAGTTGGGCAATTATGGCGCAAATTTGCTTGTTTACGTCAATCTTTTTGATGTCGCGCTGGGAGCCTCAAATGGGCAAGCTTTATTTGGTTTTGGCAGCAATCAGCGTGAGCTTTTTTTCGGCAACGCTTGATATCGTTTTAGATGCGTTCAGGGTTGAAATGTTTTCTTCTTCGCCGGAAAGTCAAGGCTCAGGTGCGGCCGTTTTTGTTTTGGGCTATCGATTGGGTATGTTGTTTTCGGGAGCCGGTGCACTTTTTATGGCATCGGCAATGAGCTGGAATGATGTTTATTTTATTATGTCGCTCGGCACTTTTGTCGGTATTTTGACAATGCTTTTTGCAAAAGAGCCGACACCGCTTGAAAAGAAAGAAGAACAGAAAAAAACGTTTTATGTGTTTTTGTATGAACACGTTATTCAGCCGTTTAAGGATTTTATGGGACACAAAAGCTGGAAATGGATTTTATGTTTGATTTTTATTTATCGCTTGTCTGACGCATATATCGGTCCGATGGCTTATCCGTTTTATGACGATATGGGTTTTTCAAGCGTGGAAATTGCGTATGTGATTAAAATTTTCGGGCTTTTTGCGACGATTTTGGGCGGTTTGTACGGCGGTTTGTTCTTAAAAAAATACGGCATATATAAGGGGTTATATGTTTGTGTGTTTACTCAAGGTTTAACAACAGCCTTTTATGCCGTTCAGGCTTATGTCGGGCATAATGTGCCCATGCTCGTTTTAACAATTTCGATGGAAAACTTCAGCTCGGGTATGGCAACGGCTGCTTTGGTGGCATATATGTCATCGCTTTGCAACATAGCCTACACGGCAACGCAATATGCGCTTTTATCATCATTTTTGTCGCTTGCAAGAGACTTTTTTGCGGCAACATCGGGATATGTTTTAGAGGCAACAAACTGGCCGGTATTTTTCGTTTTGGCAGGTTTGATGTGTCTGCCTTCGGCATGGGTGATTAAAAAAATTCAGATAGAAGAAAACAAAAAATAATTGTATTTTTGTAAAAAAGAGAGTAAACTTCGTTTTAGGCTTAACGGAAAGAAAAACAGTGGCAGACAACGAAGATAAAACATCTTTTCAGATAGATGCCTTGCGTCAAAAGGTAAAAGAAGCGCGTCAAGATGAAAAAGACTTTGACGTTGATAAGCTCTATGAGAAAAATTTTTCATGGTCGGCAATTTCCGAAGTAACAATCAAAGAAGGCGACGAAAAAGCACCTGCTCGAACGCTCAAAAGAAAAGGTGTCGGCGAAAATTTCAGCGGGCAGGTTTTGTATGGTTCAAAACATGCGGGTGAAGATTTTAAAAATGCGGACTTTTCGGGCGCAGACTTAAGAGATTCGGATTTTAAAAACGCCAACATGGAAGGGGCGGACTTTTCAAGCGCGGATTTGTCGGGCGCGGATTTGTCGGGCGCAAACTTAAATCAGGCCGTTTTCTCGGGTGCAACTTTAAGAGGAACAAACTTCACCGGCGCAAAGATGAACGGTGTGACCTTAAAAGATGCGGATATCCAAGATGCAATTTTGCTTGATGTTGAAATGGACCAGATTGCCTTGCAGGAACTGCAGGAGCTGGTTGAGTTTTTGGCGCAATATTATCCGCATAAATTAAATTTAAGGCGCATCAATCTGACACTTTTGGATCTGTCGCGAATTGATTTAAGCCAAGTCAATCTGCGCGGGGTTGATTTTACGGGCTGTAACTTTACGGGCGTAAATATCTATGAGCTTGATCTGAGCGAATGCATTATTTCTCAGGCCCAAATCGAACAAGCTTTAGGGCGCCCCGTAACGCCGAAAGAATTAAAAGAAATTTTAGCCCCGAAAACAAAAAAGAGAAAATTCAGGGGACTTGATTTAACGCAGTTTTTCTTTTCGGTCGGTCCGGCAGGGGTTTGGGATGCCTCAAAACACCCCGGTGTCAGAATTGAAGACATTATGCGCGCAGGTAAAAAACTTTATAATGCGTTCTTAAAAAGACAGGACAGTGATGAAGAAATTTTGGAAAAATTCCACAACAGAGGCTTAAAAACCGAAGAACAAAAAGCAAAAGAACGTCATGAAAGAATGCGTCAAGAGCTGGAAGAAAAAAAATACGAAGTCAGAAAAGAAAAAGATAACAGCGAATATGAAAAGAATTTAAGAAACGAACAAATCAAAGACGATCAAAAAATAAAAACCGAAAAAATAAAAGAAGAAATCATCAAAAGAAAGATGCAGGAAAAAATGGCAGAGCGGTCATATCGATTCGGACGAGACCAGAGGGGAAGATAACAAATGGAAGAAACATTGTTTTCAAGCCAAGTGAAACGTCCGCTTGCCGATCGTTTGCGCCCCGCTGTTTTAAGCGACGTTGTGGGGCAAGCTCAGCTCACGGGTGATGGCGCACCCTTAAAAAGAATGCTCGAGACGGGAAAAATTACCTCCTTTATTTTATGGGGGCCTCCGGGGTGCGGTAAAACCACAATTGCAAGATTGATGGCCGAACACACAAATCTTTATTTTGAACAGATATCCGCTGTTTTTTCGGGCGTTGCAGACTTAAAACGGGTGTTCCAATATGCAACTGACAGACGTGCAACTCAGGGAAAAGGGACGCTCTTATTTGTTGATGAAATTCACAGATTTAACAAATCACAGCAAGACGGGTTTTTGCCCTATGTTGAAGACGGAACGGTGATATTGGTCGGCGCAACGACGGAAAATCCATCATTTGAGCTCAACGCCGCTTTGCTCTCGCGCTGTCAGGTTTTTGTGCTTAATCGCTTAAATGCCGATGATTTTGAGGTTTTGCTTTCTCGTGCCGAAAAAGAAGAAGGCAGAAAACTGCCGATTGATGAAGACGCACGCACCTTCTTAAAAGAAATTGCGGACGGCGATGGCAGATATATCTTAAACCTTGCGGAAAGTATATGGTCATATGCCAAAGAAGGTGAAATTTTCGATAAAGACGCCGTGATGAACATTGTGCGCTCGCGTGCGCCGGTTTATGACAAGGGCAGAGACGGACACTACAACTTAATTTCGGCCGTTCATAAATCGCTTCGGGGTTCGGACGTTGATGCGGCGCTTTATTGGGTAGCAAGAATGTTAAGCTCGGGCGAAGATCCGAGATATGTTTTAAGAAGATTGGTCAGATTCGCAATCGAAGATGTGTCGCTTGCGGATCCGAACGCTGTTGTTCAGGCGATTGCGTGTGCTGAAACATATGAGCGTTTGGGTTCGCCCGAAGGGGACTTGGCGGTAATGCAACTGGCTGCATATTTGGCAACGGCGCCGAAGTCCGCCGCGGTTTATAAAGCGATGGACAAAGCATACGGACTTGCAAAACAAACGGGTTCTTTGATGCCGCCGAAACATATCTTAAACGCACCGACAAAGCTGATGAAAAATTTGGGCTACCACGAAGGTTATATTTATGATCAGGATTTAAAAGACGGTTTTTCGGGGCAGAATTATTTTCCGGACGGTATGAGCCGTGTTAAAATTTATGAGCCTGTTGAACGCGGTTTTGAACGCGAAATTAAAAAACGCATCGAATATTTTGATAATTTGAGAAAAGAAAAGAACAAGAAAAAAGCATAAAAAAGGAAAAAGAGGTGGCAGGAGTTAGTGTTGTAAAAGTTAAAAATGACGACGACGGGATAAGATTAAATCGTTGGTTTTTAAGAGAATATCCGTCTTTGTCGCTTTCAAGGCTTCAAAAATTACTTCGAACAAAACAAATTAAAGTCGATGGCAAGAGGGCTGAAACATCAACAAGGCTCACGGCCGGTCAGGAAATTCGTATTCCGCCTTTGGATAATGAAAAAGCACCCTTAAAAAACGATTTTGTTTCTGCTTCAGATGAAAAATTCATCAAAGATATGGTTGTCTATAAAGATGAAAACATCATTGTCTTAAATAAACCTTCGGGAATTGCCGTTCAGGGCGGAACAAATCAGGGAAAACACATTGATGCTTTGCTTGATGCGTTAAAATTTGAGCTTGAGGAACGCCCGAAATTAACGCACCGAATTGATAAAGAAACGTCGGGGCTTTTGGTTTTGGCGCGAAACAGAAAATATGCGCTTGCCTTAACGAAAGCCTTTAGAGAGCACGCAATCAAAAAAACATATTTGGCTTTGTGCGAGGGGTGTCCTAAAAAAGAAAGCGGGGAAATTAAGGCAAATTTAGAAAAAGTCGGCGAAAAAATGACGGTAGTCCAAGACGGACAGAAAGCTGTTACCGAATATAAGGTTTTGGATTCGGTCGGCACAAAATTTTCGCTTATTGAGGCTTCGCCTTTGACGGGAAGAACCCATCAGATAAGAGTACATTTGGCGTTTTTGGGCGTGCCTATCGTCGGCGATAGAAAATACGGCAACAGAAATTTGAGTGCGGATTTGGCTTCAAAATTGCATTTGCACGCTTATAAAATAGATTTATCTTGTGTGATGAATAAAAAATTTGTTGTCAAGGCGCCTATCCCTGATTATTTTAAAAAAGATATTGATTTTTTAAGTTTCAATTTTAAGGAGAAATAAAAAAATGTTTAAGGCTTTAAAATGGATTTTCGGTATTGTTTCATTTTTAATTGTGGCGGCGATTATCGGACTTGTGATTTTTATCAACCAGTTTGATTTGAACACTTATAAACCGCAGATTGAAAAATTGGTCTATGAACAAACGGGAAGAAAACTTGTTTTAAACGGCGATATCGGACTTAAAATTTCACTTGTGCCGACGATTAAAATAAATGATGTTACATTCAAAAATGCCGATTGGGCAAAAAATAAGGATATGGTTAAAATCAAAGAAGCAGATGTAACTTTGGGTATTTTACCTCTTTTGCATAAAAAATTGGAAATTGAAGAAATCAATATTATTGAACCGGTCGTGAATTTAAGTATGAACGAGGACGGAACGGGAAACTGGGTTTTTGAAAAGCCTGCCAAAGAAGAAGCCAAAGAAAATGAGAAAGCATCAAGCGAAAAACCGCAAAATGTCGAGGTCAAAGAAGAAAGCGTTGAGGCGACAGCCGCACCTCTGCTCGCGGGTTTCGTGGCAAAAAAACTTTATATTGAAAACGGTGTTTTAAATTATGAAGATTTGAAGTCAAAATCAAAAACAAATTTAAAGATCGCTTCGCTTGAATTAGCCTCGGAAAATATGGATTCGCAGGTTGAGTTAAAATATGATGTGAACTATAACGGGCAAGACATTAAAGGAACGGCAATCGGCGATTCGATTACGACATTGTTGAAAAATGAGCCTTACAAAGTTGCTTTATCAACCAAAGCATATAACGCAAATTTGAAAGCAAACGCCAAACTTGAAGATTTGATGGGCGATTTGAAATTTAATGTCAGTGCGGATATTTTAAGTCCGAACGGTAATTTTTCTTTGCCGAAGACAAATTTGACTGCGGATGTGAACGGCTCTTTGAAACAAATTAATGCCGCAATATCAAAACTTGATTTAGGCGGAAACGTAATAACGGGCAATCTTAAAATAAATTTAGAAGGTAAAAAGCCGGATATAAACGGTAATATCAAAAGTGATTTGATAAATGTTGAAACTTTAAAGGCTGAAGAAAAGACGGCGATGCTTTCGTTTATGGGAGAAGCGTCGGCGGCCTCGTTTGTGCCGAATGAAAAGCTTGATTTGTCTGCTTTAAACGAGCTGACGGCAAACATCGGATTTGATATTAAAAAGTTGATTTTAAACCAAGACATCAGCCTTGATAATTTAAAAGGAACGGCAGATGTTAAAAACGGCGTTTTAAATATTAAACCTTTAAGTTTTGTTGCCGGAGGCGGAAATGTGAGCGGTAATGTTTCAATTGGGGCGAAGAACAATGCGCTTGTCATCAATTTGGACGGTAACGATGTGATCATTCAAAACTTTTTGAAGAGTTTGGATCCGAAAAATGAAGCAACATTCGGCTTTAAAAGCGGCGGAAAAACAGATTTACACATTGCGTTAAAATCAAGCGGGGAGACATATCCGAGCTTGGTTGAAAATTTAGACGGGCAAGTTATCTTTGTTATCGGCGAGTCTCAGTTGCAGGCCGGTGCTTTGAAATATTTGAAAGGTAACTTTATTTCTCAACTCTTATCTTCATTGAATCTGCAAGCCAAAGATCCGAAAATGTCTATGAAATGCGCTGTGTTGAGAACCGATTTGAAAGACGGAAAAGCAAATTTCCCCAAAGGTATTGTTTTTGATTCAAAGAAAATGATGGTGGTCGGTGATGGGGATATTAACCTGAAAAATGATAAAATTAATATTGCCATTAAGCCGTTTAACGGCAATTTGACGGATACGAACATCGCACAAGCCATTTCATCTCTTGTAAAAGTGAGCGGCACGGTTCAAAATCCGGGCGTTGCAATTGATACGGCCTCTGTTGTGAAAAATGTGGTCGGTGTGGCAATGACGGGACCGGCATTCATCGGTTCGCAACTTTTGCTTGATGCTGACCAAGCGCCATGTTATACTGCGCTGAAAGGCACGAAATT
>CAJOLB010000054.1 GCA_905235385.1 uncultured Alphaproteobacteria bacterium | reverse complement strand
CTGATATCAATAATTTATTTGTTTTAACTCCACATTCACATAAAGCTTTTTTTGTTTCTTTGTCATACCCAGTAAATGTGCAATTATTTTCGCATACAGTCATATTGTTATTATTATATTCATTTTGTCTATCTTTTATTAAAATATCTGTGCCATTATCTGAAGTTGAAGGATAACATACATTTGAATAGGCATCAAATTCCAACCCCTTAGCCGCGTGCAAAGTCATAAGCATAACTTTGTTTGCCTCTGTTGCATTATCTGTTTCGGTAACCAAACTGACATGTTCCAAAAAGTCATCAAGCGTCGGATAGTTGTCAACATCGCTCATCACATTCACAAGTTCTTTTAAGTTGTCGATTCGCCCTTGCGATTCCACGGAGTTTTCTTTTTTGAGCATATCAAGATAGCCCGATTCGTCTAAAATTTTATCGGCAAGTTCATCAAGCCTCAAATTTTGAGCATCTTTTTGCCATTGTTCAAAATGTTTCACAAGCTCGGATGAAGCATTTAAGAGTTGCCCCGAAACCAAGCCTTGCTCACACATTTGTTTCATAGCCTCTAACATGGGTATATGATTTTGATAGCCGAAATCTCTGAATTTTTGAACACTTTTATCTCCGATTTTTCGGCTCGGCTTGTTGATAATCCGAGCAAGCGCCAAGTCATCGGCCGGTTGAGCGATAATCCTTAAATAAGCAATCATATCTCTGATTTCCATGCGCTCATAAAACTTCGGTCCGCCGATAACTTGATAAGCAATGGCCTCTGAAATAAATTTTTCTTCAATCTCGCGCATCTGTGCAGCCGTGCGCACCAAAACGGCCATATGGTCATACGCTAAAGAATGTCTGTGCAAATCTTCTATTTGCTCTGCGATATAAGCAGCTTCTTCCGCGCCGCTATAAACACTGATGAGTTTTATTTTTTCATTGTCGCACATAGAAGCCGGCGAGTTTTTTGCCACCTTAAGCGTTTTGCCCAAGCGTTCGCTGTTGTGTGCAATCAAATTAGACGCGGCGGTTAAAATATTCGCGGTTGAACGATAATTTTGTTCCAAACGTATGATAACGGCGTTCTGAAAATCTTTTTCAAATCTTAAAATATTTTCAATTTCTGCACCGCGCCAAGAATAAATCGATTGATCGTCATCGCCGACGCAACATATGTTTTTATGCCCTTGAGAGAGCAATCTTAAGAGCAGATATTGCGTTACGTTTGTGTCTTGATATTCATCAACCATAATATATTTGAATTGATTCTGATATTTTTTCAAAACATCTTCTTCATTCGCCGGATTTTGCAAAATTTCTAAAGTGAGCAATATAATATCGCCGAAATCGACAGCATTGAGTTCCTTTAATCTTGCTTGATATTTTTGATAAATATCCGTTGTAATATTTCCTTTGAAATCTTTGGCGATTCTGTCAGGAGTTAAGCCCTTGTCTTTCCAAAGTGAAAATTTTTCAACAAAACTTGCGGGCGGATATTTTTTATCATCAATTTTTTCGGCTTCCAAAATTTGTTTAATAAGCCTTTTTTGATCGTCTTCATCTAATATGGTAAAGTTTGATTTTAAGCCGACAAGCTCAGCATGCTTGCGAAGTATCTTAACACACATACTGTGAAATGTTCCGAGCCAGACGGAATCTGCCATAGAACCGATCATCTCTTGAACGCGTGTTCTCATTTCTTTGGCGGCTTTGTTTGTAAAAGTGACGACAAAACAATTCCAAGGATTAGCCAGCCCTTTTGATAAAATATAGGCAAGCCTTGTTGTCAAAACGCGCGTTTTGCCGGTTCCCGCGCCGGATAAAACAAGGAGCGGACCTTGAGTTGTTTCAACAGCTAAACGTTGTTCTGCGTTTAAGGTTTCAAGCCAGCGAAAATCAGGCCTTAAAGCGCTGATGTTATCATAAGTTTGAGGAATAACCTGTTCGTCTAAATCAAATATGTTGCTCATTTAATGGATTACTTCTTGTATTTTTTTAAAAATTTGCCTATATAATAAAACAGTTTGAAAAAAAATGTTTTAAAATTTGCGTTGTTCACAGGGGAAAATAATGTCGGAATTAAGAGAAAAAGTTTTAGGTTTAAAAACACATCTTGAAAGCATTATCGTCGGACAAGATGACTTAATCAAAAAAATGCTGATTACAATGCTTGCTTCAGGACATGCGCTTTTAGAGGGTGCGCCGGGGCTTGCAAAAACAAAAGCCATTAAAACTTTAGCCTCCTCAATTAACGCTGATTTTAACCGAATTCAATTTACGCCTGACTTATTGCCGTCAGACATCACCGGCAGTGATATCTACCTTTCTTCGACAGGCACTTTTGATTTCAAAAAAGGCCCCGTGTTTGCCAATTTTGTTTTAGCCGATGAAATTAACCGTGCCCCCGCAAAAGTTCAGTCAGCTTTGTTGGAAGCGATGGCGGAAAAACAGGTCAGCGTCGGCGGAAAGGTTTATCCTCTTCCGAAATTATTTATGGTTATGGCAACACAAAACCCGATTGAACATGAGGGAACATACAATTTGCCAGAAGCTCAGCTCGACAGATTTTTGCTGTATATTAAAATCGACCAACCGAACGCCGAAACCGAAAAGAAAATTCTTTCCCTCGTCCGTGCTGAAGATTTAGCTTGTGTTTCAGGAAAGATGCCGCAAAAATCGGAAGCTCAGAAATATGAGAAAATGACGGTTGATGAAATCTTAAACGCTTCGCAGGAAGTTTTAAAAGTCCACACATCCGAAGCTGTTGAAAATTATATTGTTGCTTTGATTATGGCAACGCGCCATCCGGAAAAATACAACGAAGAGCTGAACGGATCGGTCCGCTACGGTGCAAGCCCGCGCGCAACGATTGCTCTTGATAAATGCGCAAAAATAAACGCATGGCTTGAAGGGCGCGATTTTGTAACGCCGGAAGATATACATGCCGTTGTTTACGATGTTTTGCGTCACCGCATTATTTTAAGCTTTGAAGCCTTGGCGGAAGGCTTAAGCTCAGATGACGTGATAGCTTCTCTTCTTAAGGTTGTTCCTTTGCCGTAAAGGAGTCTGTTTTGGCTTTTGAAAATTTGAAATCTCTATGGCAAAAAAAGGAAGATTTTTCCTTAAATGAAGCGTTGTCGCCAAGTTTTAAAACATTGATGCGCATGAAAAATGATGTGCCGTATCTCAAAGATTTTAATTTCCAAAAGACAACACATCAAACAGGCGATTCTCATTCGGCATTTAAGGGTAGGGGTATTGAATTTGAAGAAGTGCGCGCCTATCAATTCGGCGATGATGTCAGGGATATAGACTGGCGTGTGACGGCACGAAAGAACCAACCTTTTACAAAACTCTATACCGAAGAAAAAGATCGCGAAGTTTATGTATGGCTTGATTTATCCGAAAAAATGTATTTTGGAACAAAAGAAAGTTTGAAGTCAGTCAGTGCCTCAAAAGCCGCAGCCTTAATCGGTTGGCTTGCGCTTTCTTATAAAGATCGTTTCGGTTTATCTCTTTATACCGGAAAACGAACATATCTTTTTGAAGCCAAACGCAGTCAGGAATATTTTTTATCAATCTTAAAAAAGATAGAAACGGAAGCAAGAGCAAATTTAACAGCTCAAAAACAGACCGAAAAAGTTGAAAAATCGTTGCAATATTTTGAACGCAAAACACCGCGTGATGCGATTGTTTTTTTAATCGGAAGCTTTGATACAAAAGATGAAGAAGTTTTCAAACAAATTTCGCTTTTAGCACATGAAGGCGAGGTTTATCTTGTTGATATATACGATAAACTTGAAGCCGTTTGTCCGCCGACAGGTGAATATTTAGCTGAGTTTAAGGGCAATGAAGAACGCATTCAAAACTTTGATAAAAAATATGAATTAGCTTATGAAGCATATTTTGAAAACAAGCGGCGAATGGTCAAAGATTTTTGCTTAAAAGCGGGAATTCACTATCGTGCCGTTCGAACGGATTTGCCTTTATACAGCCAACTAAGACCGATTTAAAACTTATCTTTCTTCTTTAATAAGCATAAATGTTACACCGAGCAACGTAACAATAATGGTCGGCGACCAAACGGCGAGCCAAACGGGAATATATCCGTTAATGCCGAATGCATAAATCAGCTGAGATGAAAAATAAATCATAAACCCGACACTGACACCCGCCACAATCATAAACATCACACCGCCTTGTCGAACGCTCGGTGTCAAAGAAAAGAGCGCCGAAATCAAAACCATTGCCACAAGCAAAAACGGCGATGCCCACAAAGAAAGATATCGCATCTGGTGCCTTGAAGCCTTAAAGCCGGAGGATTCGTAAAAATGGATGGTATCCGGAAGCGCCCAAAAAGAAATAGCATCAGGGTCCACAAAATTTTCTTTAATACGTTGCAGCGTAATGGAAGTTTTGTATTGATAACTTTGTAAAGTTTGTGTTTTTTGACCTGCTTTGTAGATATGAACGCCTCGAAGTTTGAAAGAATTTTTGTGCAATTCACCGACCAAACCGTCAATCCTTCTTAAAATCTGATTGGTATGATCCATCTCTAAAATAGAAATATCGCGCATCGAGAGTACATCATTTTTTTCTTGGCGCAACGATTTTGCCTGAACAACCAAAACTTTATCGTTTCCTTCGGCTTCCCTGAGCCAAAGCCCCTTGCTTGAAAAGAGCATCGCTGTCGGATCACGTGTGATAAAGCGATATTTAAGCGTTGCGTGCATTTCATACATCTTAGATGAAATCGGGTTGATCAAAGCAACATTAATCACCCCGACCACAAAAACAGTTAACAAAACAGGATATAAAAATCCCCATACCGAAACACCTGAGGAGCGAATGATCACATATTCGTTGCTCTTGCTGACTTTCCAAAAAGTGATCATAGCCGCAACCATCATTACAAAGGGCAAAACTTTATCGATTGTTTCCGGCAGCTTTGTTAAAGCATATTTGACAACATAACTCATACCGGTATCATCACGGCCTGAAATACGGCGCAAAGCCTCAATCGAGTCGAACATCATAATAATCCCCATAATGGTAATCAAAACCATTAAAAAGGTATATATGACTTGCTTTGATAAATAGCGTCCGAGTATTGAATTAAATTTCATTAAAAACTTTCAATGTTGCAATTTCAAGATTTAAAATAACTCATTGAAAGATATCTCTCAATAGCGTCTGGAAAAATAACCACAATATTTTTACCCTTCATATCCTCTCTTTTGGCAAGCAAAATAGCAGCCTTTAAGGCTGCGCCTGCCGAAATTCCGACAGCCAGTCCCTGCATGGATGCGGCGATCTGCGCACCTTGAAAAGCCTCTTCATCTTCAATACAAATGACCTCATCAACAAGTGATTTATCATAAAAAGGCGGAACAAAATTAGCGCCGATACCCGGAATTTTATGTACATTTGAAACGCCTTGTGAAAGCATAGGACTCGCCTTTGGTTCGACGGCAACAACTCTCAAGTCGGGGTTGCATGATCTTAAAACGCGTGCCGTTCCGCTCAAAGTGCCCGAAGTTCCGACACCCGCAACCAAAGCATCAACGTTTCCGTCGGTATCTTCCAAAATTTCTGTAGCAGTTGTGAGGCTGTGTGCTTCCGGATTAGCCTCGTTTTCGAACTGATTTAAGATAATAACGTTTTTGTTTTTTTCTTTTAAGATTTGTGCTTTTTGGAGCGCCCCTTTCATACCGTCTTCTTTAGGTGTTAAGATAACTTCGGCACCAAAATGCTTGATAAGCAAAATACGCTCTCTTGTCATATTTTCGGGCATGATTATCACGAGCTCGTATCCTTTTGCGGCACACATCGCGGCAAGCCCGATTCCCGTATTGCCTGAAGTCGCCTCAACAAAAATCGTATCTTTATGAATTTTTGTAAAAGGCACTTTTTCAAGCATATGCTTTGCAATACGATCCTTAACGGAAAACGCCGGATTAAAAAACTCGCATTTGGCGAACAAATGAGCCTTGAGCTTAAATTTTGTTTCAACGCGCTTTAATCTGACAAGGGGAGTATTCCCGACAAGCTCTTCAACACCGTTATAAATCACACCCATCTTAAACCTCTTAAATTTTATTTTTCGCCGGCCTCATCAATAAGCTTGGCAACAAAACTTTTTAATCCGACTTGGCGAATGCGTTTCATGCGTTCGCAAGAAATAATACGACGTACTTTTTGAATGGTGTCTTCTAAATTGACATTAACCAAAACATAGTCGAATTCGTTCCAATGCTTGATTTTTTCAACAATTAAATCCATACGTTTTTCAATAACGGCATTAGAGTCTGTCCCTCGGCTGATAAGCCTGCGCTTAACCTCGGCAACCGACGGCGGAAGCAAATAGATTGAAACAACCTTATCAGGTGCTTTTTCTTTCATCTGACGCATACCGATCCAATCCAAATCAAAAATCACATCTTGACCGACATTAATAAAGCTGTCAACTTCTGAGCGCAATGTGCCATATCTTGAACCATATTGTGAATCCACACATTCATAAAATGCATCTTGAGCTTTGAGCTTGTCATATTCATCGTTGGTGATGTAATAATAGTCGACGCCTTCGACTTCTCCTTCTCGTTTTGCACGTGTTGTAACCGAAACGGAAAATTTCAGGTTAGAATCTTGGGCTAAAAGTTCTCTGATAATGGTTGTTTTGCCTGTTCCTGACGGAGCTTCAATAATAAACATAGCTCCTTTTCTTGTTGTTTTTAAATGCTCGATAATGTCCGTTGTCATAATATTTTACTCCATATTTTGTACTTGTTCTCTGAATTGTTCAATCAGCGCTTTTAATTCCATACCGATTTTTGTTTGTTCCAAATCCATTGATTTAGAACAAAGAGTGTTCGTTTCGCGATTAAGCTCCTGACACAAAAAATCAAGCCGCCGTCCGACAGCGCCGCCGTTTTTGAAAATATCGCGTGCGGTTTGAACGTGTGCTTTCAAGCGGTCGATTTCTTCTTGAACATCAGCACGCATAACATAAAACAAAACTTCCTGTTCCAATCGTTCGGCAGAAACATTCGGGTCATTCACAAAATTCTTAATTTGTTCCGAAATTTTAAGACGAATATTTTCTTGAGAATTTTGAGTGATTTTTTCAACACTTTGACGCTTTAAATCAATTTCATCTAAAATGTGAAGCAAGGCGTTTGCGATTTTTTCACCCTCTTTTAAGCGGTCATCTTTGAGCTTTTGAAGCGCAATATCCAAAGTTTCAAAAACGGCTTTATGAAGCAAAATTTTGGATTCGTCGTCCAAAACATAATCCGCAACCCTCACGACACCCGGAATTTTAAACAATTCGACGGGCGATGGTTTTGAAAACATATCTTCATTTTCAAAATAAATTTTCAGAGCCTCATTTTTCAAAACATCTAATAGTTCATTGTTGATTTTAACATCAGCATTTTGCGATTCGTTTTGCAAATTTAAGAACACATTAAAAGTACCGCGCACAAAATTTTGAGAAATTTGGTTTTTAATTTCGCCTTCAAGTTCCTCAAACCCCGAAGGGAGCTTGATTTTAATATCTAATCCCTTGGCATTGACTGTCTTAATTTCAAATGTTTACTCATATCGTTTTCAAAAGAGCCGTCAGCACGCGAAAAACCGGTCATACTTGATATGTTCAAAAAAGTTCTCCTTTTTAAATTATTTTGATATATACTACATAAAAATATATTAAAAAATTGCAAAGGAACGACCATGACACAATTTAAAAACGTTTTAATCACAGGCGCATCTTCCGGAATTGGAGAAGCCTTAGCGCTCTTTTATGCGGACAATGGTGCCGAAAATCTTTTTTTAATCGGGCGCAATCAGGAACGCTTGGAAAATGTGGCGGAAAAATGTCGCTATCGCGGCATAAAAGTTGTTTCAAAGGTTGTTGATGTTACAGATAAAGAAAATATGGAAACATTTATTAAAGAGGCCGATAAAATCGCGCCCTTAAATCTTGTTTATGCCAATGCGGGTGTGTCAACGGGGGCAGAAACTTGCGAACATATATATAACACATTTAACACCAATATTTTCGGTGTTTTGAACACCATCACGCCGGCGATTGACATTTTTGAAAAACGAGGCGACGCAAGCAAAAAAGCGATTGCGATTACAGCTTCGATTGCCGGTTATCACGGGCTTCCGGCTTGCCCGTCATACAGTGCCACAAAAGCCTGTGTTAAAGCATATGGCGAGGCACTTCGTGAACGTTTGAAAAAAGAGAAAATACAAGTCAGCGTAATATGCCCCGGATTCGTTCGTTCGCGCATCACCGATAAAAACACTTGTCCGATGCCGTTTTTTATGGAAGCAAACAAAGCAGCCAAAATTATTGCACGTCGTGTTGAGAAAAACAGAGGTTTGATAGCTTTTCCGTGGCCGATGAGATTAAGTGTTTATCTGCTCTCAATTTTACCGAACTGTATCAGCGGTTTCATATACGGCAAATTGCCTCATAAAGTCTAAACAACATTTATAAAAACTTGTCATACCTCCGTCAGCGTCAGTCTGACGGATAAGGTATCTGCAATATTGTTCTTCCCCTTACAAGTAAGGGGATAAGAGGGGATAAAATACTGCCTTTTTATGATATGTGCGGATAATGAATATTCTATCTTTTTCTTCTGAGCAAAATATAAAGTGCGCCGCTGCCGCCGAGTTTTGCCGAAGGGTGAATAAAAGTCAAAATCATAGGGCTTAGTTCTTCACTTTTGAGCCATTCGGGAACGCTTTGTTTTAAGACTCCTCTGGCTTCAAAAATATCCTGCTCGGGATGAGGCAAACCTTTTCCCGTAACAATCAAAACCGCACGTTTTCCTTGGCAAAATGAAGAAAAAATAAAGCGATGCACGGCATCAAAAGCCTGATCTGATGTAAACCCGTGCAAATCAAGACTTGCCTCAACACCGAATTCTTCGCGCTTAAAACGCCGCAGCGTTTGCTTGTCAATATCAGCGGTTGTGCCCAAATCCGGTTCATGATGAAAGTTTTTTAAAACGGATATTTCTTGAGTTTCATTTTTTAAACGAACTTTTTTTTGAGGCTTTTCTTGAATGCGATTCGCTTGTTTTAATTTGCGCACATTGGCAGTTGCCTCCTGCCACACCATATCATCATCTTCGCTCATTTTATTCTTTCGGCATCAAAATATAATATTGCCCTTGCGCATTCATCTTGCCGGCTTGCAAGAGCGCATCTTCACCATGCCCCCAAAAATAATCACCTCTGACGGCACCTTTGATGGCTGCGCCGATATCCTGCGCCACCACAAGCTTGTTTAATGGTTTCCCCGAAGGATCTGAGGTTTCAAGCCACAACAAAGCCCCAAGGGGCATAAAGGCAGTATCAACAGCTAAACTTCGTCCGGCTGTCAACGGCACGCCGAGCGCACCGATAGGTCCTTTCGCATCAGATATTTTGTGGAAAATAAAACGCGGGTTTGCGTTCATATTGACATCTGCAATTTCAGGGTTGTCTTTGAGCCAATCTCTGATTTTATCCATCGAAACTTCACCCTGTTTTAAAATTCCTTTTTTCAAAAGTAATCCGCCGATTCCGACAAAGCGATGACCATTGTTGTCAGCATACGACACACGCACCGAAGTTCCGTCGTCCAAAAGCGCGACGGCCGAACCTTGAATCTGCATCAAAAAGATATCAACTTTATCATCACCCCATAAAATAACGGGAGCATCAATACCTTCTTTTTCAATTTGCTCACGCGTAAAATAAGGCACCAATTTGTTGTTCTGCACCCGTCCTAAAATACGTTTGCTCGGCAAATCTTCATCAAAATCTTTTAAGTTGATTTCAATCAAATCTTTCGGCTTGCCATAAATCGGATATTGATATTTGCCGTGCTTTGTTTTAGAGGCTTTAAGCTCTGCTTCGTAATAAGAAGTAAACTTGCCTTCACTCACCCCGTCATAACTGATGGCATAAGGTGTGAAATTTGTTTGAAAGAAAGTGCGTAAAACATCATCATTCTTTGTCATCAAGTTTTGAAATTTTGCACACTTTTGCAAATAAACCTGCGGCTTAATTTTAATTTCACTTGCTTCCAAAGTTTTCGGATTTTTTTTAACGGCTTCACAGCTTAATTCAAAAGCGTTGCTTATCTCGCTGATTTGGTCGTTTTCAAAACCGCTTAATTGAGCAAAATGAACCGGCTTTAAAGAGAGCCCCTTTTGTTCGTCAGATTTTTTTTGAGCCACACAGGAAACGAGTAATAAGCTAAAGATAAAAAGTCCGAGTTTTTTCATGATTTTTTCTTTGTTGAGTTCAAAAGCCACACGGGCGAGTTGTTGTTCAAATTTTTCTCAAAAGTCCAAACATCCGTA
Organism: uncultured Alphaproteobacteria bacterium; assembly: GCA_905235385.1. Taxonomy (GTDB): domain Bacteria; phylum Pseudomonadota; class Alphaproteobacteria; order RF32; family CAG-239; genus UBA1254. Next base: position 4,683 of record CAJOLB010000054.1, on the reverse strand, counting down.
ATTTCTTGCACAAAATTTTCATCACCTTCAATCACTTCGCCGTCTTTGTTTTTCAAAACATTAATCTGCTCTGATTGAAATCTAACGGCAATTTGCGCTTTTGTCGCGCTCACTTTAACTTCGGCAATTTCCATTTTTTCAATGCGTATCAAATCCGATTCGGCGCTGATGTTTTGTGCTTCACGCTCTTTGATAATGGCTTCGAATTTTTCATAAAGTTTTGGTGCCGTCAACATTTTTAAAGTTTCCAAATCGCGATTCGCAAAGGCTTCCAAAACCATTTCAAAGGCTTTTGAAGCGCGTCTTAAAAATGAATCTTTATCAAACCCTTCGATACGCGCTAAAGCCTCATCAGCTTGTGTTTGAGTTACTTCAATATCAGCAAATTTTTCATCTTCTTTAATTTTGCCTTGAATCATATCATAAATTTTATCAAATTCTTTTTTAGTAACGATTTTGATGTGAGGCTGCTCAGGACGTGTGCCGAGAACCTCGTTCAATCGATATAAAATGAGAGCAACAACCAATCCTAAAAAAATCAAATCCATATAAGCCAATATTTTTCCCCTTATTCAAATATCATAAAATTCATTATATATATAAAGCGTTTAAGAATTATTATCAATATTTATATTTTTGTTTGACGAGAAAAAATATTTAATGTAAAACTTAAAAAAATGATTTTTAAAGAAAGGTTATAAAAATGGCAGAACAGCAACAACAGACACTGATGATTAACAGTCAATACATTAAAGATTTGTCCTTAGAAATTCCGCACGCGCCTGAAATATTCAAACAGTTGAATAAACAGCCTCAAATTCAGGTAGAAGTTTCCGTTGCCACAAAATCATTGGAAGAAAATGTGTATAATGTGGACTTAAACTTAGCATTAAATGCGGATATTGAAGACAAAAAGCTCTTTATCTTGGAGTTGACTTATTCGGCAGTTGTTACGTTAACTGTTCCTCAAGAACACTTGGATCCGATCTTAAACATTGAAATTCCGAGATTAACATTCCCGTTTGCCAGAAATATTGTGACACAATGTTTGATGGAAGGCGGTTTGCCTCCGATGATGTTAACGCCGGTTGATTTTGCGGCGGTTTATGCGGCAAAACAGGCCAGACAAGGGCAGCACTGATCATGCGCTTGGCGCTTTTTCAGCCTGATATTGCGCAAAACACGGGCACGCTCCTTCGTCTGTCGGCGTGCCTTGATTTGCCGATGGATATCATCGAGCCGTGTGGTTTTTTGTTTAATGACAAAGGCTTAAAGCGCGCGGGAATGGATTATTTAGAGATGTCTCATTACCGGCGCCATGCCTCATGGGATGACTTTTTAAATTATCGCGCCGAACATAAAGATGAATACGGACGCATTGTTTTGCTGACCACCCACGCCTCAAAACCTTATACCGACTTTGAGTTCAAGAAAAATGACATTATTTTAATGGGGCGTGAAAGTGCGGGTGTGCCGGAGGCTGTCCATCAGCTCGCAGATGCGCGTTTGCTTATTCCGATGAACGAAAATGCACGCTCGATTAATGTTGCCGTTTCGGCGGTGATGGTTGTGGGCGAAGCCCTACGGCAGACGGGGTTGTTTCCGAAAATTTAATTTTTTTTAAAATTTTGGCTAGATTTTTGCTTTAAAATATGGTATAACGAGTCGTGTTTTAGTCAAAAATGAATAATAGGAAACGCAAATGAGTATCAAAAAATTACCGACAGTGACATTTAATTCCGGCGAATATGTCGTTTATCCGACACACGGCGTCGGGAAAATTTCAGATATTTCAAAGCAGACGATAGCCGGCTCTGAGCTTGAATTATTGGTCGTCAATTTTGACAAAGACAAGATGACGCTCCGTATTCCGCTTCAAAAAGTGGAACACGTCGGCTTGAGAAAAATTTCAGAAGCTTCGACCATCAATGAGGCTCTTGAAACCTTAAAAGGCAAAGCCAAAGTCAAAAAAGTGATGTGGTCTCGCCGTGCGCAGGAATATGAAAACAAGATTAATTCAGGCAATCCTGTGGCTGTTGCAGAGGTTGTTCGTGATTTATATCGCCAAGAAAATTTGGCAGAGCAGTCCTATAGTGAACGCCAGATTTATGAGCAGGCTTTCGAACGTTTGGCTTCCGAAGTTGCTGTTTGCGACAACATTTCGCTTGACGATGCAAACAAAAAGTTGCTCGGTATATTGGCAAGATAAGAGTTTTTCATTTCTTAACTCCTGAAAGGGTGGGGATTCGTCCCCGCCTTTTTTATGCTAAGGTATAAGTTATAAGCGTTTGTTGACAATAAAATCTATCGCTTTTATAACATTTTGTATGACAAATGAATTTTCAAAATATCTTTTAAGTTGGTATAAAAAAAACGGTCGTGATTTGCCGTGGCGTTTTAAGGGTGGCGCACACCCTAATCCTTATGTTGTGCTTGTTTCGGAATTGATGCTCCAACAAACAACGGTCAAAACAGTCTTATCTTATTTTGAAAAATTCATGAAGCGTTTTCCGACCATAGAGTCACTGGCTCGCGCATCTCAGGAAGAAGTCAATTTATATTGGCAAGGATTGGGTTATTACACGCGCGCAAAATCATTGCGCCAAAGCGCAGAAATGATTGTCAATGATTTTAATGGCATATTTCCGCATCAAAAAGAAGATGTCTTAAAATTAAAGGGGTTTGGTCCGTATACGATTGCGAGTTTTTTGGCTTTGGCTTTTAATGCGCCGGAAACGGTCGTTGACGGAAATGTTGTGCGCATTATCTGCCGTGTTTATCATTTAACATCTCCCACAGATGAAATATTGCCTGAAATCAGAAGAAAAGCGGAAGCGTTAACGGATAAAAAAAATTCGGCGGACTATGCTTCGGCAATTATGGATTTAGGCGCAACGATATGCACTCCGAAAAAACCGGCTTGCAGCCTTTGTCCTGTTCAAAAATTTTGCTTATCAAAAGATTTGCCTGATTTAGAGAAAATTCCGACACGCAAAAAAACAACAAAAAAAGTTTTTAACGGCTATATTTATATCATTAAAAATAAAGAAGGAAAAGTTCTGATCAGAAAACGAACGGAAAAGGGACTTCTCTCGGGGCTTTATGAATTTCCGTGGAGCGAAGAAAGGTTGTTTAAAAATGCGAAAGAAACAAATCAATCCGTCACACATATTTTCACTCATATTAATATGAATTTGAAAGTTTGCGAACTTAAATCGGATTGTGCTTGCTCGGATGGTTTTTTTGTTTTCCCTCGGGATTTAGATAAATATGCTTTTTCAACATTGATGCAAAAGGTCATAAAAAAACAGGTATGTTTTGAAAACCATACCTGTTAAAGACGAAAAATAAGCCAAACAATAACGCCTAAAAGCACAACCCCCGAAAAGAAAAAGGCCAAAGACCTGTAGAGTTTCTTCTTTCGTTGCTGTTCGCCTTCTGCGCGAATTTGTTCGCCTATTTGGCGCAAAGGTTCGACTTCTTGTTTGTCGAAACAAACCACTTGTATTTCTCTTCCTGTGGCTTTGTCTCCAAAAGAAATAATTTGAGGCATAATGATAAAATTTAATTGGAGCATAATTTATCACAATAAGAAGAAGAGTCAATACGATTAATAAAAGTTGTTGAGGATAAAGAAAATTTTGTTGCAGATTTTTTTCTGAGATAGTATTAAATAACACAAAACGGATTTTATTTTTAAATCCGCTGTTTTGGTTTGAATTAAATAAATAAGGATATAAAAATGGTATCAATGGCAGAAAGAATGGCTGCAAATTTAGACATGTCAGCCTTTAGCAAAGCGGAAGACCTCAAAAAAAGATTGTGGTTCACAATTCTGGCTTTAATCGTTTTTCGTTTAGGAACATTCATTCCTTTACCGGGAATTGATGCGGGAGTCCTCTCTGAAGTTTTCTCGCAGCACTCCGGCGGAATTTTGGGTATGTTTAATATGTTTTCAGGCGGTGCGTTGTCTCGTATGACAATATTTGCCTTAAACATCTTTCCGTATATCTCTGCCTCAATTATCATTCAATTAGGCCAGTCGGTTATTCCGTCCTTGATGGCTTTGAAAAAAGAAGGCGAGGCCGGACATCGCAAAGTTACACACTACACCAAAGTTTTAACGGTGTTCATCACGGTTATTCAAGGCTACGGTATTGCTGTCGGTCTTGAAAGCATCACAAACGGCATCGGTGCTTCGGCGGTGGTTATTCCGAGCTTTGTTTTCCGTTTCACGACAATGGTGTCTTTGGTCGGCGGCACAATGTTTGTTGTATGGCTCGGTGATCAAATCACCTCACGCGGTGTCGGAAACGGCTCTTCATTAATCATTACGGTCGGTATTATCGCCAACATTCCGGCAGCCTTAGCGCGCACCTTTGAATTAGGTCGTGTCGGCTCAATGTCGATGACGGTGATTGTGTTTTTGCTTTTAATGGCTCTTGCGCTTATCTATGTGATTGTTTTTGTTGAACGTGCACAACGCAAAATCATCATTCAATATCCGAAGCGTCAGGTCGGTATGCGCATGACAGCAGCCGAAAGCTCACACTTGCCTTTGAAAATTAACCCGACGGGTGTTATTCCGCCGATCTTTGCAAGCTCTTTGTTGCTCTTGCCGATCAATCAGCTCAACATCCGGTTGGAGTTCTTTGATATACATAGATGGAGGAAATATAGCAT
>CAJOLB010000053.1 GCA_905235385.1 uncultured Alphaproteobacteria bacterium | reverse complement strand
ATGATTTTAGAGCCCAGCCCCTCAATATTAAAAGCCTCGCGCGAAACAAAGTGTTTTAAGCACTCAATGGCTTGGGCAGGGCAACTTAGCCCACCTGTGCAACGCCGCACGGCTTCATCTTCTTCTCTGATGGCATGGGCGCCGCATTCGGGACAAACGGTCGGAAAAATAAATTCTTTTGAATCAGGCAGGCGTTTTTCTTTAACAACACCTAAAATCTGAGGAATAACATCACCGGCGCGCTGAATAACAACATAATCGTTAATGCGGATATCCTTGCGCTTGATTTCATCTTCATTATGAAGCGTTGCGTGCGAAACCATCACCCCGCCGACGTTAATCGGCTCCAGGTCTGCCACCGGCGTTAAAGCCCCCGTTCGTCCGACTTGAACACGGATGTTTAAAATTTTGGTTACGGCTTTTTCGGCCTCGAATTTATGGGCAATCGCCCAGCGCGGTGTGCGCGTTAAAAAGCCCAAACGATTTTGGAGCGCCAAATCATTAACCTTATAAACAATGCCGTCAATATCGTAGGGCAAATCGGCTCTGGTTTGCTGCAGGTTTTCAAAGCTTTGAATAATTTCATCTTCGTTTTTGCAAAGCCTGTTATAAGGATTAACGGGAAAACCCCATGCTTGAACTTTTGATAAAAATTCGGATTGTGTTTTCCAAAAAATATTTGAAACTTCGCCCCAAGTGTAAACAAGCAAGCTCAGTTTTCGATCTTTTGTGACATTCGGATCTAACTGGCGAAGTGAGCCTGCCGCCGCATTGCGCGGATTGGCAAAAGGCTTTTTATTTTGAGAAATGTTTTTTTCATTTAAGGCAAAAAAATCTGCCTTTGACATATAAACTTCGCCCCTGAGCTCGATAATATCGGGGCAATCGGGAGCTGTGATTTGATGAGGCAAGCCTTGAATGGTTTTGATGTTTTCGGTGATGTCTTCGCCCGTTTTGCCATCGCCGCGCGTTGATGCAGAAACAAGAACGCCTTTTTCATAGCGTGCATTAAATGACAAACCGTCCATTTTAGGTTCTGACGTAAATTCAATATTTTCATCAGTATTTAAAAAACGCCTGACAGAAGCCACAAATTCTTTTAATTCATCTATGGAAAAAATATCGGAAAGTGAGAGCATCGGAACTTTTAAAGCAATTTTCTTAAAATCGGACTGCAGGGGTGCACCGATTTTTTTAGAAGGAGAATCTGCTCTGATAAGATGAGGAAAACGAGCCTCAATCTGTTCATTTCTGAGTTTTAAGGCATCATAGGCGGCATCTGTCAAATAAGGGTCGTCATTTTGATAATAAGCAATATCGGCTTTGGCCATCTCTTTGGCTAATCGTTCAAGCTCGGCTTTTGCTTCAATTTCGGTTAAATCTAAAACATCTTTCATAAGCTCAATATAACGATTTTATTTAAAAAATGCCAGATGAAAAGAAAGGTTATGAAAGGGTTTTAAGAGTGTTTAACGAACGCTTGCGTCCATCGGGTTAAATTTGAGCAAAAGAGTGCCCCAGACGCGGTATTTGTCGGGATAATTTTCGGGGAAGATTTTATAAATGTTCACATTGTTGTGGTTTTGGCAACTGATGACGGCACGTCGCGCACTTTCGGCGATGGCTTTGAAATGAGGATCGGTATTATAACGAGCCTTATCAACGATTTGGACATCACGAACCGTTCCGTCTTGATTCAAAAAGGCGCGAATTTCGATAATCATTCCCTCGATACCTTGAGCACCGGGATCTAAATTCCAGCATTCGCGAAGTCTGCCGCCGATAGCGTCAATTTCGGTGATGGAAAGATCGGAAAGATATGAGCCGCCGGTGCCACCTTCAACGCCCATATTGGCAACCTGAGTGCCGGTTTTAATGACGGCAGGTGCATTTTGTTCGCCGAGCTCTTTTTCCAAACTGTTGACACTATCCATCAAACTCTTTAACGGGTTTGAAACGGTTTTAACCTCTTGAGGTTTGTTTTCTGCCTTGGGTTTGGGCTTATTTTGAGGTTTGGGTTTCGGTTTTTTAGAAGGCTTCGGAGCCGGCTTTTTAGAGGGCTTCGGCTGTTCTTGCTTCGGCTGAGGTTTAGGCTCTTCTTTTGGCTCGGGTTTAGGTTCGGGCTTTGGCTCAGGGGCCGTATCAACAAAGCTTTCTTTCGGTTCTTCGACTTTTGCGGGCTCAGGCTCGGATTCCGGCTCAGGTTCCTTTTCTTCGTGGGTATATTGCGGCGGTGTTTTTTCGGTCGTTGTTGCGGGCTTTTCTTCTTCGCCGAAAACGGCCTTAGGCGGTAAGTTTGTCATTTCGCCTAATTTCACATCTTTCAAATCGACAATAATAGGCGCTTGACCAAGCGTTAAAGTTTGGCGATGAAGCATAGGCAAATCAAACACGAATATTAATAATACCGCGATATGTAAAGCAATTGATCTGTATAAATAAGGCTTCATCATGAAAAACTTATTTTCCTTGTGTTAAGGGGCGAGGTTCTGTTTTAAGCCCGACTTTTTCAAAACCGGCATCTTTTAAAAGCGCCATAAGGTTAATCACTCTGCCATATGCCGATTCCGTGTCGCCTGAAATTGTGACGGTAGCCTCATTGTTCTCACCCTGAATAGCTTTGATTTTCGCAACAATCTTATCGGCGGGAATTTCCGTTTTGCCGATATAATAATAGCCTTCCTTATCAACGCTGATGTTAATGGAGGTTTCTTTGCCCTCAAAAGATTTGCCGCCGACTTTGGGGAGATTTAAGGAAATGCCCGAAGTCATCAAGGGCGCGGCGACCATAAACACCACAAGCAAAACCATCATGACATCCATCAAATTTGTGATGTTGATGTTGGCATTGCGCCTCGACGGTCTTCTTGAGGAATAACGAAAGGAAGTTTGCATCTTTTATTCTCCGGCAATTTCGGCGCGGATTGTCGTATCATCAATTTCGCGCGACAAGATGGAAGAAAATTCGGCAATGAAGTTTTCAAGCCTTTTGGCATAGCGGTCATTGTCGGTTGAAATGCTGTTGTAGGCCAAAACGGCAGGAATGGCAGCAATCAGGCCGAACGCTGTCGTGAACAAGGCTTCGGCAATTCCGGGAGCCATGGCAGACAAAGAATTGCTTTGTGTTATAGCAATGGCGTTAAAGCTGTTGATGATACCCCAAACGGTTCCAAACAAACCCACCAGCGGGGCAACCGAGCCGGTGGAAGCCAAAAAGCCGAGGCGCTTGTCTAAATCATCAAGCTCTTTATCCATCGTAACAGCCATTGCTTTTTCAATGCGCTGTTGAAGCGAAACACCGCGAAGTCCTCTGTCTGTTTTAGATTTCATGATATTGGTGCGGCGCCATTCTTTCATTGCGCTGACAAACATGGCCGACATCGGATCACGAGGCGATCCGCCGATGGCATCATAAAGTCTGTCAAGCGAACCGCCGGACCAAAAAGCTTCTTCAAATTTTTTGCTGGTGCGTTTCACACGGCGAAGCGCGGCAAATTTTTCAAAGATAATGGCCCACGACCAAACGGAAGCGGCAATAAGACCTATCATGACGATTTTGGTAACTGAGTCGGAAGCCCAAACCATATCCCACAGCGACGGGTTTGAGGCAGCATTTGCAACATCTGATAAAACTTCTGTTTCCATTCTTTTATTCCTTAAAATTTAAAATGAGACTCTCAAATAATGCGCCTTATAACACAAAATGTTAAAGATTCAATTAATTTAAGATAAAAAAAAGAGGTTAAAAAACCTCTTCTTTTCTTAAAAGGGAGAAAAACTAATCACCTTCACCGGCATCATTATCATCACCGGTTTCTTCACCGTCATTGATTTCAACTTCTTGCAGACCGCTGGCATCATCAATACCCCAGTCAATCGTACCGATGGCAATCGAAACTTCTTTCGGCAAATCTTCAAAGATAATTTCAAAATCACTGCCGTCTTCAGAAACAATAGAAACCTTACCTTTATAAAGGTTCAAAACAGTCGGAATATTGCGATCAAAGACCATTTCATCAGGGAAAAGGTTCAAAGCAACGGCTTGACGCATACCTTCTTCACCCACCAAAACAGTGTAGGGATTTGTACCGCTTTGAGAGTTTGCAAACACTGTGTGAACATTGTTAACAATTTGAACCATTTGATTAATTGTGCGATTTACTTTATGTTTAGCCATCGCTTTTGCATAACCTGCTAATCCGGCAGCAGATAAAACACCGATAATCGCCAAAACACCGAGCATTTCGACCATGGAACGACCGGTTTGATTAATTTTCATTTTTTTTCTCCTTCTAAAATTCCTAATTTAATATCATTCTATATAGATTTATCTTGAATGTCAATATGTCTTTGGTCATAAAGTTGAAACCATTGCGGTCAATTCGGCTTCACAGACAAGATTCCCGTCAACAAAAGTTTTTCCGCCGCAAACAAAAATATTCTTTCTTTCTTTGAGCTTTTCAACGTGAATCTCAAGCCTGTCGCCGGGGACAACCGGACGGCGAAACTTGACTTTATCAACGTTCATGAACAAAACATTCGCAGGTTCGAGTTTTTCATCACTGACGGCAATAACAAAACCCGCAGCCTGTGCCATCGCTTCGATTTGAAGCACGCCGGGCATAATCGGTTTTCCGGGAAAATGCCCTTGGAAAAAAGGCTCGTTTATTGTTACATTTTTATAGCCGATACCCTTCACGCCGTTTTCAATAATCTCCATACGATCAATCATCAAAAACGGATATCTGTGGGGCAGAACTTTAAGAATATCGTCAATTTTATATATTTTATGATCCATCTTATTTTCCTATTTTTTTGAGTTTTTCTGCAAAAAGGCGACTTGGCGCATAAAATCTTTGAAAGGAACAGCAGGCGAGCCAAGCAAGACCGCGCCGGATTCCACATCGCGCATAACGCCTGATTGAGCCGCAATTTGTGCGCCCGAACCGATTTTTAAATGATCGGCAAAACCTGTTTGGCCGCCGCAGACAACATAATCGCCAAAGGTGCAACTGCCGGCAATACCGGTTTGAGAAACAATGATGCAACCGCGCCCGAGCTTGTCATTATGTGCAATTTGTGCCAAGTTATCAATGCGGCAACCGTCACCGATAACCGTGTCATCAAGAGCGCCTCTGTCAATGCAGGTGTTGGCACCGATTTCAACATCATTGCCGATAATCACACGACCGACTTGAGGAACGCGCTGATGTTTGCCTTCAATCATGTCAAAACCGAAGCCGTCAGCGCCGATACGGGCACCTGTATATATATAGCAGTCATCGCCCATCAGACAATAGGCGACATAAGCATTTGCGCCGATTCTGCAATGATTTCCGATCTTGCACGAGCGCCCGATATAAGTCCCCGCTTCAATACGGCAATTGTTGCCGATTTGAACGTTTTCTTCCACGACGGCAAAATCACCGATAAAGCAATTTTGACCGATTTTTGCGCTCGGATGAATGGAAGCCTTTGGGGAAATTGAGGGTGAAGGTTCGTATTCGGCATACATTGCCTGATTGAGCTTTAAAAAGGCAATTTTCGGGTTTGAATGAATCAAAACAAAAACACCTTCAGGAATGAGAGAAGCTAAATCTTGAGTTGTAACAACAGCTTTGGAGCAAATAGCGGCTGCTTTGTCTTTGGCTTTTTTATCATAGAAAAAGCAAATGTCTTCACTTGAGGCCTTTTCCAAGGTATCAATGTTCGAAATCAGCTCGTTTGAGGCTTTGGGATCTTGAAGCTCTGAGCCTGTGATTTGAGCAATTTGCGCAAGAGTAAAAGGACCTTTGTTTTGATAAAAAGAAGTATCAACCATATTTAATCTCCCTACAAGCTTGTGCCGAAATTAAGTCTGAAGACTTCACGTTCGTCGTAATCTTCTTTCATGACGGGGAAACCGAAGTCGATATCGATTTTGCCCATCGGAGAATACCATTCAAAACCGAAGCCGACGGAAGCACGAGGCTTTGAGGAATAATTAACATCGCGCGTGTCAATGTCGTCAGGTTTTCCGAGCATACCGATATCAAAGAAGGTGCGTCCTCTGATACCGACTTCGTCCAAACCGATCGGAAAAGCAAGTTCGGCACCGCCGTATAAAGTCCAGTTGCCGCCTAAAGCATCATCCGTGCGTTTATCACGGGCGCCGATACCTCCGAACTCAAAACCGCGCAAGTTGTTGCCGCCTAAATAATAACGGTTTGAAAGACGAACGTCTTTGTCGCCGTAGCCGACAATATATCCGCCGTTGGCATGGAACTTAAATGTCCAACTGTCGGCTAGGGTGTAAAATTGGACAGCCTTGGCATCAAACTTGAAGAATTTTTCATCTCCGCCGAGACCGGCAATATCATGACCTAAAGAAAGATAATAACCTTCCTTCGGACGAATGGATGAATCGCGCTTGTCATAATAAAGCGTTTGGCCGATAATTGAGCCGGTCGTTTTACCTTTTTCTTTTTGAACATAATATGAAGCGCTTTTCTTAACGTTTTTAATTTCATCTTCACGCAAAGTATAGCGAACGGTGTGATAAAAATCATCTGTATAGTTCCAGCCTAATCTGCCGCGCGCACCGATGCTTGAGGTGTCATAAGAACTCTCATCTTGATAATCCTCATCGCTGTAGAAAATATCAAAACCGGCACTTAAGCGACGCCCTAAGAAATAAGGCTCCGTAAATGAAAAAGAATAATCTTTCGTACGCTGAGACACGGAAGCATCTAAGCTAACCTCTTGGCCTTTGCCCATGAAGTTATTTTCAGTAATGCCGGCATTAACCAAAGCGCCGTCTGTTGTTGAATAACCGATACCGACATTGAAATAACCTGTCGATTTTTCTTCAACATTGATGTCAATATCAGCTTTGCTCTCATCAATTTGAACAGGCTGAATGTCAACCTTGGAAAAATAATTCAAATTTTCGATGTTTCTTCTTGAATCTTTGATCTTTGAAACATTGAAAGCATCGCCTTCATCTAAACGAAACTCGCGGCGAATAACCTCATCTAAAGTGCGTGTGTTGCCTGAAATGTTAATACGGTTAACAAAAGTGCGCTCGCCTTCGTTGATGTCAAATGCCACATCAATGGTATTATCATCATGACGGGTTAAGTTAGGAACAACATCAACAAATACAAAGCCTTTTTTGCCGAGTTCTTCGGTGATGTTTGTGACGCTGTCTTCAATCAGCTTGCTGTTATACCATTTTCCTTTTTTAAATTCGATTTCTTTATAGAGCTTTTTCGTGTCAACATCCGAAACGGAAGAGTTGATTGTGATATCGCCGATTTTATAACGCGGTCCTTCATCGACGGTAAAGTTTAAAATAAAGGATTTGTTGTTCGGAGCAAGCTCGGCAACCGCTGACGTAACCTCAAAATCGGCATAACCGCGCTCATTGTAAAAACGGCGCAAAAGCTCTTTGTCATAATTCATCTTTTCGGCATCATAATTATCTTTGCTGCCGAAAAAGCGATACCAACGCGTTTCTTTGCTCATAATTTCATCTTTTAGGTCAGGTCCGGAATAGTGTTTGTTTCCGAAAAAGTTGATTTTATCGATTTTGGCTTCGCCGCCTTCGTCGATTTCAAACACAAGGTCAACACGGTTTTCATCACGTTTGATAATTTTCGGATCAACGGAAACGCTGTAACGGCCGGCCTTTTTATAAATATCTAAAATACGCTGAACATCTTGGCTGACCTTTGCTTTGTTATAAAGGGTGTTCGGTTTGCTCTGAACCTCAGGTTCCAAAACCTTGTCATCAAGCTTTTTGTTGCCGTCAAAAGCACGCTTGTTGATAAGCGGGTTTTCTTTTAGCTTGATTTTCAAAACACCGTCATTTGTGGTGTCCATTTCAATATCCGAAAACAAACCCGTTGCATAAAGGTTTTTAAAGCTTTCATCGAGCTTGTCGCGAGAAACATTTTGACCGGTTTTTAAGCCGAGATAAGCTAAAACGGTCTCTTTTTCAACACGCTTTAAACCGTCTGTCTCAACACTTCGTAAATAAAAATCGGAAGCGTTGGCAGAAAAAGAAATAAGAGCAACTAAAACAGCTAAATAGATTTTTTTCATGTGTTTTCCTTTTTTTTAAGATCGGAACAGACGATTGAACAAATGAACAAGGTCATTCCATGTTGCATAAATCATTAAAGCAAGCAAAAGCAAAAAGCCCGCCTTAAATAAGTATTCTTTTGCCTTTTCGTTAAGTTCGCGGCGTGTGAGGATTTCAATTAAGAAAATCACCACGTGTCCGCCGTCCAAAACAGGGATCGGAAACAGGTTAATCAACCCCAAGTTGATGGAAAGCAAAGCTAAAAATGTGATAAAATCGATAATGGATTCATTTTTGGTGATGTCGCCGGACATCTCGGCAATACGGATAATGCCGCCGACATCTTCACCGCCGCGCTTGCCGGTAATCATTTGACCGACACCGCGAAGTGTCATTGCCGTAACATCCCAAACCTCGGCACAAGATTGAACGAAAGCCTGAGGGATGGAGAGTTTTTCGTACGTAAATTCAACAGCACTTTGAGATTTCACGCCGAGCATATATTGTTTGTGGGTGACTTTTCCGACGTGCTCCTTATCCATTTCAATCAAAGAAATGTCAAAGTGGAGCATCTTATTATCGCGCAAAATGTCGATGCTGACCTGATGATCGGCATCCATAAGAACTTCTTTTGAAATATCGCTCCATTCTTTGACTTCAATACCGTTAATGTTAACAAAACGGTCACCCGGAAGAATGCCCGCACTTTGAGCCGCACCGCCTTCAATCAGCTCACCGACGACAGGCGGAATGGTAAACTTTCCGAATGAAAGAAAGAGAACAAAATAAATCAAAATCGCAAAAAGATAGTTGAAAC
>CAJOLB010000052.1 GCA_905235385.1 uncultured Alphaproteobacteria bacterium | reverse complement strand
ATCAAAGGCATGAAAGGAATCATTTCAAGGCTTGAATTTCAAAAATTACCTCAAACCAACAATGAGCTTTTGGCTTTTATTCAAGATTATATATAAAAAAAGGCGGCTAAAGCCGCTTTTTTAATATTCCGGATAAGTTGAAATGGTCGGGTCGATGTTGGGCTCTGTGATTGTTTTGATGTCTTTTAGGGGAAAAGACTGAACGTCGTAAATTCGGTTTCCGCCTTCGTAAAGAGTGTTTTCAATTTCGTTTTGCTCGGCTTTCGGTGAAATTGAAAAGGGTTTCGGGTTTTGCGCTGATAGCTGATGAATCTCATTTAAGGGCTGTGTGTTTAGGCTTTCACTCGGCGTTTTTTCTTTAGGGACAACAGGTTCTTCTTTTATGATATCGACAGGCTCTTCTTGCGGTTCTTGAAATGAAAAATAAGCTGTATCCGGTTTTCCGGAAGCGGTTTGAGCCGAACCGTATATTTCAACATTTTCGGCAGCTCTTGCGGAAAGCGCTATCAACAGACAGGCAATGATTGTTTTAAACATGATTTCTCCTTTTTTGTTTAAATAATCTCTTACAGAGATTTTTAAAGAAGGATTGATGAAATAATATGTAACATAATTTTAGAAGATTTGTCAGGTAAATTGTGATATAAATTCGCTCAGTTTAACTTCAAAACAAAAAGGAAAATTGATGACAAATTTGATTAAAGTTGCCGTTATCGGTGCCGGTATGATGGGCAAAAACCACCTTAGAACATATAAAACATTACAAGGTGTCGAGCTCGTCGGTGTGTATGATATTTTTGAGGACGCAGCTAAGACGGCTGCGGATATGTTCGGAATTAAGGCATTTTCAAGCCTTGAGGAAGTTGCGCAAAATGTCGATGCTGTCAGCGTTGTGACGACTTCTGTGACGCATGCTGATGTCGGCGAATTTTTCTTGAAAAAAGGCATCCACTGTTTGATTGAAAAGCCGCTTGCTACAACCGAAGAAGAATGTATGAGATTGATTAATGCCGCAAAAGAAAACAATGTTGTTTTGCTTGTGGGACATATTGAACGCTTCAATCCGGCGGTTGAACAACTTTCAAAGATTTTAGCGGATACATCGAAAATCAGATCGCTTACGGCACAGCGTATGTCGGCTGCAAGCGGACGTATTACGGATGTGGATGTTGCGATGGATTTGATGATTCATGATATTGAAGTTGTGCAATCACTTGTTAAATCAAATGTTATCAATGTTGAAGCCATGAGCGTCAAAACAAAAGAAAAACCTGAAGGCAAAGATTATATTTCGGCTCTTGTTCAATTTGAAAACGGGGTGACGGCTAACTTGACGGCAAGCCGAATTACGCAATCAAGAGTTAGAACTTTAACCGTTACAACAGATGAAAACTATATTGATATGGACTTTATCAATCAAAGCATTAATGTTTGTACGCAAGGCCGTTCGCCATATATGAGCACAGATTTGCCGGATTGGATGAAATACGGTTTGAAAGGGTGTGAGGAACATTTGTTTATTCCGACATCACAGCCGTTGGCTGCTGAGCAGGCTCACTTTGTGAACTGCATTTTAGGCAAAGAAACACCGCGTATTACGGGGCAATCAGCATTAGAGGCTTTGAGAGTGATTTGGGAAGTTCAAAGAAAATTGGGCTTTTTGAAATCTTCAACTTCAATGCTCAAAGTTGCATAAGATTTTTTGAATTGATGAGAAAACTTGAGGGATTGACCTCAAGTTTTTTTTGAGTAAGGCAAAAGGGATAGGGAAGCGGTGTATGTGTGCGCTCAAAATAAGCGCACAACATCGAAAGAAGAGATCCCTTGACGCGCTGATGCGTGGCACAGCGCGAGGGATGACGGTTTAGCAAAGAGGGGTTGACCTCAAGTTTTTTTTTGAGTATGTTGTGTCTTTGTAGGGAAAATAAAAATGACACGCTATAAGATAACAATAGAATATGACGGTACAAATTTAGTCGGTTGGCAAAAACAAGATGAAGGGCAGAGCGTTCAGGAATATCTTGAAGATGCCGTGTTTGCTTTTTGCGGGCAAAGGGTAGAAATTTTTGCTGCCGGTCGGACTGATGCCGGTGTGCATGCTTTGGGACAAGCAGCACATTTTGATTTAGAAACAAATATGGATTTGTATCATTTGCGCGAGGCTTTTAATGCCAAACTACGTGAGGCAAATGCGCCTGTTTCGGTTGTTGAAATCGAGATTGTTCCCGATGATTTTCATGCCAGATTTTCGGCTAAAAAACGCAGCTATATTTATCGGCTTTTGAACAGGCGTGCAAGGTCTGTTTTGTTAGAGAACAGGGTTTGGCATGTAAACTTTAAGCTTGATGTTGAAAAAATGAGGGAAGGGGCAAAATATTTAGTCGGTCATCATGATTTCAGCGCATTCAGAGGGGCAGGATGTCAGGCAAAATCGCCGATGAAAACTTTAGACAGGCTTGAAATTGTTCAAAACGGCGATGAAATCGATTTTATTGTTGAGGCTAAGTCGTTTTTATATCATCAGGTCAGAAATATGGTCGGAACGCTTAAAATGGTTGGCGACGGGCATTTAAAACCGCAAGATGTGGAAAAAATTTTGGAAGGAAAAAAGAGAGCAGACGCCGGAGTAACAGCGCCTGCATGCGGTCTTTATTTGAATAAAGTTGAATATTAGCCTTGAAGATTTTTGGAACTTGAAGCCTTTTTCTTCACGCTGATTTTTTTATATTTTTGTTTTTCTTCTTTTGATTTTGGAATTTTAACGGATAATATGCCGTCTTCATAGGTGGCGTCGGCCATGTTGTAATCTAAGTCAAACGGCAAAGGTATGGTTCGTTTGAACATTCCGTAGGAAATTTCTGAAAAATAACTGTTTTGTTCAGAGCTTTCTTTTGCGTGATGCTTTTCGCCGGAAATTGTTAAATATCCGTCTTCGGAGATTTTGAGATCAACATCTTCTTCTTTTATGCCGGGTATTTCTGCGGTAACAATAACTGCATTTTTTTCATCAGTTATATCAATTTTTGGTTGCAGATTATCTATTGAGGTGTTGCCGAAATCAAAAAAATAGTTCCAAAGGTTGCGCAAATCATGGGTTTGATTTGCGGGGCGAGGTAAGTTGCTTTCTGCCTCTTTTTTGTGAATCATTTCATGCATGAAGTGTTCTCCTTTTTTAATAGTCCCACTCTTCTTTAATTTCGACAACTTCTTCATCAACCGGTTTGGTTTTATGACCACATCCGCAACCGCAAGCAGATGCGTGAGCAGATGATGAGGTGTGTGAGCCAGAGGAACTGTCTTTAGAAGTTTCTGCAGTTTTTGTTTCATCTTCTTGATCCATATGATAAGCTTTTGAGGCATGTAAGTTTGAGTCCGTTTTTGTGTGGTGGTTAAAAAATCCCATTTCATTCTCCTTTTAAAATTGGTTAAAACAGATGTGTCAGTTGACTGCAATTTTTTGCATTAAGGAGATAATTGTTTTTTGGGAGTAATGAAGATAGACTTTCGGACAATAAAAAAACCGCATAAAGCGGTTTCTTTATTGGCGGATAGAATAAGAGATGGGCTCGGATAAACCTCGCCCTCCTCGTTCATTCGGCTTGAAAGCCTCACCGGCGTTCTTTCGCCCGCCTTTCACTCGTCGTCGAACCCTCTTTTCGTGAGTTCGAATCCTGTCTTCATCTTTCAATAACAAAAAAAACACCGCAAGGGTGTTTTTTTTGTTATTGGCGGATAGAGTGAGATTCGAACTCACGGTACCCTTTGACAGGTACACACGATTTCCAATCGTGCGCCTTCGACCACTCGGCCATCTATCCAATATGAATTGTTCTTTAATGTATTTTTTTTGATGGCGCAAGTGTTTTTTTTGAGTTTTTTATATTTTAAGATTTAAATTTTTTAATTTCTTTTTGAGGGTTTGTGCGTTTTTGTGGGCGTAATATTTTAGACCGAAACCATGAAAAGAGGCATCGGATTTTAAATGTTCATTGATTAAATCAGCTTTATAGCCTGTTTCATTTTCAATGCGCGAATCGATATAAAGTATCGGTTCTTTTAAATTGTGTTCGGGTTCTTTTAAGCTGTTTATGCGGATAAAAGGCATTCTGTTTGTTCTAAATAAACGCATAGGATAAGCCAATTGGTCTTCTTTTTTGTAGTTTTTGATGTAGCTGTTTCCGGTAAAGCCAAGTTCGGTTAAAAACGGGGTTAAGATGCTTTCGTATGTTTTTCGATTTGAGGTCGGAATAATGTTGTTCCAAAATTCGTGGAATTTCGGATGTCGTAAAACATCGTTCTTGAAAACCATAAAATAACTGTCGAGGTGGTAATTGCTGTTATAATTTTCGGTTAAGCCCCAAAAATCATAATCGCGCAGGTCCATATAATCAAAAATGTCTTGCATATTGCTTATGGGACCGTAGATGCTGTCATTGCAGATGATCATTTCATCATAGGTTGTGATTTTTTCCCAACCGATGTGATTGATTAAAATTTGCCACGAGCCGAAGTCATAACTTTTGTGTAAAACAGATGCGGCATATTTGGTGTAGGGTTCTATTTTTTTCAGCTCTTTGGGAGGGATATTTCCGTCAGCAAGGTAATAGACATCGCTCAATTTCGAGAGTTTTCGCGCCAAATAAAGCACATAATCCTGCAATATATTTTTTTTATCAAAGCCAGCAAGAAGGCAGATTCTTTTTTTCATTTTTTTCTCCGTTGTTATGCGCCTAAAATATAAGAGTGTTTATAGGGATTTAAACGGAAGAAAGAAAAAGTTTTTAAGAATTTTCGATTTTTTTAGGTTCGGCTAAAGCATTGTCTATGGCGCGGGCGAATTGGTCGGCGCAAGATGTCGGTTTGCCGGGGCAAAGATTTCCGCGAAGCAAATCAGCTGTTTTTTTAGGGTCTGCCCCTTCAAGCAATTTTGAGATGGCCGCTAAATTTCCGGGACAGCCGCCGACAAATTTAATGTTGTGCAATTTGCCTTTTTTTAATTCAAAGCTGATGTGCTGTGAGCACACATTTTGCGGTGCGTAAGAATAAGAAACCATTGTTACCTCGAAAGTTTATTGAGCCAAGCGTTGATTTTGTTGGAAACCTGAGTGTTATATGAATTGTCAACATTGTTGAAATTTTCAGAGGGGAGAATCTTTGCATTCTTCGCTGTTTTTTCAAAATCTTCAAAGAATTTTCCATAGTTGCTTCCCTGAGTTGAGAAAGGAACAACACGTGTGCCTTTGAAGTCTGTTGAATTTAAGAATGAAAAAAGCGCAGGAGCCATTGTATACCACCAAACAGGCGCACCGACAAAAACCGTGTCATAATTTGACATATCCGGAGTGAAGCCTTTTTCAAGTTCGGGGTAGTTTCGAGAGGCAAGTTCTTTTTTGCTTTCAAGGTAAACGGAAGGGGATTTATATTCTTTGACGGTTTTAATTTCAAAAGTTTCGGCGCTTGTTTTTTCGGCAATTTGAAGCGCAATGTCTTTTGTGTGGCCCGTCCATGAATAATAAACGACCAAAACTCTTCCTAAATCAGCGTTTAAAGCTGTTTCTTTTTCAAAATTTGCCATTTCGGTTTTGTTTTTTTCTTTGACCTGATAAAGATGGTAAGCGCTTGCACCGCTGATGATAATAACGGCGATAATAACAAGGTAAAAAATGATTTTAAACATAGCTTTTTTCTCCAAAGTTGTTTTATTATATATAAGATTTAAAAAGAAGATAAGTCAAGGTGAAAGGAAAAAAGTATGAAAGTTTTGTTTGTGAACGCTTGTGTGAGAAGTCAATCCCGCACGAAAATTTTGGCGGATTATTTAATTCAAAAACTTCGGGCAGATGTTGATGAAATCAATTTAGGCAAAGAAGAGCCGAAGCCTTTTAACGAAAAAATGATTGAAAAGCGTGACCAACTGATAAAAGAAGGTAAGTTTGATGATGAAATGTTTGCGTATGCAAGGCGCTTTGCAAATGCCGATATGATTATTGTTGCCGCACCTTATTGGGATTTTTCTTTTCCGGCACTTTTGAAAACTTTTATTGAACATGTCAGTGTCGGGGGGATTGTTTTTAAATATACACCGAACGGGATTCAAACGCTTTGCAAAGCTCAAAAACTTTATTATGTGACAACGATGGGCGGGCATAATCCGACAGATTTCGGGTTTGGTTATATCAAAGCGCTTGGCAACACACTTTATGGTATTAGAGATATTAAACTTATTAAAGCCGAAGGCTTGGATATTGTCGGCAACGATGTTTCCGCCATTTTGGAAAAAGCCAAAAAAGAAATTGACGAGATGGTGGGATAATTTTTATTTTCCGTTTGACTTAGAGTATGCTCTAAAGATTAGAATCGCCTCATAAATTTGTAAAGGACAAGATTATGAAACGATTTATTCCTTTTTTTCTTTTTTTTAATGTTTTATTTTTCGGAGGAACTGCAATGGCGGAAAGTGTTTTAACAAAAGAAGAAGCAGCAATCGTCAGGGTTTCGGCAAATGCGGCGCTCGGCAATCAAAACGGTGTGAAAGAATCTTTAATCAAAGGCTTTGATGATGGGGTAAGCATTAACACGTTTAAAGAAATTTTAGTGCAAACTTATGCCTATTGCGGCTTTCCGAGAAGTTTAAATGCTCTTTCAACTTTGATGGCGCTTGAGCAAGAGCGCGGGAATCGTGATAATATCGGTTTAAAAGCAGGGGCTAAGCCGGCAGGTGATGCTCTTGAATACGGCACAAAAAACCAAACAAAACTTGTCGGGGCTGAGGTTAAAGGTCCGCTTTTTGATTTTGCACCGCAAATAGATGAATATCTGAAAGCGCATTTATTCGGTGATATTTTCGCACGTGAGAATGTGAGCTGGAAAACAAGAGAAATGGCAACCGTTGGTATGCTTGCCGTCAGAGAAGGTGTTGAAAGTCAGCTTCAAAGCCATATCGGCATTGCCAAACATAATGGGGTGACAGATGCACAGATTGAAGAAATTTTGGACTTAGCTCGCTTTGAAAAGGCAAAAAATGTGTTGTTCGGGTTTGGCGAACTTAATACGGCCTATGCAAAATATTTTATCGGCAACAGCTATTTACAACCTTTAACTTCTGACGGTGTTGCTATTGCTAATGTAACTTTTGAGCCGAAATGCCGCAATAACTGGCATATTCATCACAAGGGCGGGCAGATTTTGCTTGTGGTTTCAGGGCGCGGTTGGTATCAGGAATGGGGCAAAGAGCCTCAAGAGCTCAAAGCCGGTGATGTGGTCAATATTGCACCGGAGGTTAAGCATTGGCACGGTGCGGCAAAAGACAGTTGGTTTACGCATATCGCGATAGCCGTTCCGGCAGAAGGCAGCTCAAATGAGTGGTTGGAGCCGGTCAGCGATGAAGAGTATAACAAATTAAAATAAGGAGCTTTTTAATATGAAAAAAATACTTACATTTTTAGCGGTAATTTTATTTAACTTTAACGCACAAGCACAGGAGAATAATATGTCAAGTTCAAAATCTCTCGTTGTTTATTTTTCAAAAACGGGCGAACAATACAGCGTTGGAAACATCGAAGAGGGCAATACGGCAATTATTGCCAAGATGATTGCTCAAAAAACAGGGGCAGACTTGTTTGAAGTGAAACTCAAAGATGACAGCTATCCTAAAGCTTACAAGGCTTTAACCGAAGTTGCCTTAAAAGAAAAACAAGCAAATGCTCGTCCGCAAGTTGACGGAGATGTTTCAAATTTTGAGGATTATGATGTTGTCTTTTTAGGTTCGCCGAATTGGTGGGGAGACCTGCCGATGGTTTTATACAGCTTTATTGAGGCGCATGATTGGCAAGGCAAAAAAGTCGCGCCGTTTGTTACCCATGAAGGAAGCGGACTTTCATCTATTCCGAGCAAAATTAAGTCAGCCACGAATGCAGAGGTTTTAGACGGTTTTGAAATTTATGGGCACGTGGCTCAAAACAAAAGAGACGAGGCTTCTCAAAAAATTGATACGTGGCTTAAAAAACTTGGATTTTAAAAAAATTCGGAGGTAGTATATGAAAGTTTTATTGGTTAACGGATCGCCGCATAAAAACGGATGCACATGTGCGGCCTTAAATGAGGTTGCTAAAACTTTAATTAAAAATGGTATTGAAGCTGAAATTTACCATATCGGTGTTAAGCCGATCTCAGGTTGTATTGCATGTATGCAATGCAAAGAAAAGGGAAAATGTGTGTTTGATGACGGGGTGAATGAAATCGGCTCCAGATTAGATGAGTTTGATGGTCTTATCTTGGGCTCTCCTGTTTATTATGCAGGGCCAAGCGGACAAATTTGTTCATTTTGTGACAGGTTGTTCTTTTCTTATGCTTCGAAAATGGCAGGCAAATTGGCTGCCGCCGTTGTTTCTTGCCGAAGGGGCGGTGCAACGGCTTCTTTTGATCGCTTGAATAAGTATTTTACAATCAGCAAAATGCAGGTTGTCGGTTCGCAATATTGGAATATGGTTCATGGTTTCACACCTGAAGATGTTGAAAAAGACAAAGAAGGTTTGCAAACAATGCGCACTTTGGGGCAAAATATGGCATGGCTTTTGAAGTGCATTGAGCTTGGTAAGCAAAACGGAATTAACAGGCCTGAATACGAACCGGCTGTATTTACGAGTTTTCCGGATGGAAAATAGAACTTTAACTTTATATGGAGAAAATGTATGAAATTTTATGCTTTAGGGTTGAGTGCAATGGTTTTGATGGCAGCAAACGGTGCTTGTTTTGCGGCAGACGGCGAGAGGTCTTGGGACAAGGTTTTTGAAAAGAGCGATTTGGTTGATGTTCAAAAGGTGCATTTTACAAATCGTTTCGGTATTGAACTGACGGGCGATTTATATGAACCGAAAAATAAAACTGAAGGGAAAATGGCGGCTATTGCCGT
>CAJOLB010000051.1 GCA_905235385.1 uncultured Alphaproteobacteria bacterium | reverse complement strand
GTTTCATAAAAAACAAGAGTCGTGTTTATATTTTTCAGCTCATTAAAGAGATCCGTGCGTGCCTTTTGCTTGTTTTCGATAAAGCCCGCAAACATAAAACGATTTGTCGGCAATCCCGAAAGCTGTAATGCACAAATGACGGCACACGCTCCCGGAACACTATAAACTTTAATGTTTTCTTTTCTGCACAATTTCACAAGTTTGTATCCCGGATCGGAAATAAGCGGAGAACCAGCGTCGCTGATTAACGCAACGCTTTTTCCTTCTTTTATGAGAGAAACCAGATTTTTAGAAACGGATTCTTCGCGGTGATCTTCATAACACACAAATTGTTTGGTAGTTTTAATTTGTAAAAGCTGGCACAATTTTTTCGAAATACGCGTATCTTCGCAAGCAATAACATCTGCGCTTTCCAAAACACTTTTTGCACGCTCTGAAATATCTTCCAAATTGCCGATCGGGGTGGCAACAATATACAATCCGCTGTTTAACATTTTTGTTATCTCTTTACTTTTCATTTTTTTTAAGTTAGATATTAAAACATATTGTTCAATATTTTAAGGAAAATTTCAAGTGTTTAAAAAATTAGGCTTTGCATTTGTGTTAATGATTTTAACGGCATGTAACCAAATTCTGCCGTCAACAACGCATCAAACAACAACGCCGCAAGGTTTTGGCTTTCGATACAATCCCTTCGATGTGAGCGATTATGAAGAAAACGATGAATATTATTCATCATCAGCGTTTAAAGTTGCGATGTTGCTCCCTCTTTCCGGAAAAGCTTCAACCTATGGAAAAGGTATGCAAAATGCCGCAATGATGGCACTTGAAGACACAAACAACAAAAACCTTGAAGTTCGTTTTTATGATACAAAAAGCTCACAAGAAGGTGCGCAAAATGCGCTTTCGACAGCCTTGGCCGGAAAAGCTCAACTGGTTTTGGGCCCCTTAATGGCTGATGAGGTTTCGGCAATTTCTTATCAGGCAAGAAACAAGAATGTGCCGATTATTTCATTTTCGACAGCGCCTCATGTTTTAGGAAACGGTGTTTACACATTGGGACTTTTGGCAAATGAACAAATCAAACGCATCTTAGGTTATGCCTCATCTCAAAACAGACGTTCGGTTGCGGTTGTTGTCCCTGATTCGCCGGCCGGATTGAATATGGCAAAATCAGCGGTTTATGCGGCAGCAGACAGCGGCATGACAGTTACAAAAATCGGTTTTTATGAACCGACAACGCTTGAGTTTTCAAATCTTGTGCAACAAATGAGTGCAAGCAAAGATTTCGACACGGTTTTAATCGCTGAAACGGGAAGTCGCCTAAAAGCAATTGCCGGAACATTCGGATATTATGATGTTGCCTATCCTGAAACTTTGTTTGTCGGAACATCTGTTTGGGAAAACACAAACTTAAACAAAGAAACGACCTTATATAAAGGTATTTATCCGGTTATTTCGCGTGTGCATAATGATTATTTCGAGAAAAAATATAAAGACCTGTTCGGCGAAACACCAAACACTCTTTATTCATACGCTTATGACAGCATCGCCTTGGCGTCAGCTTTGAGCCGACAAGGCGGCAGGAATTTATATGCTTCGATTGAAAATCCGGACGGTTATATCGGAATTAACGGTTCGTTCCGTTTGTTTGAAGATGGAACGAATGAACACAATTTAGATATTGTGGAAGTCAACTCTTCAGGCTTAAAAACGGTCAGTTCATCACCTAAAAGTTTTGGCGCGAAACCGTATTTTAATCAGAGCACGATCACAAGCAGACCTCAAATTTACGGCAAAGATCAGGAAACTGTTTATGAAAAGCTTTTTCAAAGCATTCAAACGCCGTCTTATTTTAACATATTCTAGGGTGTTAATAGTTCAAAACTTTTGCTTGAAAAAAAGCTTGTTCTGCCCAATATTAAAAGAGTTAAAATCAATGAAGGGCAAAAGGTCGGCATGTCCGCGAACTCGGTCAGGTTCGGAAGGAAGCAGCCGTAGCGTTAAGGTCGAGGTTTTTGTCCCTTCGCCTTATAAGAGATAAAAGTGCAAGAAACAAAAGATCAATATGTCGTTTTGGCGCGGAAATATCGTCCGCAGGTTTTTGAAGACCTGCTCGGACAGGATGCGCTTGTTCAGACGCTGAAAAACGCCATTGAGAACAACCGCTTGCACCATGCCTATATTTTAACGGGAATCAGAGGTGTCGGAAAAACAACGACGGCGCGTTTGATTGCGCGCGCGCTAAACTGCACGGGGCTTGACGGCAAAGGCGAACCGACGATTCATCCGTGCGGCGTTTGTGAAAACTGCAAGGCCATAGCTGCCGGTCGCCATATAGATGTGTTAGAACTTGATGCGGCTTCACGCACGGGTGTTGATGATATGCGTGAATTGCTTGCCGGTGTGCAATATAAGCCGACAAATGCACGTTATAAAGTTTATATCATCGATGAAGTCCATATGCTTTCAAAAGGGGCGTTTAATGCGCTTTTAAAAACGCTTGAAGAACCGCCGGCGCATGTAAAATTCATTTTTGCGACAACAGAAATCAGAAAAGTTCCTGTGACGATTTTATCACGTTGCCAAAGATTTGATTTGGAAAGACTGACGATTGAAACATTGGTTGAGCTGTTTAAAAAGGTTTTAACATCAGAGAAGATAGAAGCCGAAGAAGAAGCACTTCAAATTGTTGCTAAGGCGGCAGACGGTTCGGCGCGTGACGGATTGTCGATGCTCGATCAGGCAATCGTTTTAGGAAACGGAAAAGTTAAAGTCGATACGGTTTCGGAAATGATCGGCTTGGCAGATCGCACAAAAACCTTATCGCTTTTTGAAGACTTGGTTTCCGGAAATATGGAAAAAGTTTTGGAAAACGTGCGCGCACAATATGTGTCGGGAGCATCCCCTGAAATTATCTTAAAAGATTTGATAGACATCACGCATATGCTTGCAAAAGCAAAAATTGTGCCAAGCTCAATGGGTTCCGCTTTAATGAGCGAAAATGAAAGAACGCTCAGCCAAAAATTGGCTCAAAACATTTCAATAGCCGTGCTTTCAAAGATGTGGCAGATGATGATTAAGGGGCTCTCGGAGCTGAATAATGCGCCGCTTGCAAGAGATGCGCTTGAAATGATACTCATTCGTATTGCTTATTCTTCAAATCTTCCAACCCCTTCAGAAATCTTGGAAGAATTAAAAAAAAAACCGTTAAATGAACCGGCTGCTTTAAGACAAGTAGCGATTAGTCCGAAAGAAGACAAACGAGAAGTTGAAGTTTCTCAAAACAACGGAAAGTTTCAAAAGATTGAAGATTTGACGGCATATTTGGAAGAACACAAAAAGCTTATGCTTTTGTATGCCTTGAAAAACGATGTTTCGATAGAGCATTTTGAAAGCGGCATAATGTCAATAACAATCAGCGAAAAAACAGCCCCTGATTTTGTCGGAAATCTTCAAAAAGTATTTGAAGAAGCGACAGGCTCAAAATGGAATATTGAAGAAAAGCGCGGCACTTTGGGAATAACAATTGCAGATCAGGAAAAAAGCGAAGCGGAAGAAGACAAGCGCAAAATTTCTCAATATCCGTTGGTGCGCGCAATTTTGGAAGAATTCAAAGGAGCTAAATTTGAAACGGTCATCAGAACCGCTCAAACACAAAGCTCTGAAGAAAACACAGATCAAGAACTAATTAACAATTTTGATGAGGAATATGACTAATGTTTAATATGCAAGGTTTAATGAAACAAGCACAAATGATGCAAAAACGTATGCAAGAAACGCAGGCCAGACTTGGGGCTGAAGAGCGCGAGGGAACATCCGGCGGCGGTCTTGTAAAAGTTGTTTTAAACGGCAAAAACGAAATGCAAAAAATATCAATTTCCCCCGAACTGATAAACAAAGACGAAATTGATGTTTTGGAAGATATGGTCTTAGCAGCCTATAATGATGCTCATCAAAAAATAGACATCATGCAGGAAGAGGGCATGAAAGAAGCCACGGGCGGTGTGAACTTCGGTGGTTTGAAAATTCCGTTTTAAGGCAAGATAAAGTGGCAAAATCGGATATAGATGTTTTAATCAAGCTTGTGGCAAAATTGCCGGCTTTGGGCACGAGATCTGCACGGCGTATTGTATTACATTTGCTTAAAAATAAAGACACGCAATTAACGCCTTTGATTGAAGCGCTTCAAAACTTAAACGAAAATGTGAAGGCGTGCCGGATATGCCACAATTTTGATACATCTGAAATTTGTTCGATTTGTGGTGATGAAAAGCGTGATTCAAAAACGCTTTGTATTGTACAGGATGTGACGGATTTATGGGCAATGGAGCGCTCCGGTTTTTATAAAGGAAAATATCACGTTTTGGGCGGCGTTTTGTCGGCTATAGACGGTGTTCTGCCGCAAGATTTAAATATTGATTCGTTAATTGCGCGTCTCTCTTCGGAAGGTGTTACGGAAGTGATTTTGGCTCTTCCCGCAACGGTTGACGGTCAAATCACGGTTCAATACCTTCTTCATCACTTAAAGCCCTTAAATGTTAAGCTGTCAACATTAGCACTCGGGTTGCCTGTCGGTGCCGAATTAGATTATATGGACGATGGCACAATAGAAATGGCGCTCCAGTCAAGAAAGCAAATGTAGGAGAAAAATGGCAAAAATTTTAGTCATCGGCGGCGCGGGATATATCGGAAGCCATGTGGTTTTAGAGCTTCTCGAAAAGAACCATCAAGTTGTCGTTTTTGATAATTTATCAACCGGACAGCGCGAAAATTTATTTGATGAAGCTGAATTTATTGAAGGCGATATTTTGGATTTTGAAAAACTCAAAAACGCCATGAAACAAAATATCGATGTTGTGATACATTTGGCGGCAAAAAAGGCAGTCGGGGAGTCGATGGAAAAACCGGCGATATATGCCTCGAACAATATTACGGGCTCAATAAACATTTTAAATGCGATGTTGGAAGCTAACGTAAAGAATATTGTGTTTTCTTCTTCAGCCGCTGTTTACGGTATGCCTCAGTATTTGCCGATTGATGAAAAACATATAAAAAATCCGATAAATTTTTACGGTTATACAAAAAGTCTGATTGAAGATTTAATCGTCTGGTATTCAAAGCTCAAAGACATAAATTATGTCATCTTTCGTTATTTTAACGCGGTGGGTTACGATTCGCTCAAACGCGTGAAAGGCAAAGAAAAAAATCCGCAAAACCTGCTGCCGATTATTATGGAAGTTGCAACACAAAAAAGAGATTCTTTTCAAATATACGGCAATGATTATAACACCAAAGACGGCACGTGTGAAAGAGACTATATTCATGTTTCGGATTTAGCCGTGGCGCATGAAAAAGCCGTTCAAAAGCTGATGGAGAAAAACGGCTCGCATATACTGAACTTAGGGACGGGAAAAGGAACGTCCGTTCAAGAAATCGTTGACTCAAGCGAAAAAATAATCTCTCAGAAATTAAGTTATTCTTATGCACCCCGGCGTTCGGGAGATCCGGCTGTTTTAGTGGCTTCAAGTGATTTGGCGCATAAGGTTTTAAACTGGAAACCGAAATATACCAATATAGAAGATATTATTCAAACAACATGGAATATGGAGAAAAATAATGGGTAGTAATTTGTTTTCATCAACACATGCGGTATTATCTCAAAACGCAATGTGGGGAATATTTTCCGTTGCGGTTATTGCGCTTCTTGCACTTGATTTGTTCGGTTTTAACCGAAAAAATGAGGAACCTCATTTTTGGCACACGTTTTGGGTATGCATTTTTTACATTGTGATAGCAATCGTGTTCGGCTTTTTTGTGATGTATGAAGAAGGCTCGGACAAAGGAATGCTCTATTTTACGGGATATTTGCTTGAAAAGAGTTTATCGCTTGATAATATTTTTGTGATGTCTGTTGTCTTTTCAGCTATCGGTGTTCCGTCAAAATATCAACATCGTGTTTTGTTCTGGGGAATTTTGGGTGCGCTTGTGATGCGCGGCATTATGATTTTCTTGGGCGAAGCGTTGGTGTCACGATTCCATTGGGTTCTTTACATCTTCTCTGTCTTTTTGATTTATACGGGAACGCATATGCTTTTCCAAAAAGAAGAAGAAAAGCCGTTTAAGGAAACCCGTCTTTATAGGATGATGTCAAAAATGTTTCATGTCACACATGAAATTCACGGCGAACATTTTATAGTCAAAGAAAACGGAAAATGGCACATCACACCGCTTTTATTCGCGCTGTTTATTATTGAGACGATGGATGTTATTTTTGCTTTTGACAGCATACCGGCAATTTTTCTTGTAACGCAAGATGTTTTTCTTGTTTACACTTCAAATATTTTTGCGATTTTAGGTTTGCGTGCGCTTTATTTCTTGCTCGCCGCAATCGTCAACAAATTTACATATTTAAAACCGGCTTTGTCGATTATTTTAATATTTATCGGCTTAAAGATTTTTGCGCCGTATTTTGGCTTTGAGATTCAAACATGGCAATCTTTGATGTTTACGTTAATAATGCTGACGGGAGGGATATTGCTCTCAATCTTCAAAGAAAAGAAAGCTTAAAAAAAAGGCACTGAAAAGTGCCTTTTTTCTAAAACAACATGGCAGAATTATTTTTTCTTATAGATCGGAAAAACTTCTACGCCGTTATATTCAGATCCTTTTGCATCTTGTGAAACAGGAGAGTCATAAACGGACACATGCGTTGTTTCCGTTTTTGTTGACAGACTGTCTTTTGTGTTAAGCGGACCATCGTTCTTAACGTTGCTGACGGCTTTCGGATAAGAAACACCTTTTGAACGATAAACCGGCGCGCCGCTTTCCTGATAAACCGTATATTCAGGAGATTGAGGCTCCGGACAAATGATCTTGCCGAGAGAAACGTCTTGAAAACAAGGATCTTCTTCATAGCAAGGCATCGGCTCTAAATCAACGGAATAGCATTCTTCGGCAGGAAAGGCTGTTCCGACATAAACTTCCTGAGGTTCGACAACTTCTTCTTTTTCTTTTAAGATTAAATCGGCAGACAGCGGTGTTGCGTCATTTTTGAATCTGAACATCATATATCCCGAGCGTCCGCCATAAGCAGGACCTGACAAACCGATGGAGTAATAACCGCCGACAAATCCATAATCCAAATCAATATAATCAATTGCAAAAAGTGTTTTGATGGTGGTGTTGCCGATAGCTGTCATCTTGCACATATAACCCGAATCTTCTAAGACAATGTTTTTGGTGTTTTTCACATAAACCAAAGATTTTGCGGGCTTGCAAGTCGGTGTTTGTCCGTTGTATGAAACGCCGTAATTTAACAGCAAATCGATAGAACGGCGATTAAGAGCAACAGATACATCTGCTAATTCAACATCTTTCAAATACAGATGAGCAGGGGTAACACCGACCGTAATCGGCAAAGTCACATAATCTTCCGTACAAACGTGAGAAAACGGATCGGCCTGACAAAGAAGAGCTTTTTCGTTTGCATTGTTTTCCAAAAGATTCATCAAAGAATTATAGATATATTCTTTGGACATAGAAAGCTTTGCCGGTGCGCATTGCTTTGAACGACAAACAACCACCGAAACCGGCATATTAATTTGAGGTTGCCACTCCTGTGCGCGAATTGATGTGTCGGCAGGTTCGGCTGTTTTACAAGCATTAACGGCAAGCAAAGTGCCAAGAAAAGCAAATGTTCTTAAAATATTTTTAAACACGGTTTTTCCCCATAAATTAAACCTAAATATAGCATAATATAACCGCATAATATGAATGAATGGTAAATAAATTTGCTTGCAATGAAAAATATTTTAGATATAATGACGAACATGAAAAAAATAATAGCCCTTGTAATAGCCTTAGTTTTGGCGGAAGTTGCCAACAGGACAGTCGCACAGTCAACAATTAAAATCGTTGACGGCGATAGTTTGGAATTAAACAATCGAAGAATTCGCCTGTTCGGCATAGATGCGCCCGAATATATGCAATCTTGTGAAGATTCGAAGGGAAAAAGCTATATGTGCGGTCAGTCCGCGCGTGCATTTTTGCTTGATCTGATTGAAGACGGTCATGAAAAGGGCGAAAAGCTCAAATGTTCGGTTGAAGGTATTGACCAATATAAAAGATCTTTGAGTATTTGCAGGATGGGCAAGGTTGAACTGAACTTAGAGATGGTTAAATCGGGCTATGCCGTCTCGTATAAAAGCGATATGTATAAAGACCTTGAAAAACGTGCAAAACAAAGCAAAAAAGGCATTTGGCAGGGAAAATTTATGCGTCCTGAATTATATCGTGCACTTGAGCGCACAAAAGAAAAAGAAAAAAATTAAGAAAATATTTAATTTCATACTTGACAGATTTAAAAACTTATGTATATTGCGAAACACGTTTTAATTTAAATTTAAGAAAGTTTAGGAAAAAGAAAATGTTCGCAGTAATTAGAACAGGCTCAAAACAATATAAGGTAACAGCCGGCGATGTGATTAAAGTAGAAAAGATTGCCGGAGCCGAAGGATCTGAAGTTATTTTCGATCAAGTTTTGGCCTTAGATGAAAAAATCGGCAAACCTTTAGTGAAAGGTGCCAGCGTCAAAGCAACTGTTTTAAAACAGGCTAAAGATGCAAAGGTTATTGTTTTCAAAAAGAAGAGAAGACAAAACTATCGTCGTAAAAACGGTCACAGACAACAAATCACATTAGTGAAGATTGTAGACGTTTGTGCAAAAGAAAAAGAAGCATAAGGGAGACACACAATGGCACATAAGAAATCTGGCGGTAGCTCTAACAACGGACGCGATTCTATCGGTCGTCGTTTAGGTGTTAAAAAATTCGGCGGTGAAGCTGTTATCCCCGGCAACATCATCATTCGTCAACGCGGTACAAAATATCACCCCGGTGCAAATGTTGATATGGGCAAAGATCATACGATTTTTGCTGTTGCGGAAGGAAAGGTCGAATTTAAAGAGCAAGGCGATAAAGTTTTCGTCTCTGTTGTTAACGCATAATCCGATACCAACAATGAAATGGGGGTAAAGCATTTACCCCCTTTATTTTTCTTTCAAAAGGCTATAAGTTGAGCATAAAGCGAGACGGATATGAAGTTCTTAGACCAAGCGAAAATATATATTAAATCAGGTGATGGGGGGCGCGGTTGCGTCGCTTTTCGTCGTGAAAAATATATAGAATTCGGCGGCCCGAACGGCGGTGATGGCGGCAAAGGCGGAAGTGTTTATTTTGAAGCTGTCGAAAATTTGAACACGCTGATTGACTTTCGCTATCAACAACATTTCAAAGCCCCGCGCGGTCAGCATGGTATGGGTTCGGAAATGTGCGGAGCCAAAGGCGAAGACGTGATTATTAAAGTTCCTGTCGGTACAGAAATTTTGGCAGAAGACGGCGAAACAATCTTAAAAGATA
>CAJOLB010000050.1 GCA_905235385.1 uncultured Alphaproteobacteria bacterium | reverse complement strand
GGAAAAGCCGAATTTGAAAAAATAGGCAACGCCATTGCAGATGTAATTGACGGATTGATCAACTGCAATTCCGAAGAGGTGATTGAAAAAGTTGCAAAAGAAATGATAGACCTTTGTCATCAATTCCCGATTTACTAATATTTTTTCATAATCCAAAGATATCTGATCCAATAAAGCGGTCCGCAACCCAAAAAGCTGATCATCTTATTGGCCTTATAGTCGCGTAAAACTTCGGCAAAAAAGCGATACATCTTATCTTGAATTTCATATTCGGCATTTTTGCAACACATATATTGATGTCTTAAATATTTCGGGAACAAATTTCTTCTGATAAGATGAATATCTTCGCTCCAAGAAGATCTTAAATAAACATCATTAA
Source organism: uncultured Alphaproteobacteria bacterium (assembly GCA_905235385.1). Classification (GTDB taxonomy): domain Bacteria; phylum Pseudomonadota; class Alphaproteobacteria; order RF32; family CAG-239; genus UBA1254. The sequence continues at coordinate 9,308 of CAJOLB010000050.1, read as the reverse complement.
TATAAAACATGACCGTCTTATAATCTTGAAGTTGCTTAATACTCGGTTTTTTATTTGAAATAGATGACATATTTTTGGTGTAAAAATAGAGTTTTGCATCTAAAACAACGGTTCTGAGATGTCTTGCGAGCAATGCGAACGTATACGGTCCGTCTTCATAATATATTCCCTTAATAAAAGGAATATTTCGAATTGTGCTCGTTTTATAAAATTTATTCCATACCGCAAAAGAGATTCTGAAATCTCCTTTTTGAAAGGCGAACTCAAGCGGATTATTTGAAAACTTAGATTGAATAACACTTCTTTTAAACTCTTTGATTTGATAAGGTCCGCCTGAAGATTTTTCATATTGGAAGCAAACCAAATCAGCTAAATTTTGGCCGGCAAAATGCAAACAAATTTCAACAGCCTGAGGATGCAACGCATCATCGGAATCGATAAACATTGTCCACTCCCCTTTTGCCTTTTCCAAGCCGTTATTGCGAGCCATTGAAAGTCCCTGATTTTCCTGATTGATAATTTGAATGCGATTATCTTTTGCGGCAAATTCCTGCAAAATTGAAGAACTGCGATCAGTAGATCCGTCATTTACACAAATAATTTCAATATCTTTAAATGTCTGCGAAACGAGCGACTTCAAACAGCGCTCTAAATATTTTTCAACATTGTAAACCGGAAGAACAACAGATACTTTAGGCATTTCAATCCCCTTTTGGTATAAAAGATGATTTATATTAACCGATTTTATTCAAAAGGCAAGCCTTGTTTTTTGTTTTTGAAAAGTTAGGAGTAATATAATAAATTACTTGAAAAGGAAAAATAATAAATATAATCTAGAGGCAATATATTAAAAGGTATTTTTCATTGACTGATTCAGAACTAAAATTAAAAATAAAAGAAAACGCTCCCCGTATTTCCGTTATTATGTCTGTTTATAACGCAGCTTTCTTTTTACGGCAAGCGATAGACTGTATTTTAGAGCAAACTTTTAAAGATTTTGAGCTTGTTTGCGTTAATGACGGCTCAACAGATGACAGTTTAAAAATTTTAAAAGAATATGCGTCTAAAGATAAGCGCGTTAAAATTATTTCTCAAAAAAATCAAGGCGCTGCGGCAACACGCAATGCCGGCATAAAGGTTGCCAAAGGTAAATGGTTTTTATTTTTAGATTCTGATGATTTTTTTGAAAAAAATATGCTTGAAAAGATGATTGCAATTGGTGAAAAAGAGCTTTCGGATATTGTGGTGGCAGGATATTTTTTCCACTGTCAGGATAAAGACGTAAAAACGAAGCAATACCCCGCTTCTCTCATAAAAAAATCACCCTGTTCTCCAAAATTGCTGAAAAGCAATATATATCATATTATCCCTTCAAACGCGTGGTCAAAATTGTTTTTAGCTGAAAAAGTACTTCAAAATAATGTTTTATTTGAAAACTTATCAAGCTGTAATGATTTGACTTTTGTGTATGTTATGTGCAGTTTAGCTTCTCAAATCAGCTTTACAAACGATTGTTTTGTGCATTATAGAACAAATACGGGATTTAATATTTCAGCTAATCGCGGAGACAAAGCCGTTTGTATTTTATATGCTTTAAATGCATTATATCAACGGTTAATCAGTTTAAATTTATATTCGACATTTCAAAAGGCTTTTTTAAGAAAAACCCAAAAAGCCGTTTTATGGGAATTATCATTTTGTTCAAAAAAAGAAAGGGAAAATATTATCCGGCAAATAGATGTGGTTTTGCCGAAAGATATTGCCTGCTCTATTAAACACTGTTTAAAACTTCAGAAATTATTCAGCTTAAAAAACATTAAACAGTGGTTTAAAAATCTGTTTCATTAACTTTTATCAGGGGAACAAGCATGTCTGAAAACAAAAACTCAAAACAAGAATTGATTATTTCTCTAACATCTTATCCGGCAAGAATCAAAACCATTCATAAGGTCATTGAAAGTCTTTTAAATCAAACTAAAAAAGCCGATAAGGTTATTTTATGGCTTGCACCGGAACAATTTGAAAACAAAGAAAAAGATTTGCCGCAAGATTTGTTGGCTTTAACGAAACAGGGGCTGATAATTGATTGGTATCACGACATCAGATCTTACAAAAAATTGATTCCGACTTTAAGGAAATATCCTGATGCAATTATTGTTACTGCAGATGACGATAATTTATATAAATCTACATGGCTTGAACAGTTATATAACAGTTATTTATCTTATCCGAATGATATCCATTGTCACAGGGTAACAAAAATTTTATGTCATTCACAATTTGACGCTATTGCCGGAGGCAAAGAATATTGGGATTCGCCATCTTATTTAAATAAGCTTGTCGGTATGGGAGGAGTTTTGTATCCCCCTCATTGTTTCTATAAAGATATTTTAGATGAAAACTTAATTTTTTCATTAGCGCCCACCAATGATGATTTATGGTTTTGGCTACAAGCTGTGTTAAACAATGTTAAAATTAGAGTTATTTCATCACCAATTATTGAATCTCATCTTATTGAAGAGACTCAAGAAACTGCTTTATGTTTAATTAACGATGCCGGAGAACATCTGTTTTGGAAAGATTTTCACAATATTTTAGGTTATTATCCGACATTAAGAACCATTTTGCGCAAAGAATATAATATGTTAACAAATCACACCATGGATGATGATGTGTATGATTTACTTAAATGGTATAAAAGAAAATTTCAATATCGGCTCAAACTTTCAAATCCTAAAACATACAATGAAAAAATGCAGTGGCTTAAATTATATAACGCAATACCTATTAAAACCGTGCTTGCGGACAAGTATACGGTTCGTAATTGGGTCGCCCAAAAAATAGGAAAGGAATATTTGATTGATTTATTAGGTGTTTATGAGCGTTTTGATGATATAGATTTTAATAAGTTACCTTCTCAATTTGTTATTAAATGCACACATGGTTGTGGTTATAATTTGATTGTCAAAGATAAATCTACTTTCAATATTGATGAAGCAAGAAAAACCGTTAATGCTTGGTTGGATGAAAATTTTGCTTATACCTCTTATGAAATGCATTATAAAAATATTAAGCCTAAAATTATCATTGAAAAATATATCCAAAATCATCACGCTGATGATTTGTATGATTATAAATTTTGGTGTTTTAACGGCAAAGTTGAATATATTCAATTTTTATCCGACAGATACAAAAGCGGTTTAAAAATGGCCTTTTTTGATAGAAACTGGAACAAACAAAATTTTGTTTATAATTATCCACGAAATGAATCAACAATTTCAAAACCTAAACAACTTCAAGAAATGATAGAAATTTCTGAAAAATTAGCAAGTGAATTCGTTCACGCCAGAGTTGATTTGTATTTATCTGATGAAGGCAAAATTTACTTTGGCGAAATAACTTTCACATCAGCGTCCGGAAACTGTCAGTGGAACGATAAAAAAATTGATCAAACACTTGGAAATATGATTAAACTTCCTCTTGAGATGTATGATTATCAAACAAATAAATTTATTACAGCAAAACCAAAATCTTACGGACGTATTATGATAGAGCACTTTTTAAAAGTGAGAAAATCAAAAAAGATTTCTTTGTTTCATATTGAAAAACGTTCACACAAAATGGTTATCAAAATTTTTGGGGTTAAAATTTCAATCAAACGAAACTAAAAGGATAAATCCTTTAATTTAAGAGAGAAAACATAATGTCTAAACTGTATAAAAACATAAGAAGTTTATTTATAAAGCTTTTAACAGATATATTTTTGCCTTTCAAAAATCAGAAAAAGTACAAAAAACATATCAGAAAAATTTTAATAAACGCATCTCTTTTTACTTTATTTAAAGTATTGTATCATCAAAAAGAATGGGATAAACAAACAAATTTCAAATATTACCTGTCTTTGGTTTTATGCGTCAAAGATGAAGCTGATTATATTTTAGAATGGATTGAATATTATCTGTTGCAAGGCGTTGAACATTTTTATGTTTATAACAACAACGGCACCGACAATACCGAAGAACTTTTAAAACCGTATATTGATAAAGGGATTGTTACTTGGCACGTTTATCCGGGCAAATCCAAACAAAGAGAAATTTATAATAACGCTTTGAAAAAATATCGTTTTGAAACACGGTGGATGGGGTTTATTGACGTAGACGAATTTATTGTATCTCCATCATATATTCCTTTATCTGATATTTTAAAAAATTATGAAGCCTATAACCAGCTCTCTATTCCTTTTATTTGTTATGGAACATCTGGACATCAACATAAAACAAATGATTTGGTCATTGAACGTTTTACAAGGCATGGAAAAGTTGAACGATTTTGTAAATCAATTGTCAACCCAAGAAAAACTGTTGCCGCAGACGTTCACCTGCATGCAGTTTTAGGAAAAAGTGTTGATGAAAAATTTGACTTATTATATGGGAGCTATCCGCAAAATCCGACAGCAAATATTTTAAGAATCAATCATTATGTCACAAAATCAGTTGAAGAAGCTATGGCTAAATTGCAAAAAGGCGGTTCTTCAAGATCTGCCAAAATTTACCAAAAAAGCAACTGGTTTGAAAAAGCCAACCATAATGAAGAAACAGACGATATTATGGCGCCGTATATTCCTATTTTAAAACAAAAACTCGGAAAATAAAAAAATTACCCGTTAAAATTTTCTCTTAAAAACTTAATTTCTTGAGCCCAACCGTTTAAATCGTTCGGTGTTTCCAAAACAAAGGGCAAGTGTTTAAGTCTTGGGTGATTAATAAAACGCACAATGGCATCAAAACCTATTGTGCCTTTGCCGATTTGCTCGTGTCTGTCTTTATGTGAAGCAAAAGGCATCTTGCTGTCATTCAAATGCACAGCTTTGAGCTTATCAAGCCCGATAATATGATCAAACTCTTCTAAAACACCGTCCAAATCATTAACAATGTCATAGCCGGCAGAATAAACATGGCAAGTGTCCATACAAACGCCCATTTTATCTTTCAAATCAACACGGTCTATAATTTGTTTGAGTTCTTCAAAGCAAGAGCCGACTTCAGAGCCTTTGCCGGACATCGTTTCAAGCAAAACAATCGTTGTTTGATTCGGCGTCAAAATTTTATTTAAAAGCGCGGATATCATCTCAATACCCGTTTGAACACCCTGCCCGACATGCGATCCGGGATGGAAATTATAATAATTTTCCGGCACATATTCCATACGCTTTAGGTCATCTTTGAAAACCATTTCGGCAAATTCACGCGTCTCCGGCTTATCTGAACACGGATTTAATGTATAGGGTGCATGAGCCACGAATTTTTGAAAATGATGTTCCTCAGAAATTTTAAGAAAGTTTTGAACATCAGATTCATCAATATCTTTGGCCTTAAAGCCTTGCGGATTGCGTGTAAAAAATTGAAATGTATCTGCCTTGATTTGAAGAGCGTCTTTGGCAATACCCGTAAAACCTTTTGAAGAAGACAAATGCGCACCGATATGAAGCATTTTAATTTTCCTTTTTGATTTAATTTCGGAAAGTATAACGCAAAAAAGAAAAGATGCCACCATTTTTTTGATAAAATCAGAAAAAAAGACTTGCGATTAAAAAAATTATGGTGTAAGAGTATGAACACTTTGAAAAAACGGATTGTAGTTCAGCCTGGTAGAACGCTTCGTTCGGGTCGAAGAGGTCGCTGGTTCGAGTCCAGTCAATCCGACCACTAAAAGCCACCCTTAATGGGTGGTTTTTTGTGGTCGGAATAAGTGAATTTCTCGAACCAGCGACCTCGAGACCTCGAAAGCCGATTTGAAATTAAGAAAAATTCTAAATGGATTTAACTGCGCGATTAATCATATCATCATAATCTTTTTCAATCGGTAAAGCAATACGTCCCGCCACAATTGAACTGGTTTCAGGCAAAATCCAAGGTTTGTTTTCAATCTTAAAATACGCCATATCCGCCATCAAACGAGCCTCCATCATTTCACCGAAAGAAGAATATCTGACGTTAGTTTTTTTTCTAAAACGCTTTCGAAACGCATCAAATTTTGCCTGATGCTCCGGCAAGACATATCCGTTACCGAGCAACAAATCATCGAAACTCTGACGAACAACCGGGTTTTTCCAACCTCCGCCAAAAAGAATTATTTCAGAAGGTATTTCTATTTGTTCATCAACCATGGTTAACCCGAACATTGCAATATATGCCGCAAAATATTCAAGCGTATAAACTGCAGAATTAAAATTCGTCAGTTGTTCCTTGATAACATCAAATACTTCCGTTTTATGATAATATTGAGGGTCCCCTGATTTTGGAAGATCGGTTTCATAAAAATCGCGGCAAATATCAAAAAATTTTTGCAACAAAATCTTATCAAGTTTCCCTTTTTTACCATAGTAACCATCGAAATCACAATCTTTTGAAGTATACAGACGAACAAAAGAATCCACATATTCGTTAAATGGTCCCGTATCAGTATTAAAAATAGTTCTGCCCTTCGCTATAATTGCAAAATTTGAGGTGTTTCCACCGTTGAAATAAATACCGTCACCTTCAAGACGTGCAATATGCGCATTGTGAGGTCCGATAAGGGGCGCACCCTCAAAACCCTTAATAATAAAATCAGATCGAAAATCATAAACAACCTTTATTCCTGTCAAATCCGCAAGCATCTTGCCGCTTCCGATTTGAAGCGTATAAGGTTTTCTGCCTTCTCTTTTGCCTTTTGAAGGCGGATAATGATCAAGTGTCTTTCCATGAAATCCGATTGCGTCGATTCGGTTCTTATCTAACTTGTATTTTTCACACATTTCATTGACGGCATCTGCCACAAAACGCACAAACTCATTGTGCACAGGCACAAAATCTTTAAGTCTTAAAATCTCATCTCGTGTTTTATCAAAAACTTCGGCGCGCAGAATTTCGATTTTTGACTGTATTTCTTTTGTAAAAGGCTTTGAGAACGAACAAATGTCTTTCATTTTTTCGCCTTCAAATTCGGTCAACACCAAATCAACCGCATCCATTGAATTTCCGGTCATACAACCGATAATCTGATACTTTTTCATATCAAAAGAGTATAAAGAACAAAAAAATCATGTCAATCAATTTTTATTGTTGACAAAAAGACAGAAAAATGATATAAGAGTACCTATAAAGCCTTATTCTGAATATCATTAACCCTTTAAATATTTATCTATCTATGTTCAAAAAGTGGAACAAAACGAGCAAAGAAGAGAAAGCTGCTATTCTTTGCGCTCTTGGCCTTAGTTTCGGCCTCATCTTCGTCATTCTCGGCGCCATTTTCAACAGCAATGTTCTGACCAGCCTTGCCTGCTTGGCCGGGTTTGTTTGGAGCTATGGTTGCCTCAAAATGTGCATCACCGCTCATCTGCTTGAATGGCAAGCAAGAATCTTCATCTTCGGATGCTTTGGCCTGTTCGGAATTCTGGGGCTTGAGCTATCCATTGACTGGATTGCGCTTGAGCTCTTCAACACCGAGCTCCCGACCATCACTGCATGGTATGCCATTCCTTGTTTCATCTCTGTTTTTACCGGATTGACTTCCCTGTTGATCAAGAACAGGAAAGAAAGAAAAGAGACACAAAAACTCTTTGGGGAGGAACAGCGATGAGTAAGAACAGAAAAGAAACATTAGCCGAGATCAAAAATGAACTCAGCTGGGGTGTCTCCCCTGACGGTTACGTCAAGAGAATAGACAACGTGTTCTTCCGTTGCCGCGACTCCGGATGCGTCCAACGCGATCTCGTCTATCAATGGTCCCGCCGCCACGAGCTGGACTTTGAGCTGATGAGCATGGACTGGAGCTATTTCACTGGTTCCAAAAACCATGCCATGGCCCTCAAAGAAGCCTTAGGCGGACGAATTTATCCTTCCGAATACGTATCCTGCGTCGACGGAATGGATCTGTGGATTTGGGAGGGCCCCGAACGTGAACTTCAAAAAGAAGAAAGCCGAAACGGCAAGCCGCATTGTCTCGACTTTGAGACGATTAAGGCAATCCTCTTTGATCAAGATTAACAAAAAGCGTGATGTTTCAGACATCACGCTTTTTGTTTTTCCCTACTTTTCGAGAAACAAACCGATCCCGAAAATCAGCATCAAAACAACCATCGGCAGGCACATCACACCAAACACAATCATACACCACTTTGAAATTAAAAGCGCCATAGCACTTCCCCCGTGCGAAGCTGTGATAGCATAAACGACTGCCGAAAGCAGGAAGAACGGAAGAGCTCCCCTCATCATCTTGACGGATATCTCCGCAAGACGTGCAATATCTTTCGGTTTCATATCGCAATAATTTAACAAATATTCAACTGTACTCACATATTATGACAAAATTTTATCAAATACAAGCTTTTTTTAAGGCTTTACATTCCTTAAAAAAACTGATAGCCTTTATAATCTCGAAAAAATAAAATAACAGGAAAAGAACATGAACCAAACAATCAAAATGCAACGCCCTTACACAATTGTTGAAGAAATTTGCAATTGTTCCATTCACGGCTTAGGAATTATTTTAAGCATCGCCGGTCTTGTGATTTTAGCGGCCTTTTCTTCTGTTTACGGAAACGCATGGACAATTGTTTCAACGGTTATTTTCGGCTGTTCCATGATTATTTTATACACAGCCTCAACAATTTATCACGCGATTCCAAATGAGCACGCCAAAAAAATCTTAAAAAAATTCGACCATATTTCGATATATTATTTAATTGCCGGCTCATACACCCCGTTTTTGCTTGTAAACCTGCGCGGCACAATCGGCTGGATCATTTTCGGCATCATATGGTTTTTAGCACTTCTTGGCACAATCCTAAAGCTCACATTATCCGGCAGCGGCACAAAAATTTGGTCAATCGGGCTTTATTTATTAATGGGTTGGCTCATCATCTTTGCCACGAAACCCTTAATCAACAACATCAACAGATTAGGTCTTATTTTCTTAGTCTTAGGTGGTTTGTTCTACACAGGAGGAGTTGCTTTTTATGTCATGAAAAAGAAAAAATACACACATGCTATTTGGCACTTTTTTGTTCTTACCGGAACAATCATGCACTTTTTTGCCGTTTTATACGGATGTGTATTAATCTAAAAAAAAGAACCTCAGATGAGGTTCTTTTTTTAGTCGGCTTTTTTATGTTCCACCTTCCTGAAATACAGATATTCACTGATTTCAAAAATACCATAAACGACCATATAAAACCCCATTAAAGTGCTGATTGCAATCGTTCCGATTAAAGGATATTCCACAATCACAAAGCCGAACACCACGCCCAAAACACCGAGAGCCATACT
>CAJOLB010000049.1 GCA_905235385.1 uncultured Alphaproteobacteria bacterium | reverse complement strand
GTTGCAATTAATAAAATCGATTTGCCCGGTGCAGATCCGATGCGTGTCAAGACTGAGCTTTTGCAGCACGGCATTGCCGTTGAAGAAATGGGCGGCGAAAGTTTGTGTGCCGAAGTGTCAGCCAAAAAGAGAATCAATATTGAAAAATTGGTTGAGGCCATTTTGTTACAAGCCGAAATCTTAGATTTAAAAGCCAATCCGAACAGAAAAGGCGAAGGATCAGTGATTGAGGCAAAAATGGAAAAAGGTCGCGGCAGTGTGGCAACGGTTTTGGTTCAAAACGGAACCTTAAAAGTCGGTGACATTTTTATTGCCGGCAAAGAGTGGGGACACGTGAGAGCCATGTTTAACGAACACGGCAAAAAGGTTATGGAAGCGTCTCCGGCAACTCCTGTCGAGGTTTTAGGCTTGCAAGGAACCCCTGCGGCAGGTGATAACTTTATTGTTGTCAAGGATGAAGCCCAAGCCAAAGAAGTGACCTCATATCGTTTGAGAAAAGAGCGTGAAACGAAGTTGGTTAAGAGCGCCAAATCCGCGATGGAACAAATGCTTGATAAAATCAAGTCAGGCGAGTCAAAACACCTGTCTGTTATCATAAAAGCTGACGTTCAAGGTTCGGTTGAAGCCATTGAGGGAGCAATCACGAAGTTTTCTAACGAAGAAGTATCCGTTCAGATTTTGCACTCGGCAGTCGGCCCGATTTCTGAATCCGATGTAACGCTTGCCAAAGCATCTGACGGATTTATCATCGGCTTTAACGTTCGTGCAAATCCTCAGGCTCGTGATATGGCACGCCGTGATGGGATAGACATCAAATATTATTCCATCATTTACGATGTTGTTGATGATGTCAAGAAGGGCTTGGAAGGTTTGCTTTCGCCTGAAATCAAAGAAAAGGTTTTGGGTTATGCCGAAATTAGAACAGTCTTTAACATCACGGGTGTGGGCAAAGTCGGCGGATGTATGGTTACCGAAGGTCTTGTCAAACGCGGCTCAAAGGTTCGCCTCCTTCGTGACAACGTCGTTATTCATGACGGCAACTTAGCACAATTAAAGCGCTTTAAAGAAGATGTCAAAGAAGTTCGTGAAGGTTATGAGTGCGGCATGAGTTTTGAAAACTATAATGATATTCAAGTCGGCGACTATATTGAATGTTATGAGTTAGAAACAATTGCTGCGAAGTTATAGGAGATTATTATATGGCAGAAAATAAAGAGCCATCTCAAAGACAGCTCAGAGTTGCCCAAGAGATTAAACGTGTCATCACATCTGTTTTGGAAAGAGGCGATATGCGCTCTGAAGATATTCGAAGCGCATTTATCACGGTAACCGAAGTTCGAGTTTCGCCTGATTTGAAATATGTCACGGCTTATGTTATGACCTTAAACGGCAAAAATTTAGGCTTGGTGCTTGAAATGCTCAATGCTGAAAAAGGCGTTTTCAAAAAACAAATTGCCTCAAAATTGCAGCTCAGATATACCCCTGATATTACCTTTAGGGCGGATGACACTTTTGCCGAAGTTGACCGCATTGAAAAACTTCTTCGTCATCCGAAAGTTGCGGCAGACTTAAAAAAGAGCGAACCTGAAGAATAAAAAAGAAGAATCATCGAAAGATGGTTCTTTTTTTATTCCCAAAAAAAGACCGCCCTTGCGGACGGTCCTTTAGGAGGAGGAGATGAAAAAACTCTTATTTAATCTTAACGAGAAATATTTTGCATACGCTTCAAGGCATTTCTAACCATCGAATGATGTTGCTCGATACGTTCAATAACACTCTGAGAAGCATCTTTGTTTTGACCGAAAGCTAACTTCTTAAATTCCTTTGAGATATGAGCCGAAAGCTTGTTGTTCTCGCGAAAATCGTTCATTTTCTTTTGCTGTTCGGGAGAAATATCTTTACCGGATACACGTCCTGACGCAATTGTTGATTGCTTCTGAGCTTTCTTTAGTAATTCCATAGTTTTTGTCATTGTTTTTATTCCTAAAATTGCCTTATTTTGTCTAAATTTAACATATAAAAAATGTTTTGTCAAGTCTTTTTTTTATCCGTGTAAAAGTTTTTTTTAAATAGTGCAAAACGAAGTTATATTGTATAAAATAAAGACAAAATAAGAACAGCGGAATAAAAAATGTCATTATTTAAATCGATAGCCACTTTTGGAGGTTTTACATTAATCAGCCGTATTACGGGTTTTGCAAGAGATATGGCTTTGGCTAATTTTTTGGGTGCCGGTATGGCTTCCGATGCCTTTTTTGTGTCATTCAAACTGCCGAACTTATTCCGCAGCCTTTTTGCAGAAGGCGCATTTACAGCGGCTTTTGTTCCGTTGTTTTCCCAAAAACTTATAACCGAAGGCAAGAAAAAATCGATATTCTTCGCCTCCCAAGCAGTGTCGATACTGTTTTTCTTTCTGCTCTTGTTCGTCCTTCTGTTTGAAATTTTCATGCCTTATGTCGTTCAGGTCTTAGCCCCGGGTTTTGCGGGTGATGCCGGAAAAATAGAGCTGGCGACGAATTTATGTCGAATAACGTTTCCGTTTTTGCTTTTTATTTCGATTGTGTCTTTTCAAGCGGGCATTTTAAATTCGTTTGAAAAGTTTGCGATGCCGGCGACAGCCCCGATCATCTTAAATTTAACAATGATTGTTTCGGCGTTTGTTTTGGTTCCGTTTCTTCCTGTTCCTGCCTATGGTTTTGCCTCAGCAATTACGCTTGCCGGTATTTTGGAAATCTTGTGGCTGAAATACGCACTTGATAAAATAGATGTCAAAATCAAGCCGTATGTTCATATCAAAAAAATTATGCAAAAAGATGAAATAAAAACACTTTTCAAACGCATTGCCCCAGGTGTTGTAGGTGCCGGAATTTACCAAATCAACATGGTTGTTGACACGATTTTGGTTTCACTCGTGGGCACGGGCGCAATTTCTTGGCTTTATTATGCCAATCGTTTGCAACAGCTTCCTTTAGGAGTCGTCGGTGCGGCAATCAGCGTGGCATTATTGCCCATTTTATCAAAGCAATTAAAAGCTCAAAACACGACAGAAAGCAAACAAACGCAAGATAAAGCAGTTGAATACGCTGCGCTTTTATCAATCCCCGCGGCTGTGTTGATGATTGTTTTAGCGCGCCCGATGATTAACATTTTGTTTGAACACGGAAAGTTTTCGTCGGCAGACACTTTGAAAACTTCATATGCTTTAATTGCTTACGCGGTTGGGCTTCCGTGCTATGTGTTGGTTAAAGCCTTAATGCCGAATTTTTTTGCAAGAGGCGATACTGTCACGCCCGTTAAATTCAGCGCAGTTGTTTTTGCCGTTAATTTCAGCTTCAATCTCATGTTGATGATTCCGTTTGGCCACGTCGGAATTGCGTCTGCCACAACGATTGCGGCATTTGTTTCTTTGGCGCAATACGTATACGGGCTGAAAAAGAGGGGATTTTGGAGTTTTTCAAAAGCCCTTATGCTCAAAATCGTAAAAATTTTTTGTGCAGCCGTATTGATGGGCATATCCGTTTTGGCGATGGAAAAAGGTATAAACACGATATGCGGCGGATATTTGCAATATCACTTTTTTGTTAAATTCTGCATTTTCTGCTTTTTAGGGGCTTCTGGGCTTATTTGCTTTTTTATATATGCATTTGTCATGCGTGTCTTAGATATCAAAGAGTTTGTAAGAACTTTTGTAAAAAGAAGGAAGACAGGCAATGCAGGCTAGAACATCTGAAAACATAAAAAAAGCCATACGAGAAACATCAAATTTCCTTAAAACATCATGGAAATCAGTTGCTCTTATTGGTCCGTGTTTGATTATTCTCTATTATGCCTTGGGGAGCATGATGGTTGAAAAAATTGATAAAGACGTCGATTTTGAAGCCGCAAAAGAATATAAAGGATATGCATTTATACAAACATCAGCTGATTTAATCAAACGCGAGATAGATGATCATATGTTTACGCCGAATTTGCCGTTTTTCTTTCCGGCTTCGATTCTGGACAATATGCCTTCTTATCAAAAAGGGATTATAGAAAGCTTGGCAACCACAATAGATCTTGTTTCGAAATCCTTAAACAACACGGAAATGAACAAGGCTTCGTCGCTGTTGCACTATCCGGCGAATGTGTGGCTCTTTTCCAGAACAAAAGATTTTAAGATAGAGCCGTCATCTGCCGCTCAATATCGAAAAGCCCGGCGCAGTTTGCTCAAATTTAATGAAACAGCCGTTGTTGAAAAAAAAGTGATATATCAAGTTTTGTCGGCGGTTGAAAAAAATATGATTTTGGTGGAACAAAAACTTCAAAAAAATATTGATGTAAGAAAAAGTCTGAAAGCAGATAATGTGTTTTTCTGGGCTCAAGGCAATTTGTATGCGGACCTTTTGCTCTTAAAAGCGGCTCAAAAAGACTTAATGTTCGATTCGTCATCTGTCTTAAAACCGTTAAAACAGGGACTTGATATGAAACCGCTGTTTATCCGAAACGGCAAAATAAACAGCACAACGACACCAAATCATCTTTTGTCATTGGCATATTTCACGCTCAAGGCCAGAACGGAATTAAACCGTCAAATAGAGGAATTGAAAAATGCTGATTGAAATTGAAGAAACCTTAAATCCGAATGTTCGGAATTTTTATTTTTCGAACCCTGTTTTAGCCCAATATCAGACAGAATATGCCCGAAAAAAAGATAAAAAATCATCACCCTTGATGGAAAATATATTTAAAATCGGGCAAATCGAAGAAGTTCTTTTATTGCCTGATATGCTGTTCGTGAAAAAAGAGGAAGGCGGGGATTGGTCATCGTTGAGCCCGCAAATCATGGCAGAATTGGTTGACGGCGATTTTAATTGGTTTAAAAATTTTGAGGCTTCTAAAGACGATATTTTGAAACAAATCGAGGCGTTAACAGAGGCAAAAATTCGCCCATATTTGCAAAGAGACGGAGGAAACATAGAGCTTATCAAATTAGAAAACGGCGTTTTGTCGGTTAAATTAAACGGAAGATGTCACGGCTGTCCTCATGCAACGCAAACGCTTCAAAACGCAGTTGAAACAACAATCAAAAAATATATTAAAAACATAAAGCAAATCAAAAGGGAAGATTAAAATGTTTAAGAGTGTCCTCATATTTCTGACATTATTTGCACTCAATGTTTATAGTGCTCAGGAACAATATTTTGTTGACGACACAGGCATTTATCTTGTCGATTATGACACTCGGAAATTAACACAACTGTTTGATGAATTATATTATGATTCGTATATTAACCCGCCGGGAAATGAATATCCGCGTGTTTTTTTGAAAAACATTCCTCACGATTTTGCCTTACAAGAAGATAAGACGGAGCGCAATCGAATATTTATGAAAATATTAATTCCGCTGATATTGAAAATCAATGAAGAGATTTTAGATGAGCGAGAAATTTTAGATGCCTTAAAATATGATTTTGAGCAAAACAAAGACTTCGACGAAGCAGACAGATATTATATCGATAAGCTTGCAGAAAAATACGACGTTGTTTCGCCTTATAAAGACACACGAAAATACATCAGAATTTTATCTGAACTCGAAAAAAAAGTAGATATAGTTCCGCCGTCTATTATGCTTGCGGCTGCGGCGATATATACCGATTGGGGAACTTCAAGAATTGCCGTTCAGGCCAACAACTTATATAAAATAAAGGTTTGGTTTGAAGAAGAGGGCTTAGAACCGCTTGAAGACAAAGAAGATGGTTATAAATATAAAATTTATCCTTCTCTTGAATCGTCGATTCGGGATTATGCCTTAAAAATAAACAGCAATGTGAATTACCAAACATTTCGTGATGTGCGTGCAATGTTCCGTCAAAATGCCGAAGAAATGCCGCTCTACGGAAAAAGAATGGATTGGGGGATGATTCTTGACAGCGATTTGCAAAATTTTGCCGGTTTGCTTGATTATACACTCACATATTATAAATTGCATAACGTTGACGAGGCAACCTTAGAAAGACAATATAAATTTGAGGAATAAGAATGTATTTTAGCTTAAAGAAAAAAATTTTTTACACGGTTTTCGCTCTGTTTGTATTTATGGCGACCTTGTTTTTGACAATGTTTACGTTAATTTATGCGGAAAAATATTCCGAGGATCACACGGCTCTTTCAAAACGAAACCAATATGTGATGAACTTGTTGCACGAAAACATTACGTTGCAACGTGAGCTCAATAAGGTCCATGTCAAAATTTCCCCGAAATTAAGCACAAACCTCACAGACAAACAGGAAGAGCTGACATACGAGCTCAAAATTAATGACGAATTGCAAAAAAACTTCAACGAACAATCTCAAGCCTTTTTGGCAGGTATGAAAATTATTGGTATCAGTTCGCTTTTGTCTCTGTTTTCAATTTTTTGTTTGGGATTTGTGCTTCAACGCTGGGTTATCGGTCCGATTAACAAGTTGTCGGATGCAACAAAATTAGTATCGGAAGGAAATTTTTCTCACCGCATATCGGTTGATAAAAAACAAATATTTTTTGATGAGATAGACACGCTTGCCAGCACCTTCAACAGCATGATTGACAGTATCGAAAGTAATATTGCAAAGATTAAAAATTCCGAATTATTTCTTCAGCTTTTAATTGATACCATACCGGACGGCATTCGCGTGATTGATCGAGACTATAATATTATGCTTTCAAATAAAGCTTATATAAAACAATTCAATCAGAAAGGCCACACAAAAAAATGCTTTCAGGCATACGGCTATGAAAAGCCGTGTCCTCACGGAATGTTTACTTGCCCGCTTCAAGAAATCAAAAATTCTAAAACGCGCAACATGAATATGGTTCAAAATTTTGACGGCAGACCATTAGCTGTTAATGCTGCTCCGTTGCGAGTCGTTGATAAAGAAAAAAATGATTTTTATATTATTGAATCGATTCGAGATTTAAGTGATGACGTTCGTTTTTCTCATCAGCAAAAAATTTCTTCTCTCGGATTTTTATCAACATCTGTTGCCCATGAAATGAAAAACAATTTAGGTTCGATACGAATGATTTTGGAAAACATGATGGATAAAAACACAAACACGCCGACATCCGAAAATGAAAAATATATAAAATTGATATATGACCAAATTTTATCAACCATCAGCATTCCGGAAAGACTTTTAAGACTTGCTAAGAACAATCCGGAAGCACAGGAAGTTTTTGATATCAGAGTAAGCATCGGAGAGGTTTTATCATTGCTTGATTATGAAGCCAAAAGAAACGGAATAGTCATCAGCTCTCAGTTTTCCAACACGGACAATAATATTTTAGGCAATCAGGCTGATTTTAAAATGATTATTTTGAATTTGGCTCAAAATGCAATTAAAGCGATGCCGTCCGGCGGTTCTTTGACAATCACAACAGATAAAGACAGAAATGATGTCATCATCAGAGTCAAAGATACGGGGATCGGCATAGAAAAAGAAAAGTTGCCTCATATTTTTGATCCGTTCTATTCGGGCGGACAAAGTGCAAAGCAGCAAGGAACAGGGCTTGGATTAGCCATTGTTAAATCGCTGGTCGAAAAGTATAAAGGCACAATTTCTGTTTCAAGCATCATAAAACAAGGAACGGTTTTTGAATTGAAGTTTCCGAAATCAAAAAAATCAGAAACAAATGCCTAAAATAAAATCCAGCATCTTGTCAGAAAAACAATAAAAAATGTTGCAAAACAAAAAAAATAATATTATAGAGTATAAAAATTAAACAATCAGAGGTCTTTTATGAGTAAAGAAGAACTATTAGAATTAACGGGCGAAGTAGTCGAAAAATTGCCGAATGCAATGTTTCGCGTCCGCCTTGAAAACGGGGTTGAAATTTTAGCGCATACGGCCGGAAAAATGCGAAAGTTTCGTATTCGCGTTATGGTCGGTGATAAAGTTGATATCGAAATGACGCCCTACGATTTAACAAAGGGGCGCATTACATTCCGCCATAAAGATTAAAACAAGACGAGATAAAAATCTCGTCTTTTATTTTTAATAAAAAGATTGAAAGTTTTATGTAAATATGGCAGGATAAAAAAACAAAACGACAGAGAATAAAAAATGGAATTAAGTGAAAAAACAGCCCGCGATATGATAGCGCATCTGGTTCAAAACAACCAGATGTTGCCTCGCGATATTTTTAATTATCGCAATGAAATGCACCCGGATGTCGCTACACACATTCGAAAAGCTTTTGGCTTAATCAGAGAAGAGCTGCTGTCTTTTCTGAAAACATCAGTCAAGGATATTATCTGCTACGGTTCTGTCTGCAGTTCGGTTCATACATCGACCTCAACCATCAACATCGCATTTGTTATAGATACAGGTCTTCCCGATGAAACCCTCAAAAAAATATCCAACTCGTTGCCTAAACGCGGTTTTGTATTTAAGGTTTATAATCATCCGTTATTGTTTCATCTTTTAAAGCCCAAAGATATAACTTTTGCAAATTGGTCAGTGATGCGAAACAAATGGAATCAAGAACCTGTGTTTCAAAATTTTAAATACGATCTGGATTTTCTTTTTGAAGAATATGCCAAACTAAATGACGATTTTCACACTCACCTTGATAATCTGCCCAAGAATGCCGCGGGTATATATGTGCCGGAAAGCTGTGCCATAATTAAAAAATATTTTGCAGATATGGAACAAAAAGCAATGTATGCAAAAGAGCACACCCCTGAAGGCGAATATTCTTTAGAATATAATTTGCTCTTGGCCTTAGATGTCTTCAAAGTTCGTGAACATTTTAACCGCGAAATCATCAAGTCGGAATGTTATTACATAGAAAGGGGAGAAGATGAAACCGTTTAATTTAGAAGAAAACATCAAACGTTTGCTCACCCCCCGTGAAACACTTGCTCCATGGCTTTTTGATGAAAACAACCAAATGCATGAAAATATGCGCCGAACCCTCCTAAGATATGCCGAAAAACTGATTGAAAGCGTTATTTCTCCGATTGACGGGCTTGAAGTTGCAGATGTGACATTAACAGGTTCCAGTTCCGGCTATTTTTATAAAGACAGCTCAGATATTGACATGCGTGTTGAGGTTCATAATACGGGTTGCAAATGGCTTGCTAAAGACAGCGAACACATGGATAAATTCTTAGCCACACAACTGAACGGTTTTTTTAATGAGGGTTACCGTTTTTATGTCAACAAGCGCCTCATAGATATCAAAATTTCAAGCAAACAGGTTGATTTTGCTTCTCTGTATTCACTTAAGCACGGAAAATGGCTGATTGAACCGACAAAAGAAATAAATATCTCCGAAAATGAAATGAAGAAATATTATTTAGAAAAAAGAAAAGTGATTATGGAAGAATATGAAAGCATAAAACGCAAATATCGAGGAACAGAATTAGGCTCTGAGTTGAACAGCTTTTTTGTTCGCACAGTTTTGCGTTCAATCAAAAATCATCCCACGATGGAAGACTATTTAACTTTTAAGCTCTTAAATTACGAGCAACTCTTAAAGCCGATCGGGGCAGAAAGCATCCGCGCATATAACAGAGCGTTGCAGCTGAAATCTTTAGAACACTAAAACGCAAAATATTTAAGATACAAATAAATTCCTGAAATTAAAACAGAAAGCAACATAACGGGAACAGACCAGAGCAAGAATCCCAAAAATTTAATCGGATGACCTTCTCTTGATGCCAAACCGGCAACAATAACGTTTGCCGACGCACCGATGAGAGAGCCGTTTCCGCCGAAACAAGCGCCGAGCGATAATGCCCACCAAACAGGCATCATAGCCTCGCGTCCGCCCAAACTTTCTTCCATTGATTTAAGCATCGGAATCATCGTTGCCACAAACGGAATATTAT
>CAJOLB010000048.1:10217-22132 GCA_905235385.1 uncultured Alphaproteobacteria bacterium | reverse complement strand
CGTTCACGCTCGGTCATGTACGTTCATGTACACTCCCGTCGCGTTTACTCAAAGTTTTTATTATACGCACACGCTCTCCGCGTTTTTGAAAAATGTGTAAGAGCTTGTCAGAATCATTATTTTTTTACTTTGATAATCATATACAATATGGTTGAAGCAAAAATAAGGGATATGGCATTGAAAAATATCATTTGAAATGAGTGTAAATAAATGCCGTATAAAATCCATGATAAAATGCCGATGTTATAAATGACATAACTTAAAAAAGATAAGCCTTTAACATCTTTTGTTTTAATCGTTTTTATTGTTTGAGGCAAAAAGCAAACGGCTGTTGAAATGCCTGCTAAATATCCTAAAAATTCACCTAAAATATGCATTGTTTTCTCCTGTTTTTATTTGGTTATCATAAGAGGAAAACATTAAGAAAGATTTTATTTTATGCTTGATTATTTGAAATTTGTGGCATATAAAGTCTGTGTTTTTGGGGCTGTAGCTCAAATACAAAAAAATTATTTTGGGGCTGTAGCTCAGTTGGGCGCGAGGATAGAAAATGCCCATAATGGCATTTTATACCACAAGCGGCGAAGTTTTGTTAATGAGCAAGGAAGCGAAAAGCGACTATGGCGAATTTACAAAACGAGTGACCGAGCAACTGAGCCCTAAATACAAAGAATTACTATGGGGCTGTAGCTCAGTTGGGAGAGCGAATGGTTCGCAATCATTAGGTCGAGGGTTCGATCCCCTTCAGCTCCACCAATAAAAAGGCACTTTTGAGAGTGTCTTTTTTTATTGCCTTAAAATAAAAAATTGTTTATACCATGCTTTATGAAATTGGATTTTGAAAAATATCACAGCCAAATACTCTCAAGTGTGCCTTTGAGTTATACGCCGTTTTTGCTTGCCGATTTGATAAAAACGAGCAAACATGATATTTTGTATGTGGCAAGCAACGGGCAAGAGCTTGAGCAGGTTGCCGATGCTTTTTCGTTTTTGATGCCCGATGTCGAAGTGTTGCGCTTTCCGGCTTGGGATACGGTTCCGTATGACAGGGTTTCACCGAATGTCAATGTTGTCGGGAAACGTTTGGAAACGCTTTCAAAATTAACTTCAGGCGTTAAAGAAGGAAAAAAGAAGTTAATTGTTTCGAGCGTTGGAGCTGTTTTACAAAAACTGCCGCCTAAAAAAATCTTTTTAAATTCACAACGGACTTTACAGGTCGGCGGAAAATTTGATTATAATAATTTTTTGCATTATGCGCTTATTAACGGCTATACAAAAGTCGAACAGGTTATGGAACCGGCCGAATATGCCGTGAGAGGAGATATCGTTGATATCTTTCCGGCAAGTGCGGATCAGCCTTTGCGAATCGATTTGTTTGATGATGAGATTGAAAAAATTCGTTTGTTTGATCCGATTTCACAACGCACAACGGGCGAAATTAAATCATATATGTTCGGGGTGGCTGATGAAGTTGTGTTGGATAAAAATGCAATTGAAAATTTCAGGCAGCGCTATCGTGAAGCATTCGGTGCGGTAGGTTTGAAAGATGAGCTTTATGAAAGCATTTCAAACGGGGCAAAGTATATCGGTTTTGAAAACTGGCTTCCGTTTTTTTATGAAGATGGTCTGCCGACTTTGTTTGACTATTTGCCGATGGCAGAGGTCGTGTTAAGCCAACATATTGATGACGCTCTGCAGGCGAAGGAAGACAGCATATATGATTATTACACGGCGCGAATCGAGGCACTAAAAGTTAAACAGGCCAACGATGAAACAATTTATCGTCCGGTTATGCCGGAGTTGATGTATTTGACTAAAAACGAATTTGAGGGATTGGTCGAAGATAAAAAAGCCGTTCGTTTGAGTGAAATGTCGATGCCTGACAGCGCAGATGTGCTGAATTTGAAGGTTATTCCGGGGCGCGATTTCGCGCATGCAAAAAATATATCCGTTTCGGCTGTTTATGAAGATTTGAAAGATTATTTGAGTGCAAATGCACGCTTAAAGAGAATAATTTGTTTTTCAAGCGCGGGTGCAAGGGAAAAGTTTGTTTCAATCGCAGATGAATATCAAATCAAGAATATTGTTTCGGCTGAGAGTTATAATGATGCCCTCAAATATTGTGCTCAAAAGAAAATTGCTTTAGTCGTTTTGGATATTGAACACGGGTTTAAAACAGATGAGTTTTGTGTTTTAAGCGAAGCTGATATTTTCGGCGTTCGTCAAAACAGGCGCGTGCGCAAAGTTAAGGCTGAAGATTTTATTGACGATGTTTCGACACTTAATGTGGGCGAATTGGTGGTACATATCGAACATGGCGTTGGACGTTTTGACGGGCTTGAAAATATTATGGCCGGCGGTGCGCCGCATGATTGTTTGAAGATTTTATATGCGCATGGCGACAAGCTTTTTGTGCCGGTCGAAAATATTGAAGTTATTTCACGTTACGGCTCAGATGACGAAAATGTTCAATTAGATGTTTTGGG
Source organism: uncultured Alphaproteobacteria bacterium (assembly GCA_905235385.1). Lineage (GTDB taxonomy): Bacteria > Pseudomonadota > Alphaproteobacteria > RF32 > CAG-239 > UBA1254. Next base: position 19,646 of record CAJOLB010000048.1, on the reverse strand, counting down.
CGGTTTGGCATGGCAGGCAAAGAAGGCCAAAGTTAAAGAAAAAATCAAAGATATGGCTGAAAAGCTGATTAAAGTTGCTGCCGAACGTGAGCTCAAAACAACAGATTGTTTTATGCCGCCGCAAGGGCTTTATGATGATTTTTGTGCGCGGTTTGAATATCACGAGACCGATGATCAGATGAAAGCGCTTAAAGCGGTTGATGAAATCATGAAGGACTTGTCATCAAATTTCCCGATGGACAGATTATTAGTTGGCGATGTTGGATTCGGAAAAACTGAAGTTGCGTTGCGTGCGGCGTTTGCTGTCGCATCGAACGGTGCGCAGGTTGCGCTGATTGTGCCGACGACACTCTTGGCACGTCAACACTATTTGAATTTCAAGAAAAGACTGGAAGGCTTTGATATCAGAGTTAAGATGCTTTCGCGTTTGACAAGTGCAAAAGAATCGAGGGAAGCCATTGAGGGGTTAAAAAACGGGTCGGTTGAAATTGTGATTGGGACGCATGCCTTGCTCTCCGAAAATGTTAAGTTTTGTAATTTAGGGCTTTTAATTATTGACGAAGAGCAACATTTCGGGGTTACTCACAAGGAAAAACTGAAAGCGCTGAAATCAGATGTTCACGTTTTAACATTGAGTGCGACACCAATTCCGAGAACATTACAGCTTTCATTAACAGGCGTTAAGGATTTGAGTATTATTGCAACGCCGCCGGTCGATAGAATGGCAGCAAGAAGTTTTGTGATGCCGTTTGATAAGGTGATGATTAAGGAAGCTGTTTTGCGTGAGAAATATCGCGGAGGTCAGACATTTTTTGTTTGTCCGAGAGTTTCGGATATTGCCGGTGTTGAAAAGATGCTCAAGGAGCTGTTGCCGGAAGTTAAAATCGCAGTTGCACACGGGCAGATGAGAGTTAAAGATTTGGAAGATGTGATGGAAGATTTTTCAAATCTGAAATATGATGTTTTGCTTTCAACAACGATTATCGAATCGGGTATTGATATGCCAAGCGTGAACACAATGATTGTTTATCGCGCGGATATGTTCGGGCTTGCGCAACTCTATCAGCTCAAGGGGCGAATCGGCCGATCTAAAGTAAGGGGATATTGCTATTTTACGGTTCCGGCACAAAAGAAATTGAAGCCGATTGCATTAAAGAGGTTGAATATTTTATCTGCTCTTGACACTTTGGGCGCGGGATTTTCACTCGCATCGCATGATATGGATATCAGGGGTTCGGGAAATGTTTTAGGAACGGAACAATCGGGACATATTAAAGATGTCGGTATATCGCTTTATCACCATATGCTTCAAGAAGAAATTGCGCGTCTTAAGGCTGCAAAAGCTGACGAAATTGTTGAGGCAACGCAAGCTGATGATTACAGTCCGCAAATTGTAACGGGTATTCCGGTGATGATTCCCGAAAGTTATGTTAAAGATTTGGGCGTTCGCTTGGGGCTTTATAAGCGAATCGGCGCCTTGAAGACAAATGAGGAGTTGGCCGATATGAGGGCAGAACTTGTTGACAGGTTCGGACCATTGCCGTCTGAGGTCGAAAATTTGATGACAACGATTGAAATTAAACAAATGTGTAAAATTGCAAATATTTCAAAGATTGAGGCAGGGGCTAAAGGACTTCTGATTGCTTTTCATAACAATGTTTATGGTGCGGCTTTGAAGTTGATTGATTTGGTTAACCGCTCGTTTGGTGTTGTTAAAATCAGGCCGGATCAAAAACTTTTGGTTGAGGGAAATTTGGCTGACTATCAAAAACGTATTGAAATTATCAAAAAATATGTTAAACTGCTCTGTGAGATGTTACAATGATTTATACCGGTTTTTTTGATAAAATAAACGCGTATGAAGAGAAGGGATTAACACCTGTTTCTATTGCCGGTCGTGCGCCGGAAAATTATCATGGATTTGAGTATCGAAAGTTAGCACCGAAATATGATTGGTGGAAAAAGTGGCATGATGAAGGATTGAGCGAGCGTTGGTATTGTGATATGTATCAGCGGACAGTTCTTGATAAACTTTCAGCGCAAAATGTATATGATGATTTAAATAGGTTCGGTGAGAATATTGTCTTGCTTTGCTACGAAGAATCCGGAAAATTTTGCCATCGGAATTTGGTCGCTAACTGGTTTGAGAAAAATGGTTTTAGGGTTCAAGAATATAGATTAACAAAGGACAGTCAAATGGATAAGAGTGAAATTAGAGTTTATGAATCTGATGAAGGTGCTATGGAGCATATCGCTTCTTTTGAAAAAGACTGGGACTATGATCCGGTTGAATATAGTGCGACGCATGTTACGGGTCTAAAGCTTCTTTATCAAGAAAAAGAAAACGGTGATTTGGACGTTATATCTGACTATGAAAGCTATAAAGCTTGGGCGGCTAAAATGTGCCACGAAGGGTTAACCGGACGTGAGGTCGCTATATATAGAGAGCGTTTGGCTCAAGAATTTGAGGCCTTGAGCGAAAAACATGATGAAAAAATTATGAGTATGAGTGATGAGGAATTGGCTCAGCTCATTAACTCAAAAAAACAGTCGAATCGTTAAGTTTTGAAAGTTTTTTAAGATGGACAGGCGCGATGTACATATATATGCTTCCGAAGAAGATGCTCTAAAAAAAGTCTCCTCTTTTGAAAAGGATTGGGATTATAATTTATTGGCTCATACGGGAATGCATAAAACAGGTTTGAAACTCGCAATCGAAAGCGATGAAAATGAGCAGATTGTCGTTTCAAGCGAGAATGTAAGTGATTGGGTGCATCATATGATTTATGATGAGAAATTCACAAAACGGGAAGTTTTAACCTATCGGAACGGTTTGCTGCAAGAATTTTTGGCTTTGTATTATCACAATTTGGATAAGGAAAAAGTTATTGGAGAAATGTTTCCTTATATGTATGCGCAATCTCTAAACAATAAATATTACAGTTAAGGCTTGATTTTTTTCATCAGCTCATTGTAGGCAATCGTAATTTTTTTGAATTTTTCTTCGCATTCTTTATCGCCCGAATTAACGTCAGGATGGTATTTTCTGGCTAATTTTTTATATTGTTTTTTAAGCGAATCGACGTTTAGCTCTTCAAGAGAAATATCTAAAATCTCGGCACACTTTCTATCATTTTGGTTAAAATAAATTTGGCGGGAAGATGAGGTGTCAAATTTTGAGATGTCGCCGAGCTCATCAATAAAGTCATAACCGAATTGATATTTTATTTTGGAAGAGAATCCGCCAAAGTGCATTTTATGCGTTTCATCGGCTTTTGCGTTTTGAGAATCGTCATCGTAGTAATTCCAGTTTGCATTGTATTCGGCGACATGGTCAAGGCAAAACCAATAATATTCTTTTAAGGTTTTGTCTTTAGGCGCACGGTATTCTCCCTTTTTTTTGCATCCGGGAAAATCGCAAGCGTGGACTTTCCCCTCGTTTTGAGGGGCAAAATATTTTCGTGTTCTGAGTTTTTTTTCTTTCATGACTGCCTTTCTAGACCATAAAATAAGAATTTACAAAGAAAATTTTCATTTTTTTTAAAATTATTGTTGACTTTGGTGGATTTAAACGGTTATAAAGCTAACCAGAATATTTTTGTAATCAATTTATAAATAGGAATAAATAAATATGGCCAATCATAAATCGGCAAAGACGAGAATAGTCAGAAACAACAAACGTAGCGTTATTAACGGTATGAGAAGAAGCCGCGTTCGCACATTTGTGAAAAAAGTTGATGCTTTAATTGCTGCCGGCAACAAAGATGAAGCAATGGTTGCTTTTAAGGTTGCTGAAAGCGAAATGATGCGTGCTGCTCAAAAAGGTGTTTTCCATAAGAATACCGCAACAAGAACAGTTTCTCGTTTAGCTCAAAAAATTAAAGCTCTTTAGTTTTAGTTTTTATCAATTTTTAAACACACAAAATCTCCGCTTTTGCGGTCGCGATTTTGTGTGTTTTTTGTCATAAAAATCAATGGAATCGAACGACTCTTGAAAGAATCTATGTCAAGAAAAATAATTTAAAAAATGGCAAAAAGTTCTCTTGTTTTTAAAAAAAATCATGGTTACTATCAAGTCACTTTTTAAAGGAATTATTAAGAAATAAGATTCGATTCAAAGCTTCTGCTTTATAAAAATTTGTTTTGCTCTGCTTTATAGAAACACGACACGACTTTGTTTGGAAGATATACATTTTGTAAGAAGGCGGGTTTGAGTTTCAGAGCTTTATAGAAACACGACACGGCCTTGTTTGGAAGTATGCATTTTATAAGAAGGCGGGTTTGAGTTTCAGAGCTTTATAGAAACACGACACGACCTTGTTTGGAAGATATACATTTTGTAAGAAGGCGGGTTTGAGTTTCAGAGATACTTAGGGGCATGTCATTTTGGAGAATAGCTTTGAATGGAGCATTATTAAGAAATATACTCGGATTAACTCTATTATAATAAGGAATTAAAAAATGGCTGAAGAAGCAATGAAAAATAATGACAGTTCTGTTCAAGACGAATGGGGACAGATTTGCAGCCAGTTAAAAATGGAATTTGGCGAGACAGCTTTTGACAGTTGGTTGAAACCTTTGAGTGTGGGCACTTATAATAATGGTGTGATGAATATTTGCGTGCCGACCGCTTTTATGAAAAACTGGGTTCTTACCCACTATTCCGATCGAATCCATAAAATTTGGGAACATAAAAATCCGAGTGTGAAAAAGATTAATTTTGTGGTTCAAACAAATCACTCTTCAGACTCATCTTTATTGAAGAAAATTTCTTCAACACCGACTCCTCAAAATATATATATGCCTAATTTTAATGCAGCAAGCAGCTTTAATGATTTCGCATCGAAAGACAGCTTTATGCAACTTTCTGCTCCGCTCAATCCTGCTTATACATTTGATTCCTTTGTTGTCGGTAAAACAAATGAGTTTGCTTGTGCCGCTGCTAAAAAAGTTGCCGAATCCAGAAATGTTTCGTTTAATCCTCTTTTCCTGTATTCCGGTGTCGGTTTGGGTAAAACGCATTTGATGCATGCTATTGCTTGGCACATTAAACAACAGGATCCGAGCCGTAATGTGATTTATCTTTCAGCAGAACAATTTTTGTTTAAGTTTGTGAAGGCTTTGCGCTATAAAGATACGGCTGCATTTAAAGAACAATTCAGAGCTGTTGATGTTTTGATGGTTGATGATGTGCAGTTTATGAGCAATAAGGAATCAACACAGGAAGAATTTTTCTACACCTTTAATTCACTTATTGAAGAGGGTAGACAGATTATTATTTCTGCCGATAAATCGCCGACTGATTTGGAGGGAATCGAAAGTCGTTTGAAATCACGCTTGAGTGGTGGTTTGGTTGCTGATATTCATCCGACGGATTTTGATTTGAGAATGGGTATTTTGAATTATAAAGCCCAGCAGATGGGTATTACCTTGCCGGAGAAAGTCGCTGAATTTTTGGCTCAGAAAATTACGACAAATATCAGAGAATTGGAAGGTTCTTTGAGACGAATCGTTGCTCATACGCAGCTTCTTTCAAAAAATGAAATTACGCTTGATATGACACAAGATATTTTGAAAGATATGTTACGTTCAATTGACCGCAAGACAACGATTGATGAAATTCAAAAGAAAGTTGCCGAATATTTCAATATTTCTGTTAAAGAGTTGCAATCTTCAAGACGTGCAAGAACAGTTGCAAGACCAAGACAAATTGCAATGTATTTAGCTAAGCAATTAACTTCTCGCTCACTTCCGGAAATCGGGCGCAAGTTTGACAGAGACCACACAACAGTGATGCACGCCGTGCGCAAAGTTGAGGGTTTAATCGGAGAAGATGCGTCCTTGGCTGAGAGCGTGAATATTTTGCGCAGAGCTTTGGAAAATTAAGTTTTTTATTTCTCGTTTTAGTATCCTTTCGCCCCGCTTTTTGGCGGGGTTTTTTTGAAATAATTGATAGAGTTTTTATTGGAAAATTTAAGATAAAAAGAAGCAAGGGGTGTGCGCGTTATGTTGCAATTGAAAAAAAATTGAAGATCCCTTGACCTCACTTCGCTTTTGGGATGACATTGATGTTAAAAAAAAAGCCTACACAAAGTAGGCTTTTTTATGAAATGGTAGCGGGAGGGGGACTCGAACCCTCGACACGCGGATTATGATTCCGCTGCTCTAACCAACTGAGCTATCCCGCCGTTAATTCTTTGGTGATTATTAGCGGACTTATTTATACTTGTCAAGAAAAAAAATGATATTTTTAATGTCTTGTTTTTTTATTGGAAATATCTAAAATAAATTCCCGAAATATATATCAGTTTCGTTAAATGAGGAAAAGATAATGATATACGGATATATTAGGGTTAGCACAGATAAGCAAGACTGTGAAAACCAAAAACTAGGGATTGAAGCTAAGGCAAAGTCTCTTAAATTAAAAATTGACAGGTATATAAAAGATGCAGGTATATCAGGTATCACCGAACCGAACGAACGTGCTTTGGGCGGTTGTTTAAACCGACTTAAAAAAGGGGATATCATTATTTGTTCCGAACTTTCGAGATTAGGACGTAAGCTTTTTATGATTATGCGCATTTTGGAACATTGTATGAATTGCGGGGCAAAAGTTTATACCGTCAAAGACGGTTATGAGTTGGGTGATAATCTGCAATCCAAAGTGATGGCTTTTGCTTTCGGTTTGTCGGCAGAGATTGAACGTGAACTCATCAGTTTGAGAACGAAAGAGGCTATCGCGCGGATGAAAGAAGAAGGTCGTTTGGTCGGCAGACGACCGGGCAAAAAAAATGCTTCGTATAAGATTGATAAATATTCGGAGCTTGTTTTAAGGTTGCTTGAAAATAACAAATCGAAACGAGAAATTGCGCGAAGAATACGAGTGAGTGTGCCGACGGTTTATCATTTTATTGAAAGAGCGGAATATGGTGAAATATAAAAAAAACGCGCTTTTAAAAGCGCGTTTTGATTTGTGAGAAAAATCTATTTTTCTTCTTTCGGCTCAGGCATCTTTTTGCCATTTAAATCGAATTTTTCGATTGAGCTTTCGTTGTGAAGCGTATCAAATGTTTCAGCAACAATTTGTTGGCTTAAGATGTTTTTGATTTGAGGTTCTAAATCTTTTATGGGCAAGGGTTTAGAATCGCGAACATCTTGGAGCAAAATAACGTGATAACCGAATTGTGTTTTAACCGGCTTTTTCGTGTATTCGCCGACTTTTAATGCCAAAGCTGCGTTTGTGAATTCAGGCACCATTAAGTCTTCGGTAAAGTAACCTAAATCAACCGTATTGTCTTTGGTGTATTCGTTGGCTAATTTATCAAAATTGCCGCCTTTGTTTAACTTTTCAATCACTTCTTTGGCTGTTTTTTCATCATCAAGCAAGATGTGTTTTGCACCCATCTCTTTTTTGCTTTCAAACTTTGCGACATATTCGTCATTATAGAATTTTTGAACGGCTGCATCGTTGACTTTTTCTTCAACCGTTTTTTCTAAATATACCTTGCGAGCCAAGTCTTCCATAGCTGTCTTTAATTGATCTTTGTATTCAGGGGTGTCTTGAATGTTGGCTTTTGTGGCAGCCTGATAAAGAAGTTTTCCGTTTACAAAAACATCAACGGCTTTTTCGTAAAACTCATCAAAGGGAACCTGAGCCGCAATCTGCGGATTGTCGGCATAGCCTTTTCTGATTTCATCAACGCTGATCACTTCGCCGTTAACGCGAGCGGCAATACCGACGTTCTTTTGAGCATTAACTTTGCAGGCGAAGAACGCAGCAACGGCCAAGACAACAACAGCAGCAGAGCCGGCCAAAAGGTATTTTTTTTGCATATTTTATCTCCTAAAAAATTTATCAAAAATAACTGATAAAAAATATAAACGCTTTTATTTATTTTTTCAAAGTATTTTTTGTGAGCGGTTTATAACTTTGGCGCTGAGTATTGACTTTAGTTTTAATAAACACTAAATGTAAAATATTAAAAATAAAATGAAAATAAAGGTCTTATCTTATGATTAATAAAATTGCACGCATGCTGTTCGGCAGCGCTAATGACAGGTTTGTAAAAAAACAATTTAAAATCGTTGAAAAAATTAATGCCCTTGAGCCTGATTTTATCAAGCTTTCAGATGAGGAACTCAAGGCTAAAACACAAGAATTTCGCGACCGCCTTAAAAACGGCGAGACGTTAGATGACTTGTTGCCGGAAGCTTTTGCTGCCGTTCGTGAGGCAGCTAAAAGAACATTGGGGCAACGCCATTATGATGTGCAGCTTGTCGGCGGTATTGTGCTTCACAAAGGTATGATTGCCGAAATGAAAACCGGTGAGGGTAAAACTTTGGTGGCAACCTTAGCCGCTTATTTGAACGCGCTCGAAGGCAAGGGCGTTCATATCGTTACCGTCAACGATTATTTGGCAAAACGTGATGCCGAATGGATGGGGCAAGTCTATCGCTTTTTGGGATTGAGCGTTGATTATATTATTCATGAGAAAAATGACGAGCAAAGAAGAGCCGCTTATAACTCTGATATTTTATACGGCACCAACAATGAACTCGGTTTTGATTATTTAAGAGATAATATGAAATTTTCTCTTGCCGATCGTGTTCAGAGGGAATTTAATTTTGCGATTGTCGATGAGGTGGACTCAATCTTGATTGATGAAGCCAGAACACCGCTTATTATTTCGGGTGCGGCAGAAGATTCTTCTGAAAAATATATTACCGTGAACAAGATTATCCCGCAATTGAGTGATGCTGATTATGAAAAAGACGAGAAGCAAAAAACCGTTACTTTAACCGAAGCCGGTATGACGCATGTTGAGCAGCTCTTAAAAGATGTCGGGTTGATCACGGACGGCAGTTTATATGACATTGCCAATGTGACGCTTGTGCATCATGTCAATCAAGCTTTGCGTGCGCATAAAATGTTTGCAAGAGATGTGGACTATATCGTCAAAGACGGCAAGGTTGTGATTGTGGACGAGTTTACGGGGCGTGTGATGGAAGGCAGACGTTATTCCGACGGTTTGCACCAAGCTCTGGAGGCTAAGGAAAATGTGGCTATCCAATCCGAAAACCAGACACTTGCTTCAATCACTTTCCAAAACTATTTCAGAATTTATCCGAAATTGTCCGGTATGACCGGTACGGCAATGACCGAAGAAGCCGAATTTATGGATATTTATAATCTGCCCTGTGTGGAAATTCCGACAAACAAGCCTGTTATCAGGGTTGATGAGCATGATGAAATTTATCGGACGGAAACCGAAAAATATAAAGCGATTATCAATACGATTTTAGATTGCCACAAGAGAGGTCAGCCTGTTTTGGTCGGTACGACATCGGTTGAAAAATCGGAAGTTGTGGCAGATTTGCTTTCAAAAGCGGCACCGCAAGTTAAGTTTGAGGTTTTGAATGCGCGGCACC
>CAJOLB010000048.1:0-10207 GCA_905235385.1 uncultured Alphaproteobacteria bacterium | reverse complement strand
AAGCCGGTGTGTCGGGTGCGATTACGATTTCGACAAATATGGCCGGTCGCGGTACCGATATTCAGCTCGGCGGTAACCCCGATATGAAGCTGAAAAGCTTGTTAAAAGGTGACGAATCGGATGAACAAATTCAACAGTTAAAAGAAAAAATTAAACTTGAGGTTGAAGAAGATAAGGCTAAAGTTTTAGAGGCCGGCGGTTTATATATTTTAGGCACTGAGCGCCATGAAAGCCGCCGAATCGACAACCAATTGCGCGGTCGTTCAGGGCGACAGGGCGATCCGGGAACATCAAAGTTTTTCCTCTCACTTGAAGATGATTTGATGCGTATTTTCGGCTCGGAAAGAATGTCTGCCGTTTTGCACCGTTTGGGTTTACCCGAAGGCGAGGCTTTGGTTCACCCGTGGATTTCAAAGGCTTTGGAAAAGGCACAACAAAAGGTTGAAGAACGCAACTTTGACATCAGAAAAAATCTCTTAAAATATGATGATGTGATGAACGAGCAACGCAAGGTGATTTATGCCGAGCGCAAAAAATTGATGGAAACAGATGATGTTTCAGACAGCGTTCAAACAATGAGAGAAGAATGTTTGAGTTCACTTATTGAGCGGCATTTGCCCTATGAGTCTGATAAATCTCAATGGCAATTAGATGCTTTGCAACAAGAGCTTGCCAAAACAACCGGTTTTATGATTCCTGTGGTGAACTGGGGCAATGAGGATGGTTTGTCCGCCGAAGATATGAAAGAAAAGATTTTGGCAGAAGTTGAGAAAGATTTGAGCGAGAAAAATGCTTCCGTGCCGCAAGATATCGTTAAAATGGTTGATAAGAGCATTTTGTTGCAAACGCTTGACTTTTTATGGAAAGAGCATATTGCAACGTTAGATCAGATGCGCCATACAATTGTTCTTCGCGCTTACGGGCAGAAAGATCCCTTAAACGAATACAAAAAAGAAGCGTTTAATATGTTTTCTGACCTCTTGGATGTTTTGAAAGAACAAGTAACAATTGTTACCTGTCGCACGGTTATCAAAGCAAATTCGGACGAAAAAGCACGTCAGGCAGAAGAGCGTGCGCAAAATATGAAGACAAGCGCCGTTCATGAAGCGCCCGAAAATGTTTTAGCAGGCGAAAAAGAACAAGAAGCTCCTCAGCCTTTTAGGCATGATCCGGCCGCTTTTGACCCGAAAGATCCTTCTACATGGGGCAAGGTTGCGCGCAATGATCTTTGCCCGTGCGGGAGTGGGAAAAAATACAAACACTGCCACGGCCGTATCGGGTAAAAACGCGTATAATGGGTCATCTAAGCCCAAAAGTTCAGAACGAAAGTGTCCTCATGTACTTCTTTGTACACTGCGGTACTTTCGTCTTTCTTTTGAACTTATCTAACACATTCTCCGCGTTTTTATGCAAGATGTTCTCTTATTATTTACCTCGTTCTCCGAAGTTTTAATAACAAGAAGTTTTACATGATTTTATGTATTTCTTATTTCAACTCTATCTGAACTACTATCCGCGTTTTTATTACTACATTAAAGTTTAAATTGCCACCACATAGATACAAGGTGATAATTTTGTTTGATACAATCAGGAACATTTTTGGTATTAGCAAAGGATTGTTCTTTGCAGTAAATTTTATCGTCCATGAAATCTAAAGAATCTTTGTCTTTTTTGAAAAAATTGCAAAGAGTGTCTTTATTCATTTTAGGATTTTTTTGATAAGTATTGCAAATTTTTCTTTTTGAGGGGGTTTCAGTCCAAACATCTGCAAGAATAATACCGTAATATTTATAATCAGATCTATTGATATTATCTATATTGAAATCAATACGCCCTTTTATATCAGAAATAAATAATGGCATTCTTTGAATATCACTAAAAATACTTTCTCTTTTTCTTTTACTTTTATATCGTTTTGATTCTATAATAAATATTTCTTGAGTCTTATCATTGATGATAAAGGCATCTAGATGATTGTTATTATTATCGCCAAACTGAAATTCAAACCATGTGTATGCGCAAAGTTCATTTTTATTTGCCAATTTTTCATAAGCTTTAGAAAAATTAACCGACAAATTACGTTCCGTAAAACCAGTAGAGCCTTTTGACGGATAAATTTTGGTTAAAATGTCCTCATAAATGCTTTGATATTTCTTAAAAACATTTTCATGTATCAAATTAAATGTATTTTGATTTTTCATGTGTATTCCTTTGCTTTAAATGATTTATCGTATCATATCAATCATTGATTAAAAAGCAATAGAGCTTTTGTTTTTAGTTTATTTTATTGACTTTTTTTATTATTCTTCTTATAGTTTTGCAAGAGGAATAAAATGAGTTTGATACGCAAAACTTATGACAAGATGTTGGAGTTGTCGGAAGGCAAGGGGGCGATGATGGCGCTTTTTGCAGTGGCGTTCGCCGAAAGCTCGTTTTTCCCCATCCCGCCCGATATTATGCTTATTCCGATGATTTTGGCGACGCCTTCAAAAGCGTGGCGCATTGCGGGGCTTGCAACTTTTGCTTCTGTTGTGGGCGGCTATTTCGGGTACGCTATCGGTGTGTTTTTCTTTGAATTGATTGCTGAGCCGCTTTTAAATTTTTACGGTTACTTAGAAAAGTTTCAAACTTTTGAAAACTATTATCACGAATACGGCGCGTGGATTGTGTTTGGTGCCGGTTTAACACCTTTCCCGTATAAAATTATCACCATTGCTTCAGGCGCTGTTCATTTGGATTTGATGGTTTTTACAATAGCGAGCGTTTTGGCGCGCGGCGGGCGGTTTTTTGTTGTGGCGTGGCTTTTAAAACGTTTCGGCGCACCGATGAAAACCTTTATTGAAAAGAACTTAGGTTGGCTATCGGTTTTGTTTTTGATTTTGCTTATCGGCGGCTTTTGGGTGTTAAAATATTTATAAGGACATGAAAAATGGGGCTTTTTGTTTTATCCGTTATTATGCTTATTTTAGGATATGTTTTTTACGGTCTGTTGGTTGAAAAAGTTTTTGACATCAGGCCGGAGCATCAAACGCCTGCCGTGACTTATGCTGACGGGGTGGACTATATGCCTTTAAAACCGTGGCGCGTGTTTTTGATTCAGTTTTTAAACATTGCCGGTTTGGGGCCTGTTTTCGGGGCGATTTTGGGTGCGCTTTACGGTCCGGTCTGTTTGTTTTGGATTGTTTTAGGCTCCATTTTTGCAGGCGGTGTGCATGACTATTTGTCGGGTATGATCTCAATGTATTACAAAGGACGCACGCTCTCTTATTTTGTGGAAATCTTTTTAGGTAAAAAGTTTTGTGTTTTCTTTTTAGCGCTTCTTGTGGCTCTTTTGTTGATTGTCGGCTCTATTTTTGCAAAAACGCCCGCGATGATGCTCTCAAATCTCATCGGCATGGATTTTGTTTGGTGGCTTTTGATTATTTTCACTTATTACTTTTTGGCGACCATGCTGCCGATTGATAAAATTGTGGGCAAGCTTTATCCGTTTTTTGCCGCAATGCTTTTGCTTTCAACGCTTTTGCTTATTTGCGCGCTTTTTATGGGCGGTTACGAGTTTTATCCTGATTTGACGACCTTGAATCAAAATCCGAACGGTAAGCCGATTTTTCCTTTAATGTTTATCACTATTGCCTGCGGTGCGTTAAGCGGTTTTCATTCAACGCAATCGCCGATGATGGCAAGGTGTTTGACATGCGAAAAATACGGCAGACCGATTTTTTACGGTGCAATGATTTTAGAGGGTGTTGTTGCACTTATTTGGGCAACACTTTCCATTGCCTTTTTCCATGGCACAACAGGTTTGAACGAGGCTTTGGGAGCAGGCGGAAATGCCGGCAGGGTTGTGTCGCTTATTTCAGAAGGTTTGCTCGGAAATTATGGCAAAATACTGACTGTCTCATCTATTGTTTTGCTTGCGATTACTTCAGGCGATACGGCTTTACGTTCGGCGCGTTTGTCGCTTGCGGACTTTTTCAAAATCAAACAGCAAAAACTGACGAATCGCCTGATTTTAAGTGTTGCAATTTTTGCTTGCGCAATGGGGCTTTCTTTTGTTGATTTGAACAAAATTTGGCTTTATTTCGGTTGGACAAACCAAATGCTTGCTGCAATTATGCTTTGGATCGGCGCGATTTATTTGAAATATAAGGGGCATTTTTATTGGATTGCACTCATTCCCGCGGTGTTTATCACATCTGTTTGCGGCACATATCTCGGCTATTCGGAGCTGATGCTTGGGCAAGACTTAAATGTTTCCGTTGTTATCGGTTTGTTGATAACACTTTTGGTGACAATCGTCTTTTTTGCATTTTCAAAGAAACGGTAAAAATATTTTTAGCTTATCTTTTCAGCCATAAACTGATGTTGTTGTTATGTTCGGCAAGCGTTTTGGCAAAGCGGTGGCCGCCGTTTCCATCAGCAACAAAATATAAATAAGGTGTATTTTCCGGATTTGCCGCAGCTTGAATTGCCTTCATGCCGGGGTTGCAAATCGGTGTCGGAGGTAAACCTTTGTTGATATATGTGTTATAAGGGCTGTTTACTTCTAAATCTTTATGTTTCAGGCTGCGCCCTAAATCAGATTTTCCAAGTGTGAGTGCATAAATAACGGTCGGGTCCGTTTGGAGCGGCATATCAATATTCAAGCGGTTGATAAAGACGGATGCCACTTTTGTGCGTTCGGCGTTAACGCCCGTTTCTTTTTCAATGATTGAAGCTAAAATCAGGAGTTCGTTTTTGTTTTTTAAGGGCAGATTTTGAGCTCTTGTTTGCCAGATTTCGTCAAGCGTTTTTTGCATATCGGTTTTGGCTTTTTTTATCAGGCTGTCTTTTGTTTCGTCTTTGGCAAAGGTATAAGTTTCGGGCAAAATTTCGCCTTCGCTGACGTTTTCGGTAATGTTGCCCGATAAAAACTCATTTTCATCAATTATTGCAAGCATTTGTGCGGTGGTTAAACCTTCGGACAATGTCAGTTGGTGCATGATGACTTTGCCGGAAGCCAATTTTTCAAAAATATCTTTTAAAGACATTTGCGGTTCTAAAAGATATTCGCCCGCTTTTAAGCGCTTATCAAAGCCCAAAACACGCATTGCTAAACGCGCAAACAAAGGGTGGGGCGCCAAGTTTTGCGAAAAAAGAGCGTGCGCGACATTTTGCGCCGAACTTCCCTTTTGAATCTCAAAAACAATCGGCGAATCGTAAGCCAGCGGTTTGAAAAGTGCCGAATTGATATATTTGAAAGCTCCAAAGCCACAAATAATCAAAACAATTATAATCAGCGCAAAAAGTTTTTTCATCTATTCGTATTTTTTCAAAACAAGCGTTGCATTTGTACCGCCGAATCCGAATGAATTGGACATTGCGGCTTTAATTTCACGTTTTTTCGGCTTTAAAGGCACCAAATCCATATCTTTAATATCGTCTTCAGGCTCTTCCAAATTGAGCGTTGCAGGGCAGATTTGATCGCGAATCGCAAGCGTTGTATAAACCGCTTCAACCGAGCCTGCCGCACCGAGCAAATGCCCGATGGAAGATTTTGTTGACGACATGGAAACATTTTGAACTTTATCGCCGAAAACTTCTTTGACCGCCAAAGCTTCGCCGACATCGCCCGCCGGCGTTGATGTGCCGTGCGCGTTGATGTAGCCGATGTCTTCCAATTTCACACCGCGTAATGCGGCTTTGTTTAAGGCCATCTGCATGGAGCGTTTTGCACCTTCGCCGGAGGGGGTTGTGATGTGATAAGCATCACCCGACATACCGTAACCGACGACTTCGGCATAAATTTTTGCACCGCGCGCTTTGGCGTGTTCAAGTTCTTCCAAAACAAGCGCGCCTGCACCTTCGCCCATCACAAAACCGGAACGGTTTTTATCCCACGGGCGGGAGGCCTTTTGCGGCTCGTCATTAAAACTTGAGGTTAAGGCACGCATACGCGCAAAACCGCCCAACCCCAAAACGTTGATGGCGGCTTCGGCAGAGCCGGCAAGCATTACATCAGCATCACCGCGATTGATGATTTCAAAAGCCTCGCCGATGGCGTGAGCTCCCGTTGAACAAGCTGAAACACAGGCTTCATTCGGGCCTTTTAAGCCGTATTGAATGGAAAGCTGTCCGGAAATGAGGTTGATTAAAACAGAGGGAATAAAAAACGGCGATACGCAGCGCATACCGACTTCATTAAAAGCAACAGCGCTGTCATAAATGGTTTGCAAACCGCCGATGCCCGAACCGAACATAACGCCGTAACGCTCTTTTTCTTCTTCGCTTTCGGGGATAAAACCGCTGTCTTTAACAGCTTCCTGACCGGCTGCCAAACCATAAACAATGAAAATGTCATTTTTCTTTTGCTCTTTTAAGGGCAAAACATCGTTGATGTTAAATTCGCCTTCGTTTTCACCCCAAGGCACGCGGCCGGCAATTTGAACCGGAATGTCTTTTAAGTCCATATCCGTGATTTTGACAATGCCGGAATCACCTTTCAGCAAGCGTTTCCAGTTATGTTCAACACCGACGCCCAAAGGCGAAACAATGCCTAAACCCGTGATAACAACTCTTTTCATTTAAAACCTCATTTTTATATAATAGCGCAAAAAACTCGCTTGAACACAGCGAGTTTTTAGTTTTAACTTAAGCCACAAGACTTACGCATTCTTTGAAAGATAATCAATCGCATCTTTCACTGTTAAGATTTTTTCAGCGGCGTCATCAGGGATTTCGCAACCGAATTCTTCTTCGAAAGCCATAACAAGCTCAACAGTGTCTAAGCTATCTGCGCCTAAATCGTCGATGAAGCTAGCGCTTTCAGTAACTTTTGATTCTTCAACGCCAAGGTGTTCGGCAACGATCTTTTTAACGCGATTTGCGGTATCAGTCATGTATTTAAACCTCAAATAAAATTAAAACAAATTTCAGACTTTTTTGAAGTCTTGATAGATTAGTTATCAAATTTAAGTTCGTTTGACAAGTGTTTTTTAAAAAATACGCAATAAAAAGACAATTTTTTTATCTATCTTATTGTTTTTTATTGTTTTTGTTTTCGGGATATTTTTTTATAATTCGTGTATAAAAAGGGTATTTTTTTAAATTTTCTCACAAAAAATTAAATTAAAATGCAGAAAATTGAGTTGCTATTTAAATTAAATGATTTATAATTACGCTTCGTTGAGTTTTAATAACAATAATAATTTTAAGGAAATAAAATGGATATTACATATACAGGAAAACAGGTTGATATCGGCGACAGACTGAAAAAACATGTTCAAGAAGCGATGGATGCGACAGTTTTGAAATATTTTAATGCACCCCTCGGATGTATTGTCGCTTTTTCAAAAGAAGGGGAAGATTTTAGCGCCGAAGTGACGGTTCGTCCTGCAAAAAATATGGTTTTAAAAGGAACCGGCTTGGCCGGTGATCCATACAGCGCATTTGATAATGCACATGAGCATATTGCAACACGTTTGCGCCGTAATAAGAATAAGTTAAATGATCATAAAGGAAAAACGGGATTGACCGAGCTTGCTTATCAGGCCGTTTTGCCGCTTCATGAAACAGAAGATGAGCTTGATGTTGATATCAATGCGCCTATTACAATCGCGGAAACGGATGCTAATATTCCCGTTTGTACAGTCAGCGAGGCTGTGATGTATATGGATTTGGCAAATGAATGCGCTTTGATGTTCAGAAATGCTTCAAACAACCACATCAGCATGGTTTATCGCAGAAAAGACGGAAATATCGGCTGGGTTGAACCTAAGGCTTAATAATACGAGGTTTTATACTGATGAAAATTTCTGATATTTTATCTCAGAACACGATTGTTACTTCTATTAAAGCGACAAATAAACGTCAGCTTTTGGAAGAAATGTCGGCAAAGTTAGCACGCCATGAAAATATTGATTTTCATATGGTTGAAGATGCAATGATTGAACGGGAAAACTTAGGCTCGACGGCTTATGGCGGCGGAATCGCTTTCCCGCATGCCCGTCTTGAGGGAGCCAAGAGAGTAAAAGCTTATTTTACAAAGCTTTCTGCGCCGATTGATTTCGGGGCCGTTGACGGGGAGAAGGTTGATTTGGTCTTTATGCTCGTTTCGCCGGAAAACAGCGGCGCTGATCATTTGGAAGCTCTTGCCACGCTTTCAAAGGCGATGCGTAACAAAACAATGTGTACCAAGCTTAGAAAAGCGACAACAAAAGATGAAATCTATAAGATTTTGACGCGCTGATTTACTCTAAAATATATTCTTGCCCTTGGAATTTGTAGAAAGCATATTTCAAGGGCTTTTTGATGTTTCCGTTGTTGAAAAACGTTTCGCCCCAAGAGGTTTTAAAACCCTGTTTTTTGATTTTTGAGGCCAGTTTTGTGTAGTTTGTGGTTTTAGCGGTTTTGACCAGCTCTGCCCACATTTTAACGGCTGTGTAACCGTAAATATTAAGCCCCTTAAATTCAATACCTTTTAAACGCAAATTTGCAAATTCTTTGGCCATTTGGGGTTTGTCTTCAAGTTCGGATAAGGCAATAAAATGCGTTGTGTCAAGATAATTTAAGGCATGTTTGAAAAAGTCGGGCGTGGCAATGTAACGACTTGTTATAAAAATTTTTTCTTTGTTTATTTGTTTGAGCTTTTTGATGATTTTGCCAGTACGTTTCGGGGTGTCGAAAATTAAGATGATTTTTTCATCGGTTTCGTTTAAGGAATCAATAAGTTCGTCTAAGGATTCGTAACTTTGAGAATCATAGGCGTTTATTAAGCTTGATTTTCCGTGGCTTTTAAAAGTTTGTAAGATGCTGTCATTGAGATTTTTGTTATCGGCATTTGAAACAATGGCGACGGTTTGACCGGCATAGTGATCATTATAAAATGCAAACAAATCAGATGCAGCCTGTTCGATGCCTCCGAACATTTTAATCATTCCTGATGCATCGGGAGAGGCGTTTTGATTGTTGATAAGGGAAGGAACAATATGGAAAATTTTTCCTTTTTGATATGTTTTAGCAATATTTTCAAGCCCGTCTGAACAATAAGGACCAATGACAAGTGCGGGTTTGCCTTCTTTTTTTAGGGCAAGCATTTGCGCCGTTGAAAGGGCGAGCGTTTCGCTGCACGGATCATCTATGCTTAGAAGATTTAATTTTTCGCCGTTTAATCCGCCTTTTTGATTGATTTCGTCAACGGCAATTTTGGCGCCTTCATTGAGTTCATCGCCCCATATTTTGTATGCGCCGGATTTTGGCATGACGGTGGCGATTTGAATATCAGCAGCGCAGATAAAAGGCGTTAAAGTCAGTGCAAGACATAAGCTGATGAATGTTTTTGAAAGCGACATTATTTTAGCTTTTTTGTTAATCCTTTTTTCCCGATAAAACATTTTCAAGACAAAATCAATCATTTTATCAAAATCGTTCACACCTGAGGGTGTCTGATTTTAAAAGACGGGCGGCATTCTTACACACTGTTACAAATATTTCATAAAAAAATAATTGATTAGTGTAAAAAACGAATGTATAATACGTTTTATGTACAGTTTTAATTATTTTTTTTGAGGCTTCAATGAAAAAAATTCTTGTTTTAGCACTGTTACTTTTTGTTCCAGATGCGATTGCTTATGATGAGACGTGTGGCGACGGGTGTACGGATTTGCCCAGTTGTGCCGATTTGGGGTATAAACAGGGTTTATATTGTCCGGAAGGTTTTATTACGTGTCCGTTTGATCAGGATTATATATGGTGTAAGAGTTATACCTGTAATATGGGCGGTTTGTATGCGAGGGCAGATGTTGCCACAAAGCAAGAACAAGGATATAAATGCCGAAAGGTCAACTATCACGGTTTAGAGTGTTATAACTGTGATGAGGTTGATGAACGTTGCCGCTGGAATGATGCCAATAAGGGCGAAGGCGAGCTGTCAGGCAATCTGTGTCCGAACGGAAATTATCCGGAATGTATCAGAAAATGCGCCGAAAAAGATAAAAGTGCTGAAATTCCGACAGGTGATGAGGTTATTGCCGTCAAAGAGACGTGTGTGAGCTGCGGTGTGCCGGAGGTTATTGTTGTTGATTATACATGTGCGACAGGTTATGTAAAGACGGAGACAGGCTGTGAAGCCTCGGCTTGTGAGACGCCGACAACTTATCCCGAAATCGCATTTGAAGCTTCAAACAGGACGGATTTTAGCGATAAAGCTCATCCTGAGGGTTGGCTCTTT
>CAJOLB010000047.1 GCA_905235385.1 uncultured Alphaproteobacteria bacterium | reverse complement strand
GTTCAACAGATACTACTATACAAAGAAGGTATGTAGACACTTATCTCCCATCTCTTTATACGGTCAATGCGCTCAATGAACAGATAGCTTCTGTCAATGCAACTATATCAAGTTTAGAGGCTGATCAGGCAATAATCCAGATAGATAAAACAGTCATAATCAATAAGACAGACATGAAGAATAACTTTACAGCTGACCAGTTGAAAGAACTGTCAACGTTTATTCGAGAGGAAGAACTGTCTTCGGAGAACTATGTTGTTACGGATATCATGACTGAATCTGAACGTTTTGATATGCTATATAATTTCTTAGACTATGGTCAGAAAGAATTATCAAAGATAGCATCTCCTCAGATACAATTTTCAGTTGATATGGCTAACCTGTTTGCTCTTCCCGAGTTTGACGTATACTCAGGCGATTTTGAACTTGGCAATTATGTATGGGTCACTCTCAGAGATGATTATTCAATCAAGGCAAAGATACTTGAAATAAAGATTAACTTCCTTGACCAAAGTGAGTTCTCTGTAACCTTCGGGAATGTTATGAAGCGCAATACCTATCACCAAACTAAGCGGATTAATAAACTCTTCGGCACCATAGGCAACACCGACCGCTAACCCTTCGGGCAGTTTATGAAGCGAGATTGCAATAATAAACAACCATGCTTTCTTTAAATCAAATTTAGGCCCGTGCCGAACCATATTGTTATGCTCATGCGGCAATAAAATATTCAATATCCAAACCAAAGCAACCCCTACCGACACCGCACCGCAATACCAAAAACCCGCAACATGAACGTCTTTATGATAAGACATTAATTCTTCCATTGAAGGAACCAAAAGAGCAAAGAAAGAAGCCGAAAGCATAACGCCCGCCGCAATATTGAGCATTACATTAATATTTGTTTGCGAATATTTCTTTTTAAAATATATGCAAAATCCGCCGACGCCTGTCAAAAGACCGGCAATCAGCGCACCATACAGCCCGTTTAAAAAGTTGATATTATGGAACACGTCAAGCATTCGGTTCTTGTCCTTCTTGCTTTTCTGCTTTCGGACGACTTAAATGTTCCAAAGAGATTCTTTTCGGCTCTAATTTTTCCTTAAAAATTTCGCATAATTTGGCACGCATGGCCTCAGGATCAGCGATAGAAGCGATTAAAATATTTTTTTCAACACCTTCTTCTTTAGTAATCTCACCACCACTTGATTTAAATACACCATCAACCAAACACATGGCAGAAATCATATCATACGCCATCGTTGTCGGATTTGTTTCATCTTTTGTTAAAAGGAGCTGGCGAACTACCGGATTTTTGCTTTTTGCCACAACATCTAAACAACCGTAATCCATTTTTAAATCTTTCACGGCAGATGACGGCACAATCGTTGTTCTTAAATCTTTTTCCTGAACATAATTAAAAAGCATTTGCGCTGATTCGGGACAATACTTAAAATTAAACGAACTTAAATCCGGCTGATAAAAACCGCGCTCATCACGTTCGGGTAAAACATTTCCCATAATAACAATCTTTTTAACTTTTTTAAAAACCGTATTACCCGTTACTTTTAGATATTTACCAAAATCCGTAAACGGTGCGTTAAACAGCAAAAAAACATTTTTTGATTTAACACTCTTAATATATTCCTGCAAAAAGATTGTGCCACTGCGATTAATTGTTAATCCGGCTTTTTCAAAAATCGGGGTTAATTCATTTTCAATATAATGATTCTCTTCTTGTTCATCAATCATATCATAATCACCGCCCGGCACCGCACGAACAAACGGATATCCTAAATGCGACATCGCACCTTTGGCATACATTGCTCTACGGCGTCTGACCTCATATACGCCAAGCTGTGTGATGATGCCGCGAATATTAATTAATTTATGATCCGATAAATACGCTAAAATCACCATAGACGCTAAATCATCCGGATAATGATTGATGTCAGACCAAATTAAAACTTCAGGAATTTTTCTTTCTTTATTTCTTGCCATTTTATCCCAGTTTTTTCTTCAGAATTTCATTGACAATTTGCGGATTAGCCGCTCCTTTTGAGGCTTTCATCACCTGCCCGACGAAAAAGCCGAACAAATTTGTTTTACCCCCTTTATAAGCGGCGATATTATCAGGGTTAGCAGCTAAAACGGAATCGATAACCGTTTCTATTGCACCTGTATCCGTAACCTGCTTCAAACCTTTTTCCTCAACAATTTGAGAAGGCATTTTCGGGTTTTCCCACATATAAACAAAAACATCTTTAGCTATTTTGCCGCTGATAACGTTTGTTTCAATTAAATCAACAAGTTCACCAATCATTTCAGGGGTTATCGGAGATTGTTCCAAGGTTAACTTGTTCGCATTTAAGTTTGCAAACAAATCACCCAAAATCCAGTTTGCAACCTTCTTACCGTCATGACCTTTGGCGGCTTTTTCAAAAAAGTCTGCCGTTTGGCGCGATTCGGTTAAAATATCGGCATCGTAAGCCGTTAAACCGAAATCTTTAATAAAACGCTCTTTTTTGGCATCAGGCAATTCAACCATCTCTTTTTTAACATCTTCAATATAATCGTCCGTTAAATAAAGCGGCGGTAAATCAGGCTCCGGAAAATAGCGATAATCGTCAGCATATTCTTTTAAGCGCAAAAACTTTGTTTGTCCTGTTGTTTGATCAAACTGACGCGTTTGCTGCTCAATTGTTGAGCCCTGCTCATAAATCTCAATCTGACGTTTAGCTTCATTTTCAATGGCTTGCATCGCAAACTTAACAGAGTTTACGTTTTTAATTTCAGCACGTTCGCGCATCCCCTGCTCGCCTTTAAGCCGAACGGAAATACTGGCATCGCACCGCATTGAGCCTTCATCCATATTGCCATCACATGTGCCGAGATAACGAACAATGGAACGCAGCTTCTTTAAAAATGCACCGGCTTCTTCAGGCGCTCTGAAATCAGGCTCCGTTACAATTTCCATCAACCCGACACCTGCCCTGTTAAAATCAATATAGCTTTTTTTAGGGTTCAAATCATGAATGGATTTGGCGGCATCTTGCTCGATATGCAAACGTGTAATGCCGATTTCTTTTGAGCTTCCGTCCGAAAGTTCTATTTTAACCTTGCCCTTGCCGACAATCGGATATTCATATTGCGTAATTTGATACCCGTTCGGTTGATCGGCATAAAAATAGTTCTTGCGCGAAAAAACGGAATATTTGTTAATCTGCGCATTTAACCCCAAACCTGTTTTAACAGCCTGACGTACACATTCTTTATTTAAAACGGGCAGCATTCCCGGCATACCGGCATCAATAAACGACACATTTTCATTGGCATCATCGCCAAATTCGGTTGAAGCTCCCGAAAAGATTTTCGATTTTGAAATAATCTGGCAGTGAATTTCCAAACCGCACACAATTTCCCATTCATTTTGAGCTGTTTTAATGGTATATGTCATCTCTTTATTTCCTTTTAAAACCCGCGTCTTTTTCCAAAGCATACGCTGCTTTGAAAATTGTTTCTTCATCAAAGGCCTTACCGATAAGCTGCATCGAAAGAGGCAAACCTTTCTTATCAAGCCCGATCGGCAAACTCATCGCAGGCAAGCCCGCTAAATTGACAGACACCGTGAAAACATCATTCAAATACATATTAATCGGGTTTTCTTTCATACTTTTATCTCCGATTTCAAAAGCAGAAACCGGCGAAGTCGGCGTTAAAATCAAATCACATTTTTTGAATGCTTCTTCAAAATCGTTTTTAATCAAACGGCGAACTTTTTGCGCTTTTAAATAATAAGCGTCATAATAACCGGCTGATAAAACATAAGTGCCAATCATAATGCGGCGTTTAACTTCTGCCCCGAAACCTTCCGTTCTGGTGTTAACATATAAATCATCAAGTTTTTCACCATTTACACGCAGGCCATAGCGAATACCGTCATAACGCGCCAAATTGGAAGATGCTTCCGCCGGCGCAATAATATAATAAACCGGCAACGCATATTTCGTATGCGGCAATGAGATGGGCACAATCTCGGCACCGCGCGATTTGAGCATCTCTGCTGCTTTATCCCAATAAGCCTCAATTTCGGCATTTAATCCATCCGGTCTGTATTCTGCCGGAAGTCCGATTTTTAAGCCTTTAATATCTTGACCTAAAACTTTTTCAAAATCAGGCACATCAACTTTAGCTGATGTTGAATCTTTTTTATCATAGCCGGCCATAATTTTAAGCATTAAAGCAGCATCTCTGACATCTTTTGTCATCGGACCGGCTTGGTCAAGCGAAGAAGCAAACGCCATAATTCCCCACCTTGAACAACGCCCGTAAGTCGGCTTAATGCCGACAATACCGCAAAACGCGGCAGGCTGGCGGATTGAACCGCCTGTATCCGTGCCGGTGGCACCCGCACACATATCAGCAGCAACAGCCGCTGCCGAACCGCCGGAAGAACCTCCCGGCACAAGCGGCTTTTCTGTTGAATACGGATTAACGGCAGGCTTAAAATAACTCGTTTCATTGCTGCCGCCCATAGCAAATTCGTCCATATTGAGCTTGCCTAAAAAGACTGCGCCTTGCTCAAGCAAATTTTGCGTCACCGTTGATTCATATTGCGGAACAAAACCATCTAAAATATGCGAACAAGCCGTTGAGCGAATATCTTTTGTGCAAAAAAGGTCTTTAATTCCGAGCGGTATGCCCTCTAAAGCTCTTTCCGTGCCGTTTGCATAGTGTGTATCTGCTTGCAATGCCGCTTTTAAGGCAACATCAGGCATTTCTAAAACATAAGCGTTATATTTTCGGCCGCTTTCCATCTTTTTAAGATAAGCATTTGTCAGCTCTGTGGCTGTAAAATCTTTATTTTTCAAGCCTTTTAAAGATTGAGAAATCGTCAGCTGCGTTAATTCCGTCATCATTTTACTCCACAACTTTCGGCACGGCAAAATAGCCGAACTCTTGCATCGGGGCATTCTTCAAAACAGCTTCTTTGATATTGCCGTCGGTTACCTCATCTTCACGCTCCGGCACCTCACCGCCGTTCACACAAAACATCGGTTCAACATTTGAGGTATCGACCTCATTTAATTGCTCAACCCAATTTAAGATTTTATTGAATTCTTCTTTGGTTGCATCTAATTTATCATCTTCAATTTTAAGATGTGCCAAAGATGCGACACGCTTAACCGTTTGATTATCTATTGCCATTTCAGCCTCTTATTTTTCGCATTCATTTTGCTTTTTTTTAGCAATAACTTTTGCTAAATGCAAGCAAAATTTCAGTTTTTAATTGACTTTTTCTTTGATGTATGTGATAATTTATATCAGATATGAGCTTATTGCTTATATCCAGTGCCTTGATTGGCGCGGAGCTGTGAGAAGCTTTTATTATCGGTAGTGATGGATAACACTGCAAAGGTGCTATCTTTTTTTATAGATAGAACCGATTATCCCCGATTTATTGGTCGGGGAGCTGGTGGCGAATGTCCAAGGATTTATCCTAAAGGCTGCCAGAGTCATTTCCGATAATATGATTTCTCAACTCTCCGACCGCTCTTTCAAGGGGCGGTTTTTTATATATGGAGAAATGTTATGAAAATTTTGACCTAACACATAAATCTCCAAATTTTAAAGGACTTAACGTTTTTCGCAGCCCCGGAACTCTTATATACACCGTCGAAGAAGCGGAAAAACTTTCTAAGCCTACCGGAAATACTTTTAGATTGAGATATAAATAATCAAATCCCCTTGCTTTCGAACAAGGGGATTTTTTCTTACATCTTGACCACCATTGGCGGTAAAACCGCGTCATATTTCAGCCGATAGAGAACTTTTATTTCTTCCAAACCGCCCAAAACTTTCATCATCGGCAAATTTCCGCCGCTTTCGATAAACTTTGTCAGCTTTTCCTGAAGAGTTTCACGTTTCGGATAATATTGAAGTGCGAAAGGTTCGTTCGGTTCAATACCCGAAAGCTCTTTTGCTTTTAAGATTGCTTTTTGCAAACCGCCCAATTCATCAACCAATTTCACATCTATAGCGCTTCGCGCGAGCCAAACCCTTCCGCGCGCCACTTTATCCATTTCTTCCATCGGAATTTTTCTGGCTTCAGACACTTTTGATGTGAAATCTTCATAAACTTCATCGAGAGATTTTTCAAAAACTTCACGTTCTGATTGAGAAAATTTGTGATTTGAACTTAAAATTCCGGCATTTTCACCGAATTTTATATCTCCCCAGTGAATGTCAAGCTTTTCCATCAAACCTTTGAAAACCATTTTGCCGCCCAAAACACCGATTGAGCCCGTTATGCTTGCCGGATCAGCAATAATATAATCTCCGGCAAGAGAGATAAAATATCCGCCTGATGCGGCATAATTGCCCATTGAAATCACAATCGGAATATTTTTTTGCGTCTTCAACCCGACAAGTGCCGCCCTGATTTCATCAGATGCCGTATAACTTCCGCCGGGGCTGTTTATTCTTAAAACCAAGGCTTTGAGATTATCTTGTTTTTTCAATTCTTCAATTTGTTTCAAAACCGTTTGAGAACCGATAATTGTGTCTTTAAGAGGATTGTTTGAACTGTCGCCGCTTTCAATCACACCTTCGAGCACCAAAAACGCAACTTGAGGCATCTTTTTAGAATCGCTGTCGGAAATATGTGCCATATAATCCGTCATATCATAAAATTCAGCATTATATTCCTTTTTAAGCAAGTCTTTCATTTCATAGTAATATCCGATTTTATCAATTAAATTGTTCTCTAACGCAAACGAAGAAAAGACGGGCGCCTGATTAATATATGATTCGATTAAAGAAACATCTTGTCCGCGATAAAACGCAATTCCCTTTAAAAGTTCCGTATATAATCCCGAGCCGAGTCTTTCGAGTTCTTCTTTATACGTCGGCGTAAAATCAGAATTCAGTAAAGAAGCAACGGCTGTTTTATATTCATATCTTGTATAAAACTCAGGTTCCACACCGATTTTTTGCAAAATGTTTTTAAAAAACGGCGTTTCAATGTCAATACCTGTCATACCGATATCTGCGTGAGGCTGCATCCAAATTTCATTAAACATTGTGGCTAAATAATATTCTTTTGTTCCCCGCCCGAAAGAACCCATGCCGTTTGAAAACAAATAAGCTTTCTTTCCTTTGCTTTGAAAATATCTTAAGGCTTCCGAAATATCTTGAATTTGAGCCAAACCCAAGTTTGTCGTGTTTAAGTTGGCCGTAATGGCTTTAACTCTGTCATCGGTTGCGGCAACATTTATGGCCCGAACCAAATCAAAAACGCTGTAAACCGATTGATCCGTAAATTCGGCAAACAAATCATCTTGTCTGAGTTCTGCATAAGAAAGGTTAAAATCTATGTTCAAGATGCTTTTTGAAGGGACGCTCAATAAATTTGATTTCGGGCTCATCAAAGTTAACACCCCCATCAGCACCAAGATAAATATGACGCCAAACCCCGCAAAAGCGAACACAACCGTTTTGCCAATCAGTTTCAAAATTTTTCCTTTATTTTCACGCATTTTAACAAACATCTCCGTTGCCAATAACCATCTGCTTGAAAATAACCAAACCAACGATAAAGCGCAAGTTTTTTAAGAAAGTTATTTACTTTAAAAAATGATTTGATAGATTTAGATTTAACTTTAAGGATTATCATCAAGGAGAACTTTAATGGGATATTATATCGGTCAAGTAGCTCAAAAGACAGGCCTCTCGACGCATACATTACGCTATTATGAAAAAGAAGGTTTGTTGCCATATGTTAAGAAAAACGGCTCCGGATTGCGTATTTTTTCAGATACTGATTTAAATTGGTTATCCATTATTGAATGCTTAAAAGAAACAGGTATGCCCCTCAAAGGCATCAAACAATATATCGACTGGGATAAAGAAGGAAACAAAACCCTTAACAAACGACTCGAAATGTTTGAAAATCATAAAAAACACGTTGAAGAACAAATCGAAAAATATCAAAAATATATGCAAAAAATTGACTATAAAATCAATGTATACCGCGAAGCCGTCAAATGCGGCGATTTACAAAAGGCTCTCAAAAAAATTAAATAGTTTTCAAACAGCTCAAAAAAAAATCAATTTTTTTGAATTTTTTGGGTTGACGGGTAGACAAAATTGTGGTATTATGCCGGCAACGATAGCCCCTCGGCTATAACTGAAAGTTTTAGAAAAGGAATTTGACGATGGCTAAAAATGTACAACTTACAAAAATCCAGTTCGCCCAACAACACGGAAGCGGCTCATTGAGCTATTTGAATGATCAGGGGCTCGGATATATTGTCCATTTTTCTACCAAAGAAAAATTGGGTAACAATGCTGTATTAGGAAAATCTGCCCACATTGACTGGAATTCAATTTCGATATACAAACAAAACCAAGCTCAAGCAAGAGCCAAACAGCTTGGCCAGCGTTTAGGCGCAGGAGCTCCGGAAAATTATGTTTTAGGAGCTGAAGACAAAGAATATGTTGATAAAATCTGCGATCAAATTAAAGCCTATAAGATATAATTTATCTTCTTTTATTAAACACACCTTAGAAACTGAGGTGTGTTTTTTTTTATTTGACAATTTTCAGATTTTCTGTATCGTTGCCATATCCGTATAGAAATATGTTTAATTATTAATAACTTGTTTTATGAATATTCTTGAAAAGTACGATGTTTTGAAAAACATTGCCTTAACAAAGCAAGAGGCTGACAGCTACTTTGAACAAAGTAAGCTCATCCCTACGCTTTATCCGATTGTCTACTGTACCACAGCTGAAGATGAAGTATTTTGCTGGCGGTACGATCTTGAGATTCTACCGTATCTTGATATTTCACGTATTCATCAGGTATGGGGAATCGATTATCATTCTGTTCTTCTTTACAAGAGAGACGACAAGAATCCGATTATTCTTGAAGAATCTCACGGACATCTGCCCGATATCAAAACCCTTACGGACATTTTCAGGGCTGAAACAAAAATCAACCTTTGTCTGCTTGCTTTACAGGCTTACGGCGTTGAAGATGTTGCCTTTATCGATTCATCTTATGCTTATATGTCAGAAGAATCTATTAATCACGGCAACCATAAATCTCTCATGCGAACGGATTTAGGTTTTCAAACTTTCTGCCTTGAGAAGACATACATTCGTCCGATTCTTTAAAAAATGCCCTTAAAATCACAAAAATCGATTTTAAGGGCATTTTTTTGCCCGTAGAGAGAAAAATAGTTAATTTTTGTGGGTATAAACGCTTAAAAAACTTTTAAAAAAATCTTTTTTTTGCTATTGTGCTTTGAGGACTATAATAAAAGGAATTTAAAATGGAAGAAAACGAAATAATTGCTCCGAATACAACAGCAGAAAACATTACTCCGACAATGATTTGTGACGAAATGCGCCGCTCATATCTTGATTATGCCATGAGCGTAATTGTTTCACGTGCGCTGCCCGATGTCAGAGACGGCTTAAAACCTGTTCACAGGCGTATTTTATACGGCATGTATGAAAACGGCTATGACAGCACAAAACCATATCGTAAATCAGCGCGTATCGTCGGTGATGTTATGGGTAAATATCACCCGCACGGTGACAGCTCTATTTATGAGGCCATGGTTCGTATGGCTCAGCCATTTTCCATGCGTTTAACTCTCGTTGACGGACAAGGTAACTTCGGCTCAATGGATGGTGATGGCGCTGCTGCCATGCGTTACACGGAAGCAAGGCTTGCAAAAGTGGCTCAAAAGCTCATTGACGATATTGAGTTTGACAGTCTCAGTGAGGTGATCACCGACTCCGAAGAAGCTTATGAGCTGATAAAAAGGGAGTATCACGACAGCCTTCCCGGGGAGTACAGAAACAGCATTAAGCTTACTCTGTACAGGGACGAGCTGCTTCCCCTTTCCGCGCTGGTCGATCTGAAGGCGGGGCTTGACCGCGCCAGAGACAGGAGAGTATGGCTTAAGAGCGGAAGCTATATCGTCATAGAACAGACCGAGGCTCTGGTCTCCATCGATGTAAATTCCGGAAAGAACGATAAAAAGGGGCTTCGGGAGGATATCATCCTCCGCGTCAACGAGGAAGCCGCGCGGGAGATCGCCAGGCAGATAAGGCTGCGTAATCTTTCCGGTATCATAATTATTGATTTTATCAATATGAAAACACATGAAAACAACGAAAGACTGATCAGATCGCTTAAGCAGTCCCTTAA
>CAJOLB010000046.1 GCA_905235385.1 uncultured Alphaproteobacteria bacterium | reverse complement strand
CTGCTCGCTTGCGATCAGTTCGTCCTTGGAATCCGAAACCTTCGTCACGATGACATATTTAGCATTCTCATCCTTGGTCTCGATGTTATCAGGAATATTGTAAATCCTGTCATACTTAACCACGATGGAATACGTCTCATCGCCACGATTGACACCATTGTACTTCACCTTAACGGTAAAGACGGTCGTAACCGTCCAAACCTCGCGGGTGTTGGTGCAACGGCTCTCGTTTCGCTCGGTGGCCGTGTTGGCGGTGATGCTCGAGATCGAAGCATACGGGAACTCGTAAGAGCCCCAAGCTTCTTTCTGCCACAGTTCACTCAGGTTAATAACCTGACCGTCGGCCTCCGTATAGGTGTCCGTGCGGGTATAGGTCGTCTGAGTGAAGATATCGCTGTTTTTGACAGCACTGCTGAGGTTGCCCATCGAAAGACGACCATTGTTGTTCTTGAGGATTTCCTCAGAATCAACGACGATGTCATTGAGACCGTTGGCTCGGACATAGAGGTTAAGATCCCTCTTGTAAGGAACTTTTTCAACAACCTCGCCATTGTCATAGGTGACAATGTCGAACTTGTTTTGCTGAATGTCCGTGAGGACATTTGAACCGCTCTCGTAGAAACGAGCGGTATAGTCATCGTTCTCAACCTTGGTCTGAACCTCGTGCAGGAGGAAGTAGGCAATGTTGACGCCCTCACGGGTGTCTTCATACTTCTCACCGCTGATCCGGTATGCTTCCGGAATGGTGGCCGTAACGGTCCACGCATACGAGTACTTAATGGCCTCGTACACCTTTCCGTTATAGACTACACCGTTTACATGCTCATTGCTGAGCTGCTTTCCGGAAATCTTCAGCGCCGGAGCCGGGAACTTTGCCGCATAACCCTTGGCGAGCTTTTCGTCATAGTAAGAATATACCATGGCGGCAGCAGAGCCTTCGGCCTGATGGTCGAAGTTGTGGTTTTCGGCCTTGTTCGCAGCGTTCCAGGATTGGAACAGGGTGTTGAGAGTAACCTCCCAATCGCCCTTCTTTAACTCACTGGTCGACTTAGAATCGCGACCGGAATTGGTCACATATTCAAAAGTCTTGAGTCCGTCAAAGAACTGCGGCTCAGTGCCATTGGCCACAAAACCGTAGGTCTCGGAAATCTTCTTTCCGTCGATAGGACCGCCATCGCGGTAAATGTCGACGTGAGTGAAGGAATACTCCACCTCGTCGCCGATAAACCTCATCTTGAGGTTTTCAGCATCGACATCGACGACTTCGTCGTCGGGGGCTGCCACTTTCATGATGCCGTACCCAGCGTTGTGGGACGGATCATTCAGTTCATCGATTGATCCCTCGCAAGAAACGAAGGAACAAGCAGCGACGATGATCCCCATCACCACTGCGAAAAAAGTCTTAAACTTTGCCATAATGTTTATTGTTTTAAGATTATTAAATTCAACAAAAGGCAACACTAAAGAAACATGAAAAATCTTTTCAACTTTCCAATAATTTCATACTAATTGCCTAAATTCTTATTTTTAGAATTACAATATACCACATTTTCAAGGCAAAAACAAGCAAAAAATGCACCGAAAAGAAAATTTTGTTTATTTTATGTCTAATTTTAAGTTTTACTTTTTACGTCATCCCTCGATTGCGTCAGCAATCGTCAAGGGATCTTCAAATTTTTAATTTTTACCTACCAAAGTCATCCCTCCTCATTTTCGTCATCCTTGGGCTCGTCCCGAGGATCTGAAAATGAGGTCAAGGGATCTTCAAATTTCTAAAATCATCATTCGTTTTCATTCATAAAAAACAGACTTGATAGTAAACCTATTCCAACTTACCCTTTTTTCATCATACAAAAGAAAAAGCCGTCAGTATTGGTCAAAATCGGCGAAAAATTCAAATATTTTGGAGTTGAAAACGGATATTTCACCTCAATTTTATTTTCCCATAATTTTTGATGGTCAAAAAACGAAACATCATCATGTTTTAAAACAAATTTTTCAACTCTTTCTTCGTTTTCTTCGCTTAAAACAGAACAGGTCATATAAACAATCCGCCCGCCCTTTTTCGTGTGTTGATAAGCTGTTTCCAAAATATCTTCCTGAATTTGAACAAGCTCATTCAATCTTTCGGGACTTAATCGAAATTTTCCGTCGGGCGAACGTCGAAAAGTTCCGCTCCCCGAACATGGCGCATCAACAACAAAACAGTCAAAATCCGAATCTTCTACTTTTTTAACAACCCTTAAATTCTTAACAGACAATCTTTCCGCACGAGCTTTAATCGCGTCCATTCGGTTAAAATTAACATCATGACACAAAACAAGCCCCTCGTTTTTCAAAATTGCGCCGAGTGCCAAACTTTTACCGCCCGCCCCCGCACAATAATCCACAATTTTTTCATCTTTCTTCGGATTGATTAACACACACGCAACCTGACACGCCTCATCTTGAAGATCGAACAACCCTTCTTGATACGAAACACAATTATTTAAGTTGATTCGCTCCTCTGATCTCAATCCGAAAGGACTGTATGGTGTTTTAGAAAAAAACAGCCCCTCAGATTTAAGCCTGTTTTTAAGTTCCTCTTGTGAAACAAAATTTGCTCTGATATCAACACTTGCCTTATCATTTAAGGAGCGCATAAGTCCCTCATCACCGATTTTGTCATACAACCACTTCGGAAATTCGAGCGCAACATGCGGCGGATAAACATTTTCTTTCAGATTTTTGAGCCATTTTTTTTCATCTGCGCTCGGCGGTTCCAAACCATATTGACCGCCTGTGATAAGATCAAAATCTTCATCTTTTAAGAAAACAAGCAAAATTTTCCGCACTTCATTCGATTCGGCTTCAAAAGAAAGACGCATTCGCCTGCGCACAATTTCCCAAACCGTATCCGCAATAAAACGTCTGTCTTTCGAGCCGATATATTTGCGCTCGCGCATATATTGATTGACCAACGCATCTGCCGGCGATTTGTCCTTAAAAATTTCTTCCAAAAGCTCAAAAACAGCTTGATATCGTGCCCCTGATTGCATCTCTTGACCTTTTTAAATGAAGGGTGTATAAACATTTTTATGAAACTCTTTATAGCAAACTTAAATCAAATAATCAATAGGCAGGCGTTTATTCTTGCTCAAACACCTGAGCTTAAATCTCAGGATTCGCTTCGCTCGCAAAAAATCAAAGACGAAAATCGCCTGTTGCAGTTTCTCGTCGGCAGACTTTTGCTCAAAAAATATCTTGATAATGATTTTTTCAGCTTTGAAAGCGGAAAAGTCGTTTCCGACAAATTGTTTGTCAGCTTAGCACATAGCCATCATTTTGTTGTCTTGGCAGCAGATGATCACCCGATTGGTGTTGATATTGAAAAAATAGATGAATCGCGCGATTTTCAAAAAATTGCCATGCGCATGAAATTCGGCACATGTCAAACTGCTAAAGACTTTTGTAAAAAATGGACCGCCTATGAAGCTGATTTTAAATTAGGCTCAAAAAATACCCACCCGAAACATCAATTCATCGAACGCGACGATTTTATGATTTGCATCTCTTCCTTAACGCGAAAAACAGCCGAAATCGTTACTCATCAACTGCCATAAAAAAACCTCCCTTTTAAAGAGAGGTTTTATTTTCTTAATTATAGCTCATTGTTGTTTCGGGTTTAATATATTTCTTCTCTTGAGATATTTCTTGAGGATGCAATGTTTGCTCATATTTTTGATAAGCTTCCGGCGCAATTTCTGCCATTTTTTCATATGCCTCGCCAAATCTTTCCTTAATATAACTTTCGCTGTCCCAAGCCTGATGATTTTCTTTTAACTTTCCCGTATATTCAAAAAAGGCTTCATACACATCTTTTTTATCGGGGGTTGGATTTCTCAGAGCTTCCATTTGAGAAAGCTTAATCAAATCGATTTTGCACAACATCTCTTGCTTTTGAGGATTATAATCTCTGATGATGTGTTTGAGTGTTTCGTTAGAACTTGTCATGGCCGTCACTCCTTATCAAAAATAATATTTTTTATTACCTAAAAATATACCATATTTTTCAAAGTCGGTCAAGCAAAAACGACAATTTAAAATGAACCCTTTTCAAGTATTTTTAAGCCTGCTTGATAATCAAATTTTCCGCTGCCGAGCAAAGGCGGTTTTTTAACATAAACAACCCTTTTCGGCACCCAAAGTTCGCTTAAACCCTCTGCTTTGAAAAAGGCTTTTATCTCAGAAACATCAGCTTTTTCTTCATTCGTGATTAAAACAAGCTGTTCGCCTTTTTTCTCATCTTCTAAAGCTACAACGCCGCATATCGCATTCTCATAAAGTTTTTCGATTTTTTCTTCAACGGCTGAAATAGAAACCATTTCTCCGCCGATTTTTGCAAATCGTTTTGAGCGACCTAAAATCGAAACAAAACCGTCCCCATCAATATCAACGATATCACCGGTATCATACCATTTATTCTCATAACTATCCAAAACATTCGGCTTGTTCGGCTTAATATAGCCTTTCATCACATTATCGCCCTTAACATACAAGCGACCGCCTTTTTCGATTCCCTCAACTTTTTCAATTTTATAATCAATATGCGGCAACAACTTTCCGACCGTCCCCTCTTTCAAATTCATCGGCGTATTAAGCGCCAAAACGGGAGCTGTCTCGGTTGTTCCATAACCCTCTAAAATACGCACGCCGAACTTTTTCATCCAAAGTTCGCTTGTCCGCTCTTTAAGTTTTTCGCCGCCGACAATCGCATATTTGATGTTGAAAAAGTCATACGGATGCCCCATTCTTCCATAGCCGTAAAAGAACGTATCCGTCCCGCAAACAATTGTTGTGTTAACATCATAAATCAACTCCGGAACAATGCGATAATGCAACGGAGACGGATAGAAAAATGTTTTTACCCCCGATAAAACGGTAACAACGCTTCCAACCGTCAGACCAAACGAATGAAACATCGGAAGCGCATTAAAGAAAACATCTGAACTGTTAACCGCCAAAACACTCAAAAGCTGATATCTGTTCGCTTGCAAATTTTTATGACTCAAACAAACGGCTTTCGGCAACCCTTCGGAACCTGACGTAAACAAAACGACACAAACCTCAGAACTCTCATTTTTCGGTTTAGCCTTAAACATATATCGAATCAAACCTTGCGCCTTTGTCCTCAAACTGATTTTTTTTGAAAAATCTTCCAAATAAATCAACTTAATTCCCGCCTCGATTAAAATTTTCTCCAAATGTTGCAAACGCGCTTGTTCTATAAAGGTGTGCGAAGTAACAACCGTTTTCAAATTGAGTGTTTTAACGCATGATAAAAACTGAACCGAACCATGCGAAAAATTAAGCATAACCGGAATTTTATCGACACATTCAAGCGCGAAAAAACTTACCACATTTGCCAAACTGTTCGGCAGCAACAAACCGGCATATTTTTCTTCACAAAGCAAATTTTTATAAGCTTGTCCCAAAATATACGCTTTTTGAATCAAGGCAGAATATGTCAGTGGCTTTCGATTAATATCTTCAACAATTTTATGATTCTGTCCGTGTTGCTTTGAAGCTTTCAAAAGGCCCTTAAAAATATTTTCGTCAATTTTTGAGGTGCTGTAAAGCATATCCGTCATCAAATCATACAGCCTTGCCGAAACAAAATGCCTCTGTTGGCGTCTGCTCAAGTTTTGCGCAACATCAAATTTTTGAGCTTTTAAAAAGGTTATCTCAATTTTCGGAAACCATTTTGTTTTCATCTTATTTTTAAGATATGAAAACTTGCTGAATTGAGCTCCGTTAATACGCACGGGAACAACTCTTGCGCCGGTTTTATAAGCAATCATTCCCGCTCCCTCATAAACTTTCATCAATCCGCCGGTAATGGTGATTCGCCCTTCCGGAAAAATCATCACTCTCTTACCTGATTTCACTTCATTGATCAGCGAGCGCATAGACATCGGATTCGTCGGATTTAATGCCACAAAATCAACGAACAAAGAAAAGAAGCGCACAACTCTTTTTTTCGCCCATTCCGTATTAATCGCAAATGTGACATCATAAGGCATAAAGGCCGCAATCAAAAGTCCGTCTAAAAGTGAAGTATGATTCGCCACAAGCAAAACATTTTTTCCGGCTCTTTTCACATTCTGCGCCCCTGTAACCTGAACCTTAAAAAAGGCTTCTAAAACCGCACGCAACAACGAGCGCCAAAATGCATTCGGCAAAAGTTTGCATATATAAAAGAACACAACCAAGCTGAGCAGCGCCACAACCAAAAACAATTCTGAAATTGTAAAACCGAGAGCAAGCAACAGAATTGTTACAATCGAAATACCGGCCATACCGAGTGCATTCAAAATATTGTTACCGCCGATAACACTTGCCAAATAAGCTCTTGAGGCTGTTTTTTGCATCATCGTATTAAGCGGCACAATATAAAGTCCCCCGAAAAACGCCATCACAAAAATCGTCAAACTGATTGAAATACTGTGCGGTGCATGAAAAAATTCGCTCAACATAACAGGTGTTTCAGGCGTCGGATAATGATATGTCAAATGATACAAAAGATAAAAACAAAACCCCATTGCGAGCGCACTTAAAGGTGTATAAGTCGCATGAATAAAGCCTTTCATCAAATGTCCGCAAAAAACGGACCCGATGGCCACTCCGATAGAAAACAACATAAGAAAGAATGTAATAACCGTGTTTGAAACATTTAAAATATTCCCCGACATCGGATAAATTTGAACCACAACAAAAGCCCCGATCATCCAAAACCAAGTTGCGCCCAAAATACATCTGAACACGGTTTTGTTTTGATATATAACTTTCAAGGTATCAGATGTTGCATGAAAAATATTTTTATGAACGATTGCATCTTGCCTCATCGAAGGCGCAAGCGGAATGAAAAGTGAGGAAACAAAACCGCAAACCGAGAACAACACAAGGAGCGCCAAAACAACAAAAATCGGCAAAATTGTTCCTAAAATAAGCCCGAGCAAAATCGCCATATATGTTCCCGCTTCCACATATGCATTTCCGAGCGCAAGCTCATCTTGTTTCAAATGTTCGGGCAGCAGAGCATATTTCACCGGTCCGAAAAATGCTGATTGCGCCCCCATAAGCCCAAGCAACACCACAAGTCCCCACAAGCTGTGTGCTCTATAAACAAGACACGCGCCAATCATAAGCATTAATTCGGTAATTTTCAAAATCTTCGCAATTTTTGACTTATCATATTTATCCGCAATTTCACCGGCTGTTGCCGAAAACGCAAAAAACGGCAGAATAAAAAGAGCCGCAATGATATTTGAAAGAACGGCAGCCTTGCTTGCCATTTTTAAAGTAACCATCAAAAGAAGCGCGTTTTTAAAAAGGTTATCATTTAACGCGCCCAAAAATTGTGTCGCCATCAAAGGCAAAAAACGTTTTGATTTTAAAATTTGATCTGTCATAAGGAATATCCTTTTTGTCCCGAGAATACCCATTTATAACACAAAAAGGACGAAATGAGCAAGAGAGATTATAAGTTATGCAAAAATGATATATAAAAAAACCACCTTCATAAAAGGTGGTTATAAAAGATTAGTTAAAGTTTTTAAGTTTCTCATCAGAAGCAATTTTGTTAATCACATGCTTAATGTAGCGGTCTATCTTTTTGCCGGCAGAATAATCAGCCTGAGCATAGATATTAACTCTCCCGTCATCAAAGAGCTTTTTCGCGCGCGCCTTAGACTTTGAGCGATAGGGTTGATAAACAGCAACCGCATATCCGCCGAACTTTTTAATCATTGACATGGAAGGCACATCCGTGTCTCCGTCGCCGAAGTAGATCATATGATCAAAAGGCACCGGCCTCTCTTCATGGCTCATCACAGCGTTTACGCTTCTGTCACGAGGGTCTAAACAGCCCTTGTTTATTCTGAACAGATACTGGGTTTTGTCTGTATAATTAACGATTCTCGCAGGCCACTCCGCCTCACCATACTCATTATACATAAAACTGCAGGCATAAAGCTGCTTGAAATGTTTGGCAATTTTAGAGCCTTCAACCATTTCTTCCAATCCTGAAGAAATGATATAATGCGACAAAACAATCCCCTTAGAGAGCGCATAAGCGTTGATTCTTTCAAACCACTCTTCAACACCCTTAAAAAAAGTGATATCCTGACCGCAAGCGACAAAATCTTCACGTTTAAAAGCAATTTTGCGCGCTTTTGCTTCTTCAACCATACACTTCATATAGCAGAGGTTATTATCCGCTTTCCACTTGACCGCCATGTCATCTGATTTTGCCCAAAAGTCTTTGGGAGACATACCAAGCTTCTTTAAGAAACCGTATTCTTGCATATTTCCGGCTGCAAGAGTGCCGTCAAAATCGTAGCACAATGCTACTTCCATAAACTTTTTCATAATCGACACAAATATATTTTTAGTGAGGAAATCTATATCACCACTAAATAAAAAAATCAAGACTGAAAATTAAAACTTTATCTGCCTGCCTTTTGAGCAATATGAGCTTGAACGGCAATGATTTCGTTTTGTTGAAATTTACTTTTTTCAACACGTTTAAGACCGCCGAGTTTCTTCCTAGAATGTTTCAAAGGAACAACATTTTCTTCAAATGCTTTTTTAATCGGCGCATATTGGTTTGATTTTTGAAGCGTCGTAAATGCATGCCCGTTCATAGATGACTTAAGATGCTTTGCAACTATCATCTCATCGTCATATTCTTTCCGATATTTTTCAAGCATCTCTTCTTTTGCGGGCAAATCAATTGAGCTCCATACTAAGAGCCTGTAATTCGAACGAAATTGAAAATCTTTAAGCTTATGTTCCGGCATATAAACTTCTTCATCACTAAACCCTGCCACTTCCTGATAATTCGGCGAACCTTTGATTGTCGGAATCAATGTATCAGCAGCATTTGCATAAGCCACAACCTGAAAATATTTCGGTTGTCTGTTAAGATCGACAGGCGAACTGGAAAACTCAACATGCACACCCGACAGAATTGACTCAATCTCATTAGGATTATATTCCAAGTCTTCCAGTTTTTCTTCTAAACACTTCTCCAAAGCCGAGACAACAAAAGTTCCGAAGCATTGCCCCCTCAAATTAACTTGAGCCATATTTTTTTTGGCTTCTGTTGCCTTCAACCTATGACCATCTTTTGAAATTAAGTCATCAAAAATATCTGAAAATTTTCGAACACCTTGCGCAATAGTTCCATCTCGGTTATAATCTTCAATCAATCCGTTTAACTTGTGAGAATAATAGCAACCCACAAGCTGAGTTTCTTCTTGAATATCGGCTGGTTCCACATATTCACTCATAAAACCTTCAACCGCTTCTTTTGCCCGATTCCTAACCTTTTCCTCCTCAAGAGGATTTCCGTCATTGTCTGTTAAAGAAGTCCCGTTTCCGGGAAAATTAATGATAATCCGTGCTCCCGGCTTCAACATTTTAATCGGTTCTGACGTTCGAACTTCCACATCATCTTTCACATGATCAAAACGCCACATTGTCTTTTTAAGCTCTTTTAAAAGGTTTTCATTTTCCTCAGCCGACAAAGCATCTGCCATAGGAACGTTTCTCTCACCCTTTGAGTTAGCAATCCGGCTTGCCAGTATCCCTCCGAATATTTTTTCATCCTCTGTTAAGGGCTCATCTTGATTTGAACGACGCCCGTTATAAGGCAAACTTTCTGCCTTTTTCTTGTTTGCCAACATTGAATTTAACATGTCCTGACGAGTTCGTTCTGCCATCATAAAGTTCCAAAATACAATTTCGTATCGACAATGATAATAATATCATATTTTAAAAATAAAGTAAACAAAAAACCTTTTCGAAAATCAAAACTGTATCATCAAAAAAATCCCACCATAGAGGCAGGATTTTTTATTGGTGGAGTGCAATTAGCACTTATCGAGCAACCCATTTAGCTGATTTCAAAGAATTAACCTTCAAAATCCAAACCCTGTTTTAAGTTTATCCCCCAGGGGAAAAAACTCTCTTAACAAAAATCATCAAATACGTCACCACCATACTATTTGCTTTCAAAATTACTTCAGTTTGTTGTATTCTTCGTCTGTAACCGGTTCCAACCATTCTGCCGAACCGTTTTCAGAAGGGACTTCCACAGCAATATGCGTAAACCAACTGTCTTTGGCCGCGCCGTGCCAATGTTTCGTTTCTGCCGGGATATTTACAACATCACCGGCTTTTAATTCGCGCGGTTCTTCGCCCCATGCCTGATACCAACCACGGCCTTGAGTAAC
>CAJOLB010000045.1 GCA_905235385.1 uncultured Alphaproteobacteria bacterium | reverse complement strand
ATCTTATATTATATCTATCAAACAATCAAAAGAAAGGATAAAAAAATGGAAATCAAAACTTATACACCCGCCGTTGAACGTTCTGGCGTTGATGAAGGCCTGCGCTCATATATGCTTAAAGTTTATAACTATATGGCGGGCGGTTTATGCTTAACCGCGCTTGCCGCTTGGGGCACCTTAAACACATCGCTTTTAAACCTTTTCTTTTCTCAAACCGGATTAACGGGGTTGGGTTGGCTTGTGTTTTTAAGCCCGCTCTTGATGGTCTTTTTATTTAATTGGGTTCTCGCACGTGGCTCGGCGGCGCAAACACAAGCCGTTTTCTGGAGTTTTGCCGCTTTGATGGGCGCATCTTTAGCGCCGGTTATGCTTATTTACACAGCTTCTTCAATGACGCGCGTCTTCTTAATCACAGCCGGCACATTCGGCGCCATGAGCTTATACGGTTACACCACCAAGCGTGATTTAACGGGCATGGGCTCATTTATGATTATGGGGCTTTGGGGTGTTATTATTGCAAGCATCGTCAATATTTTCTTAAAATCACCGGCAATGTATTACGTTCTTTCTTATATTTCGGTTGCCATTTTTGTCGGCTTAACGGCTTATGACACACAAGCCATCCGCAATATGTATTTTGCCTCAGATGATGAAAGCACCTTCACAAAGAAGGCTGTTGCAGGCGCATTAGCCCTTTATATGGACTTTATCAACCTCTTTTTGAATCTGCTTCGTATCATGGGCGACAGAAGATAAAAACTTAAAAACGAAAAAAGGCGGCTCAATGAAGCCGTCTTTTTTTTACAGCGGTAATTTTATTTCAACTCTTAAACCGCCGAGCGGACTGTCCGAAAGCCTGATCGTTCCGCCGTGCGAACGCACAATATCTTTTGTGATTGAAAGCCCTAAACCGACACCACCCGTTTCTTTGTTGCGTGATTCTTCAAGGCGGTAAAATGCCTTAAAAACATCTTCCCTTTTTTCTTGAGGGATCCCCGGTCCGTCATCATCAACCGTTATCTCTAAGCGGTTGTTTGTTTCCTTTAGGTCAACCTCAATATTTTTTGCATAGCGACAAGCGTTTGAAATAATGTTTGAAACCATACGTTTTAAGGCTTGTTCACGCCCTAAAAGAAGGCTGACATTTTCGTTTTGTTGATATTTAATCTTATTTTTTGCGCCCTTAAATTTTCCGACAATCCCCGAAATCAAAGCATTCATATCAACGCGAATGCTTTCTTCCGCACCATCTCCCCTTGCAAACGAAAGATAGCCTTCAAGCATTTTTTCCATTTCTAAAACATCTTCCAAAAATGCCTGATTTTCTTCCGATTTTTCGGCCATTGCAAGCGCCAATTTCATACGCGTAATCGGCGTTCTTAAATCATGCGACACACCGGCCAACATTTGCGTTCGTTCGCTCATTTGGCGCTTAATGCGCTCTTTCATCTTGTTGAACGCCACACCTGCTTTCCGAACCTCAATCGAGCCATAGGGTTTGAAAGTCGAATCAATACCCTTACCGAAATTATCCGCCACATCGGCAAGCTGACGAATCGATCTTGCCTGAACCCTTAAAAACAACGTCGACACACCGAAAAGCAAAAACGACGTTCCGATCATCCACGCAATAAAGCCGAAAATTGACGAGCTGAAAATATTTTTAATCGGCGTTTTGAATTGATATAATCCTGATTTTGTATCAACCAGCGCAACCAGTGTTTTTTTATCGTCAATATAGAGTTTTGTTTCGGCGGTTGTAAATTTTCCTTTCAGCGATTTTTCAAAAAAACCCGTTACAATTTTGTTGTTTACGGCTTTTCTTAAAACCTGATATTTTTCATCGTTTGTCGAATATTCAACATCAAGTCCGTAAAGCGATTTCGCCAGTTTTTTAACTTCTTTGAACGCACTCGGATTTTCTTCCGAAAGTTTGACCACAAAGGCCATGTTTGCGCTCACATTGTCCGAAAGTTTCCGCCCGACCTTTCCCCAGCTGCTGTGAAAATATGCCACAATTGACACAATCTGAACCACAATCAACGGCACAATAATCAAAAGCATTGTTCTGAAAAACAATGTTTTCGGCATAACTTTTTGTTTTAAATCAACCAGCTTATCGTCAATTTTTTGCGGAAATTTAATGTGCAATTTTTCTTTGTCCTTTATTCGGGCAACAACATATACCCTTTGCCGCGAATTGTCTGTAAATAACGCGGATTTTTCGAATCTTTTTCTATCTTTTTCCTGAGCCTTGTGATTTGAACATCTATTGAGCGCGGGTTGTTTCCGGCGCCCAAGATTTCAGCCAATTTTTCGCGTGTAAAAATCTGCCCTGCCTTTTGCCCTAAAACAGATAAAAGCTGCTGCTCCACATTTGTCATGTGTATAATCTCGCCCGAAACGGAGGTCAGCTCTTTTTTCAAGATGTTATAAACACACGAACCGAAATTTAAAACACTTTGGCTTGTTTCTATTTTCGGCAAACGCTTTAAAATGCTTTTGATGCGCAACACAAGCTCTTTAGGCTCAAAGGGTTTTGGAAGATAATCGTCCGCCCCTTGTTCAAGCCCGAAAATACGGCTGTCTGTTTCGCCCATTGCCGTTAACATCAAAACCGGCACATTGCTTTCTTCGCGCAGTTTTTTTAAAAATTCGAACCCGTTAATCCCCGGCATCATCACATCTAAAACGATCAAATCAAAGCGATATTGATTCAAGAACATATCCGCCTCATCGGCGTCTTTTGCCGTGCTGACAACAAACTCCTGCTCACGCAGAAAGCGCCCTAAAAGCGAGCGCAAACGCGTGTCATCATCAACAACCAAAATGTGATGTTTTTCTTCAATCATCTATTTTTTCTTTGTTTTTGCCGGTGCTTTTTTATTTGTTTTTTTCTTAGGCGATGTTGTTTTATGCGCCGGTTTTGCGGCTGTCTCTTTTTGAGCCACAACTTTGGCTTCAACCGTTTTAACTTTTTCTGAAGCTCTGATATAATCAAGGCTCTTTTGGAAATACTGATATCCCGTGATAAACGTTAAAATACCCGCAACCCAAAGCAAAACTTCACCGAGGTTATTCCAATACCCAAAACCTTTGAAAAGCATCATCGCAAGCGCCGTCATCTGAAAACCTGTTTTCCATTTTGCCAAACGCGTTACCGGCAGACCGACATTCACCTCGCGCAAAAATTCTCTTAACCCCGAAACCAAAATCTCACGACACAAAATCACAAATGCCGGAATATAGCTTATTTTGAGCGAAACCATATCAGGCTTTGCTAAAATCAACACCAAAGCAGATGAAACAAGGAGTTTGTCTGCAATCGGGTCAAGCAAACGTCCGAAAGCCGATGTTTCATTACGCATGCGAGCCAAATAGCCGTCGAAATAGTCCGTTACCGACGCCACCACAAACAAAGCTGCCGCAAACATCTGCCAAGCAAATGAGTTGATGTAAAGAGTTAAAAATATAACAGGAATCACAACAATTCGTGATATTGTCAATAAGTTTGGAAGATTGTACATATGATCACCTTTTAAAAATAAAAATTTGTTCGAACTGGTATAGAGCATAAAACAAAAAATTTATTTGTGAAAGTATTTATATATTTTTTCAGCCGTTTTTTTGCTTATTCCCTCAACTTTTTGCAAATCTTTTATTGATGCAGCCTTCACATCTTCCGCCGATCCGAAAAACGAGAGTAAGTCGTGTTTTCTTTTTGCGCCGATGCCTTCTATTTCATCAATCGTTGATTTATAAATCGATTTTGCGCGTTTTTTCCGGTGTGTGCCGATGGCAAATCTGTGTGCCTCATCGCGCAATGTCTGCAAATAAAAAGCCAAAGGCGAACGATATTCGAGCGCAAAACTTTTTTTGCCCTTTTGATGATAAAATTCCTTTCCGGCGTTTCTTTCGGGACCTTTTGAAATTGCGATGATATGAATGCCTGTTAAATCAACATCTTTTAAGGCTTCATGCACGGCGTTAAGCTGTCCCAATCCGCCGTCCAAGAGAACAACATCGGGTTTATTTTCATCATTTAAGTGCTCAAAACGGCGTTTCAAAACTTCTTTCATCATTGCAAAATCGTCGTTTGTGTTGTCGGTATATTTGATGTTAAACGTGCGATACGCTTTTTTATCAAACCCCGTTTGAGTTGCCACCACCATCGCACCTATCGCATATGAGCCTTGATTATGCGAGTTATCATAAATTTCTATACGCCTCGGAATTTTTTCAAGTTCAAAAACTTTTGCCATTTCTGCCAAATTTTCTCTGATGCTCATTGTTTCGCTCATTTTTCTTATCAACGCCCCTTTGGCATTTAAAACCGCATTTTCAACGAGCTTTGCTTTTTCGCCTTTTTCAAAAGTTAAGATTTTAGCCTTGATGGCCTCTTCCAAAAACGCTTTGTTTTCCAATTTGTGCGAAACATAAATTTCTTTGGGAGGCAAATGGCTCACATAAAATTCC
Source organism: uncultured Alphaproteobacteria bacterium (assembly GCA_905235385.1). Taxonomy (GTDB): domain Bacteria; phylum Pseudomonadota; class Alphaproteobacteria; order RF32; family CAG-239; genus UBA1254. The sequence continues at coordinate 6,384 of CAJOLB010000045.1, read as the reverse complement.
GAAAGAAAGGCTTCCAATATTTCTTCGCTCTGAATATCCTCAATATTCTTATAAAAGAACGGAACGTTGCCGTAATTTTGCCCGTTTCGATAAACAAAAACTTCAATTAAAGCCATTCCTTTTTCTTTATATAAACCGACAACATCAACCGATTTTAAGGCAGAATATGAAACAGAACTTCCGGATTGAACCGCGCTTAAAGCTTTAAGCTGTTCGCGATAAACAAGAGCCTGTTCATATTCCAACTTTTGGCTTGCTTCCATCATCTTTTTTGAAAGTTCTTCTTTGATTTGCGTGTCTTTACCGCTTAAAAAGCCGATAACTCTTTTAACATCTTCAAGATAATCTTTTCGGCTGATTTTTCCGACACAAGGCCCCGAACATCTTTTAATCTGATAAAGCAGGCAGGGACGCGTTCTGTTTTTGAAAACCGAATCTCTGCACGAGCGGATTTTAAAAACGCGCTGCAAGGTATCAATCACGTTGTTGACCGCCAAAACGTTTGCAAACGGTCCGAAAAAGCGTTCTTTTTCGTTTTTCTTGCCTCTGTATTTTTTCAAAACCGGAAATTCTTCTTTTTCATCAATCACCAAATACGGAAACGACTTGTCATCTTTGAGCAAAATATTAAACCGCGGATGAAATCGCTTAATCAGTTCGTTTTCAATCAACAGCGCCGACGCTTCGTTCTCGGCGATAATAAATTCCATTTTATCGACTTGAGAGACCATACGCTTTAAGCGTTCGGGCAGTTTTTCAAACTTTGTGTACCAAACAATTCTTTTTTTGATGTTTTTGGCCTTGCCCACATACAAAACTTCGCCCGAATTTGAAATCATTCGATAAACACCCGGATTAACGGGGGCGATTTTTACATTTTGTTTCAGAACTTCAAGACCGTGTTTAATATCTGTCATTTTTCACCTTGCTTTTTATATAAGCTCATTTTATCCCCCAAGGCAACAAAAAACTTGTCAGATAAAAAAAATATGTTGTATATTTTTTATAAATGAAAGGTTCTCTCATGCAAAATTCAATCTGTATTCATAACGCAACGGTTTTAAACGGCTTTACTCAAATGAAAAACTGCGCCGTTTTAATTAAAAAAAACAAAATTGTCGATGTTTTTAACGAAGAGCGTTTTTTAAAGAAAAAATTTGATGGCAACACTCTTCTCATTGATGCCAAAGGCGCTTATGTTACCCCCGGTCTGATTGATACACATATTCACGGAATCGGCGGTTTCGGCACTGATGACGGCACTCAAAAGTCCATTTTGAAAATGTCCGAAATTTTATCAACTTACGGCGTTACCTCTTTTGTTCCGACACTTTATGCCGGCACGAAGCAAAAGATGCTTAAAGCCATCAAAGCCGTCGTTTCGGCAATGGGTAAAGAAAAGGGCGCCCGAATTTTAGGCATACACCTTGAAGGTCCGTTTATTTCAAAAGACCGTCTTGGTGTTCAAAGCGCTTCCGATATCAGCCCCGTTGATTTAAACCTGATGAAAGAATTTTGGAACGCCTCAAAAGGCCATATCGTTAACATGACCGTTGCGCCGGAATTAAAGGGTATGCGTGAGCTTGCGCTTTATGCCGTTTCAAAAGGAATTGTCTTACAAGCCGGACACACAAACGCCACTTATGAACAAATGGTTGAAGCCATGCAGGCGCGCATTTTTCATGTAACACACCTCTTTAACGCCATGAGCCGAATGCACCATCGCGATCCCGGTGTTGTCGGTGCGGTGTTTATCCACCCCGAACTTTCTTGCGAAATTATCGCTGACGGCATTCATATCAACCCCGAAATCATCAAGTTTTTGCTTTCATGCAAATCGCTTGACAAGGTTGTGCTTGTTACAGATTCATTGAAACCCGCGAAACAAAAAACAAAACCGCTTATTGCAAACGGCGATGAGGTTTATCTCGACAAATGTTTTTATCGCAAATCCGATCACGCCATTGCCGGTTCGGCGCTGACCATGATTGACAGCCTTAAAAATATTGTTTCTTACGGTTTTCATTTAGAGCAAGCCGTTCACATGGCATCAACGAATCCGGCGCGTATCATGAAGCAGGAACACTTGGGCATCATCGCCCCCGGATATGAGGCAGACCTCGTTGTCTTAGATGAAAAGCTCAATGTTTTATACACCATCATCGGCGGAAAAATGAACTATAAGGGAAAATAAAATGCGTTTAATCATTAAAAAAACATCTGACGAAGCATCAAAATGGGCAGCAACTCACATTGCACAAAAAATCAATTCTTTTAAGAACAAGCCCTTTACGCTCGGTCTTCCTACCGGCTCAACACCGCTTCAAACCTATAAAGAGCTCATTAAAATGAATCAAAAAGGGCGCGTTTCTTTCCAAAACGTCACAACCTTTAACATGGACGAATATGTCGGCTTGAGCAATAACGATGAGCAAAGCTACCATTATTTTATGCACCATAATTTCTTTGATCATATTGATATCAAAAAACAAAACATTCATATCTTGAACGGTATGGCAAAAAATCTTGAAAAAGAGTGCGAAAATTATGAAAAAGCCATCAAAAATGCCGGCGGAATCAGGCTGTTTTTGGGCGGCGTCGGCGAAGACGGACATATTGCCTTTAACGAGCCGTTTACATCGCTTAAATCGCGCACTCATGTTCAGCCTCTAACGCAAGACACCATTCGTGTCAACTCCCGCTTTTTCGGCGGAAACAAATCAAAAGTTCCGACAAAAGCCTTAACCGTCGGCGTTCAAACCGTTATGGACTCAGATGAGGTTTTGATTTTAGCATTCGGTAAAAACAAGGCCAAAGCCCTTTACCACAGTTTAGAAGAAGGCCTTTCTCATAAGTGGACACTCTCTGCCGTTCAGATGCACGAAAACGCTGTTATCGTTTGTGATGAAGATGCCGCAAGCCTGTTTCATAAAGAAACGACAGACTATTTTCTTGACGTCGAAAACGCTTGATTGACCTTTAAAAATGTGTTACACTTATAAGTGATAACATATTAGTGTGGTTGATTTGTGTTGTATTAGTATTAAGGGTTTTTGCCTTTTAATATTCTTGTCGTGTTATCAGGATTTTTTCCTTGTAAATAACTTAAAAAAATATATACAATGGGATTTTGGTATTTTTTGGGGGTTGCTGCCCTCGTCGGCATCATCATCAAGGTCTTTGAGATCTTGGAAATAGATGTGTTGATTGGCGCGATAGTAGCCGGCTTATTTTCAGCCGCTGCTATCGCTGTCCTAATATCCCTTTGGGGGATAGAATTCTTCCCGTGCTTCGTGCGCGTTGCGGTGATTACTATCCCTCTTTGCGTCCTCTACCATATTTTTTCACCAGAGGAACGCTGACAAGATTAGTTCCGTGTTTTAGAATGCCCCTCAAGGCTTTCTTTGAACACGGAACTTTTTTATGTTTTTCCCCTGTCATCCCTTGACCTGCGCGGCGCGTCAGGTCATCAAGGGATCTTTTCTTTCGGCGTTGCGCTTTTCGCGCACATACGCCGCTTGTGCTTTTTTAATAGTCTCTTGAGATGATAAAATCTGCTAAATTTTTGAGTGTTTCGGCTTTTTTTCCAAAAATACCCAAAGCCTCTTTGGCTTCTTTTGTTAACCTTTCTTCCAATTTTCGAGCTTCTTCAAGCCCCAAAAGCGAAACAAAAGTTAACTTATTTTGTTTGTCGTCTTTTTTGAGGGTTTTTCCGACTTTCTTTTCATCACCGACAGCGTCTAAAATATCGTCCGAAATTTGAAAAGTCTGCCCGATTTTTCCGGCATATAAGCGCAAAGCCTCCCGCTCTTTTTGCCCCGCATTTCCGATTATGGCTCCGGCCTCGCACGCATATCTTAAAAGACAACCCGTCTTCATTTTTTCAATATTTTCAATCAGTTTTAAGGGCTCTTTCTCGTCTTTGGCCGTTTCGGCATAAAGGTCAAGCGTTTGTCCCGCAATCATTCCGCAAAAAGCGCCCGCGTTTTGCGCAAGATTTTTAACAAGCTCTGTTTTTATGCTTGGCTCATAGTCCGAATCGGCTAAAGTTTCAAAAGCATAGGTTAAAAGTCCGTCGCCTGCCAAAATCGCCGTAGCCTCGTCAAAAGCCTTGTGACAGCTTGGTTTTCCGCGCCGAAAATCGTCATTGTCCATCGCCGGCAAATCATCATGAATAAGCGAATATGTGTGGAGCATTTCAAGTGAGGCGCCCGCCATAAAAGATTTTTCTTCGTTCAAACCGAAAAGTTCCGCACTTTTTGCGACCAAAAACGGACGAATCCTTTTTCCGCCGTTCATAAGCGCATATTTCATTGCCTCAACCGTTCGTCTTTCAAAGCCTTCAGGCATTTGAAAAAGCGTTTCAAGACGTGCATTAAACCGCTGTGAAAACGCTTTGATTTGATTTAAAACATCAGTCATTTTGATTTTCATCAAGCGGTTTCAGCTCCAAACCGCCGTCTTTTCCCTGTTCGATTTTTTCAATTTTAAGCTCGGCAGATTTCAGCTTTTCTTCGCAGAATTTTTTAAGCGCAATAGCTTTTTCATATTCTTCAACCGCGTCGTCTAACTTGATTTGTCCGGTTTCGAGCTCTCTGACAATTGTTTCAAGTTTTTGCAAAGCTTCTTCAAATGTTAATTTTTTTTCAGCCATATCAATCCTATCTATCATAAAGTCATCCCTCCGAACGAAGTGAGGTCAAGGGATTTTCAAGTTCTTTTTTACTTCTCTTTTCTTCTTAAATCAATCTCTTTTGTCTTTTTATAACAATCGGCTTATTTAAAACTTTTATTTTCTTCTTAAATCAACTTTAAGGAGAATTGAAATGAATTTACAAAAGACCACCCTTCTTTTAAGAGCCGTTGCAAACATTAAAAGACTTGAAATTTTATTTTATTTGCGCCATAGTGAATCATCCGTCGGCGCGCTTGAAAAACAGCTTGGGCTCAGCCAATCTGCCCTTTCTCAGCATTTGGCTGTTTTAAGAAAGGCTCAAATTGTTCAAACCCGCCGCCACAAACAACAGATTTTTTATCGTTTGGAAAACAAAAAAATCAAAAGGCTTTTAACTTTTTTAAGCAAGGACTGAAAAATGGCAAAAATCACTTGGCGCGCCGGAACAATGCTCGCCCCTCTTCCTCCCGCTCTTATTTCTTCGGGAACGCTTGATAAACCGAATGTCATGACGGCCGCTTGGACCGGTATTATTTCCTCTGATCCCGCGCTGACTTATGTTTCTGTTCGTCCGTCGCGTTATTCGCATGAAATTATCTCAAAAACAAAAGAATTTGTGATTAATCTGCCCAATCTTGCCCTTGCAAAAGCCGCTGATTTCTGCGGTGTTAAATCCGGTCGAGATACCGACAAATTCAAGCTTTGCGGCTTAACGGCCGGTGCGTGCCAAACCGTTTCGGCGCCTCAAATTATCGAGGCTCCCGTTTCGCTCGAATGTAAGGTGATTGACATCAAATCATACGGCACACATGATATGTTTTTGGCTGAAATTAAGGCCGTTAATGTTGATGACCAATACATCAACAAAGCCGGCGCCTTTGAGTTAGAAAAAGCCGGTTTGATTGCTTATGCCCACGGATTTTATTACACATTAGGTCGAAAGCTCGGCAAATTCGGCTTTTCGGTCGAAAAGAAAAAGACGATTAAAAAAAGAAAAGCGCGTCAGAAAAAAACCGGCACTTTTTAACCGAGCCTATTTTGATATTTGCATATATAAAGGCTTATATGCTTTGATTTTATTTGTTTTTTCGTATTGACTTTCCCTTTTTTTGTGTTATTGTTTCTCCGTCATTTGAAATCAAGTGACGGTGTTACACGCATCTTTGGTACAACTACTCCCTTAGAGGAGTTTCCGAAATAAGCACTTTGTGACGAATAAGGAAGGCTGTGTACCAACGGTCTGTGTAGCTCCTCCATTTTGAGTTTTTTCAATTTTTTTTGGACTATCTTTAATGCTAACCCTATTTTTCGGAGAAATTAAAATGGACCATGATACATTCAAAAAAATTCACATCAACCGCGTTTTGCCTTCAAAGAAAAAGCCGCTCGGCGGAACGGTTCACGTTTTTGAAGATGTTGAAATCGAATCTGACGAGCCTTTTTTAGATAATTATCTTTCGTTCGGTATTTCAGAACTTACAGACTCTCAAAAGCTTAAAACGATGGATTTTATCCAAACCTTAACAGCAGGAAAAATCAATTTTAATGAGGCTTTTGCTTATATTTATTTTATATCAAACAACAAAAACATTCGTGCTATTATTTCTCAAATCAAAGGCATGAAAGGAATCATTTCAAGGCTTGAATTTCAAAAATTACCTCAAACCAACAATGAGCTTTTGGCTTTTATTCAAGATTATATATAAAAA
>CAJOLB010000044.1 GCA_905235385.1 uncultured Alphaproteobacteria bacterium | reverse complement strand
TAAAAAAATAAGGATCCTTTTTTCTTTACGCCCTCAAATGACAATAAAACTGTGAAGTAATGGCAGTTTATTGTTTTTTTTGGCTTAAAAATATGTATACTGCGCCTTATGAAGAAACTAACCCGATATATTTCAGGTCAGATTATGAGCGGTTTTTTGCTTGTGGTCTTTTCTTTGCTGTCTATGCTCTGGCTGACGCAATCGCTTCGTTTTGTTGAAATGGTAACAAACAAAGGCTTACCCTTAAGGCTTTTTGTTCAGTTAACAACACTTTTGATGCCTCAGCTTTTTTGTGTTTTATCGCCGATTGCGCTTTTTACGGCGGTTTTGTTCGTTTATAACAGATTGCTTGCCGACAGAGAACTCGTGATTATGCAAGCTTCCGGTATCAGCCCCTTAAGAAATGCGATTCCTGCAGTTGTGATGGGATTGTTGCTTTCGTTTTTCAGTATTTACGTTCAAAATTGGGGGATTCCGAAAGCAGAAGGCGCTTTTCGCCGTTTAGAGTGGGAAGTTAAGAACAATATTTCTCATTTGATGTTCCGTGAGGGCGAGTTTACAACATTAAAAGAAGGAATGACTGTTTTTATGACAAAACATGAAGATGACGGTTCGGTTTCGGGTATTTTGCTCGTTGATGAAACAAAACCGAAACTGAAAGTAACGCTTTCGGCTGAAAAGGGGCGGATTGTCTATCAGGACGAACACCCCCATATATTTTTGGTTAACGGTTCGCGTCAGGAGCTTGATGTCGAAAGCGGTCGTTTCTCGTCGCTCAATTTTTCAAAATATTCTCTCGATTTGGGCGGCTTTGGAAAGGGCGGTTTGAAAGACCCGTCTGTGCGTGAAAAGCCGCTGAAAGAACTTTTAAGCGCAAACACAAATGAAAAACTTTCACAAGCCGACAAGCGAAAATATATTGTTGAAGGCAACAGAAGAATTACAACGCCGTGGTATAACCTTGTTTTGGCATTAATTGCTTGTACGGGGCTGTTGATCGGCAATTTTAACCGCCGCGGCCAAACAAAAATTATTTCGCTTTCGATTTTTGCAATGGTTGCGATACAAGGGCTTGATTTGATTTTTACAAACCTTGCCGGTCGCTCGCTTTATTTTGTGCCGTTTTTGTATTTGAACTGTTTTGTGCCGCTTGTGGTATGTGTTTGTTTGCTTCTGTTTTATAATCCGTTTTTATGGGTTCGGCTTAAAAATCGCATAAGGGAGATAAGGTATGCGTAAATTTTTGCCGATAATGTTCGTTGCTTTGGGTTTTTTTGCGTGCGGTGCAAAGGCGGATCCGATTGCAGGCGAGCTGTCTAAGAGAGAAGAAAACTCTCCTTATGTAACGATTGAACCGAAACAAAATATTGCCGATATTTTGCATGTTTCGTCCTCGCCGGAAGAAGAGCCGGATATTTATTTTGATGCTGACGAGCTGATAACAGATGAAAATGAAAGAACAATTGTGGCAACGGGTGATGTTGTCATCAAAAGAGACGAGTTAACGCTTTATGCCGACAAAATTATTTATGATGAAAAAACAGATGTGATTACGGCTCTCGGAAATATCAAACTTGTCGAGCCGGACGGGGCAACGATTTATTCTGATGAGGTTAATTTAGCCGCCAAGTTAACGCGTGCCGAAATGAACAAAATCAAAGTAATTATGAGAGATGAGAGCAAACTTTGGGCTGAACATTTCCACAAAAAAGAAAACAACAACAAAGTGATGCGCTATGTAACGTTTACGCCCTGCGATTGTTGCGAAGTGAACGGAAAAGCGCCGCTGTGGCGTATTCGCGCGCGAAAAGTAACGCATGATGACGCCAAAAAGAACATGAATTATAACGACGCCTTTATAGATGTTAAAAATGTGCCTGTTTTATATACGCCGTTTTTCTCTCATCCGGATCCGACAGTCAAGCGCCGATCGGGTTTTATGCCGCCGAAAATCGGTCGTTCAAGTTATTTGGGCGGAACGTTGCAGTCAAATTATTTTTGGAATATCAGCGATCATGCTGACTTTTTATTTTCGCCGATTTTAACGGCAGATAAAGGCATCGTCTGGGGCGGTCGATACAGAACTTATCTGAAAAAAGGTTATGCTCAAGTCGAGGGAACATATCTGCGCGATGACAATAAGGAAAGGCCGAATGACAGAGGCAATTTGTTTGCCGATATACGTTATGAACTGACGAAGAAATGGCTGTTTTCAAGCAACATCAACTATTCTTCCGACAGCCTTTATCTCAAAGAGTTGTCGCTTGACAAAGATGATCAGGCATGGCTGACTTCAGATGTGTCATTAAGGCGCTTTGAAAACAGAAATTATACGTCAATTCAAGCATATTATTACAAATTAATCAGCTACGATTTAAGAGAACACGATTCTGCGGAATACAGGCGTCTTAAATATAATAAGCCTGTTGTGGCACCGATTATTGAATCTGAATTTATTTCAGAACCGAGCTCATTCGGCTCATATTTTAAGAACACATTCAGCCTTGCTTCATTATATCATTCCGGCGGGGCTCAATCTCAGCGTGCGACAATGATTAACTCCTTTAATTTACCGTGGACGAGTGCCTTCGGCGAGCGCTATAAAGTTGTTGCCTCATTAAAATCAGACCTTTATCACATTGAAGAATATCAATACAATCTCCGCCGCAGAGATTACACCGGAAACCCGATGCGTGTGTTTCCGCAGTTAGGTGTTGAGTGGAAGCTGCCTTTTGTGAAAGCTTCTGATACCTCAAGACAAATTATTGAGCCGGTTGTTGTGGGTGTTTTATCTCCCAACGGCGGCAATAAGCCGCATCGAATTCCGAACGAAGACAGCCAAGATGTCAACCTTGAAGATACAAATGTGCTTGATTTAGACCGTTTTGCAGGTTATGACCGAAACGATACGGGAAGCCGCATCAGTTACGGCTTTAATTGGAATACATACGGAAACATTATGGGGCGTACATCAGCGTTTTTTGCTCAAAGCTATCAGTTCAATGAAAAGACGAGCTTTAGTGAAAGCACCGAAACAACGGGGCATTTATCCGATTATGTCGGGCGTATTTATGCCGCACCGTCTGATTATTTGAATATGACCTATCGTTTCAGGCTTGACCATAATGACTATCAGTTAAAATATAATGAGTTGGCGGCGCGTTTGGGCACAAATATGTTGAATTTATATGTGTCATACATATATCTTCAAAAAAATAAAAATGCCTCGGAAGCCTTATCGGAGCGAAAAGAGATTTATACCTCTATTCAGGCAGCTTTGACACGTGATTGGTCGGTTAAGATCTATAACAGACAGGATTTATCGCGTGGCGGCGGCTCATTGGAACATGGTGGCAGTTTGATTTATGAAGATGAATGTTTTATGTTTGTAACGAATGTTAAAAAATATAATTCAAACGATCCGGATTTAGATGATTCATATGAGTTTAATTTTTCATTTTACTTAAAAACATTGGGCGGTCTTGGTTCATAAAGGAGAAAAAATGTATCGATATCTTGTTTTTCTGATCAGTTTAATGATTTCGGCAGAATGTTTGGCACAATCGGCAAGTGACTTGGATGCAATAGCACGCAGCTCAAAGGGAAATTCGGTTATGTTTGCGCAGCCCTTAAGCGAGGAGGATATGGCTTATCAGCGAGAAATGCAAGCACGCGCGGAATATGAGCGTGCGATGCGTGAAAAAGAAGCCTATGAAAAAGAAATGCGCGCAAGGCAAGAAGCAATGGAAAAAGCCGAAAAAGAGCGCCAAAGAGCTTTAAGACCGGTCAATTTGTTCGGTAATTCGCTTAAAATGTATGCGATTGTTAATGGTGAGGTTATCACAAGCAGAGATATGCAAGACCGCGCAAATGCTTTTGTCGCCACAACCCAAATTCCGATAACTTCTCAAAACAAACAGATGGTTTTAGAACGTGTGTTGCAAGGTGCTGTTGATGAAAAAATAAAACTTCAGGAAGCACAAAAAAACGGTATTAAAATCAGCGAACAAGAGCTCAATGCCGGTATGCAGAATTTTGCAAAATCAAATGGGGTGAGTGTGAGCGAATTTAAGAAAATGCTCAAATCTGCCGAGGTTGATGAAAAGGCCTTCAAAGAACAGCTCAAATCCGAAATGGCATGGGCGCGCTTGGTTCAGCGCAAAGCATCTCAAAGCGTCAAAGTATCGCGCAGCGAAGTCAAAAAAGTCATTGATTCAATCACACACGACACGCAAAAACAAAAATTTATGGTTTCGGAAATAGTGATTCATAAAAAAGACGGTGCGCATATCAGCGAATTGGTTGAAGTGTTAAGACAAGATCCGCGTTTTGAATTGTATGCAATGCAGTTTTCTCAAAGTGCGACAGCCAAAAACGGCGGCAGGTTAGGTTGGGTGAGCAGTGAACAACTTGTTGCTCAGCTTTCTTCAAAGCTTGAAAAGATGAAAGAGGGAGATGTTTCGGAGCCGATATTGGTCGGTTCTGACTACTACATCTTAAAGCTTGAAAAGAAATATACCCCGGGTGTTGATAAAATGCCGATTCCATCAGAAAAAGAGATTGAAGAAATGCTTGAAAATAAAAAGATGGAAGAAGTTGCCGAGAAATATTTACGCGATTTGAGAAACAAAGCGATTATTGAACGGAAAGCATAAATGGACTTTCAAAAATCATTAAGACAAACGGTTGAAGAATATGGCCTGATGGCTAAAAAATCGCTTGGGCAGAACTTTTTGTTAAACCAAGACATCACAGACAAAATTATTCGTCTTTCGCTTGAAAAACAAGGGCGCAAAGATTTTGAAAAAACAAATGTTTTGGAAATCGGTCCGGGGCCCGGCGGCTTGACGCGCGCCGTCTTAAAACAAATGCCGAAAACATTAACGGTTGTTGAAATGGACGACAGGTGCATCGAAATTATGCAAGAGCTGAAATCTCAAACAAATGTTGAAATGACCGTCAAAAATGCGGATGCACTTGAAATTGACATTGATGATTTAGGTCTAGCGCCTTTGCAGATCGTCAGCAACCTGCCTTATAACATATCCGTGCCGTTGCTGACGGGCTGGCTTAAAAAGATGAACAAAATAGAAGCGATGACATTGATGTTTCAAAAAGAGGTTGCCGAAAGGATTACAGCGCCGATAAAAACAAAAGATTACGGCAGGCTTTCTGTTTTGGCTCAGCTTGTGTGCAACGTCCAAAAACTTTGGACACTAAGTCCGGATTGCTTTGTGCCTGCGCCGAAAATCTATTCGACGGTTTTGTTGTTTGAACCCTTAAAAGAAATTCCCTCAACAGAGATTTTGGAAAAAGTTGAAAAAATAACTTCGCTTGCTTTTTCGCAAAGACGAAAAATGATCAGGCAAAGCTTGAAAAATCTGCCGAATATGGAAAAAAGATGCGAAGCTGCAGGTGTGGCTTTAACCGCAAGAGCCGAAGAAATCACCCCCGCACAATACTTAAAAATGGCAGAAGAACCTTAAAAGTTAAACTCTTCCCCACAAAATATAAAAACTAAAATTATCCCGATTATCGCTTTGATAGGTGCAAATATTGATCATATCCTGTTTGGTCAGATTTTTTAAGCAAGTAACGGACGGAGTGCAAAATTTATCTCCAAACAAACGAGCGCCGTATCCGGTTGAAGATCCTTCTTGAGTGCGCTCCAACATCCAAATTTCAGAAGATAATTCTTGCGCGGATTGAACCATATTGGCACAAGCGCCGATATTTTCATTTGCATTCTTAAAATTGAGAGATATTCCGCCTTTATAATAAGAATATTGGTTATAATAAATACGAATTCTGTTTTTAAAAATATCGTAAATATAGTTATCCTGATAGGTCATATGTTCCGGCACAAGATTAAGCTGATAAAATAGGCTTGAAGCATTTTGTATCGGTTGATCTTCGGTTTTATCAAGAAGAGTTACGGCATTTAAGAGAAGCATGTCAAAAGAAGTTTTATGAAGATTGAGCTTATGTTGCTTCATCGCCCTTGAATAACCCGCCAAACCGCCGGCGGATAAAACAGCGATAATAGCTAGTACGCCCAGCATCTCAACCATACTTCTGCCTTTTTGTTGCATCATAAGTCCCCTTTTAAAAGTGTAAAAAAATAACCAACCTATTTTTTTTACACTTTTTAAAATTTCATTTTAATTGATTCTTAAAGAAATTTTTGATATGCTGATACGAAAGGAATCGTAAAAATTTAAGCTTCCTTTTTTCTTTACACATTGTTGCTGAAAAATAATCAAAAAAAAGTTCTTGATTTTTGATAAAAAAGATGTATAAGGTTGTTTCCGTTAGTTGGTGGTTCGGGCTAAATGGCATGCCTGACTGCTTGAGATTAATCCATTTGAATAAGGAATAGGATAAAATGCCGAAATTAAAAACAAAAAGCTCCGCGAAAAAACGCTTCAGCGTTACGAGTACCGGAAAGTTGAAGAAAAATGCCGCGTTTAAAAGACACCTCCTCTTTAACAAAGGCACAAAAATGAAAAGACACGCAAGAGGCACATCACTTTTGAGCGAGTCTGATGTTCAAATTGTTAAAAAGTTTTTACCGTATTTATAAGGAGGATTAGTTATGTCACGTATGAAAAGAGGTATGATCGCTCACGCTCGTCATAAAAAAATTTTGGATATGGCGAAAGGTTACAGAGGTCGCAATAAAAACGTATTCAGAGTTGCTGTTGAAAAGGTTGAAAAGGGTTTGCAATATGCTTACCGTGATCGCCGTGCAAAAAAGAGAAGTTTCCGAGCACTATGGATTCAACGTATCAACGCTGCAACACGTTTGCATGATATGACTTATTCTCGATTTATCAGCGGGCTTATCAAAGCCGGTATTGAACTTGATCGTAAAGTTCTCGCTGATATCGCTTTGAAAGAGCCCAAAGCTTTTGCTAAGCTTGTCGATTCTGCCAAAGCAGCTCTTAATAAATAAGTAAAAGTCATTTAAGTTAATAAAAAGAGTTATCTTGGCAGATCAAGATGGCTCTTTTTATGTTTAAAGGTTAGTGTTATGGAAAATATGAAAGATTTGGAAAATAAAGCGTTGGCCGAAATTGCCGCCGCAACCGATTTGAAAACATTAGATGAAATCAGAGTTTCAATAATGGGTAAAAAGGGTGCTCTGACAGAGGCAATGAAAACGCTCGGATCGTTGGCTCCCGATGTGCGTATCGAAACAGCCAAAACGTTAAACTCAGTTAAAGCAAACGTTGAAAATGCATTATCTCAAAGAAAGGCATTTTTGGAAAACGAGGCATTAAATGCGCGCTTAAAAGATGAAACAATAGACGTAACGTTGCCGATTCGTCCTGAAACACAAGGACGCATTCATCCCGTTTCAAAAATTTATGAAGAAGTTGTTGCAATTTTCGGTGAGTTTGGCTTTGAAGTAGCCGAAGGTCCGGATATTGAAGACCAATTCCACAACTTTAACGCTTTGAATATGCCTTTAGACCACCCCGCGCGTCAAATGCAGGATACATTTTATATTTCGCACAATAAAGACAAGCCTTTTGATATGGACGACGCTTATGTTGTGCGCACACACACATCAGGTATACAAATTCGCACAATGGAAACCCAAAAACCGCCGATTCGAATCATTGCGCCCGGACGCACCTATCGTTCGGATATGGACGCGACACATACGCCGATGTTCCATCAGGTAGAAGGTTTGGTCATTGATAAAACAACCACTTTGGCACACCTGAAAGGCTGTTTGTATGATTTTGTGAAAGCCTTTTTTGAGCTTGATGAAATTCCGGTTCGCTATCGTCCGTCATATTTTCCGTTTACGGAACCGTCTGCCGAAATGGATATCGGTTGCCTCAAAACAAAAACCGAGCTTAAAATCGGCGCCGGCAATGATTGGCTTGAGATTTTAGGTTGCGGCATGGTTCATCCGAATGTTTTAAAAGCCGGCGGAATTGATCCGGATGTTTATCAAGGTTTTGCGTTCGGCGTCGGATTAGACAGGCTTGCGATGCTTAAATACGGCATTCCTGATTTGCGCACATTTTTTGAATCTGATGTCAGATGGCTCAAAAATTATGGTTTTGCCCCGCTTGATTTTTCATCACTGACAGGCGGACTTAGCAACAACGGAGGACAAACGCGATGAAATTAACATTATCTTGGCTTAAAAGTCATTTGGAAACAAAAGCAGACCTTAAAACAATAGTTGAAACTTTAACGCGTATTGGTTTGGAGGTTGAAGAAGTTTATAATCCGGCTGAAAATTTGAACGGGTTCATCACGGCAAAAATTGAAACCGTAAGTATGCACCCCGATTCCGATCACTTGCACTTGTTGAGCGTGAACACAGGCAAAGAAAAGTTGCAGGTTGTTTGCGGTGCGCCGAATGTTAAAGAAGGGTTGGTCGGTGTTTTTGCACCGGTCGGAGTTAATATTCCGTGCTATAACGAAGTGTTGAAGGTGGGCAAAATACGCGGTGTTGAAAGTTTCGGTATGATGTGTTCCGAAAAAGAGCTTTGCGTCGGTGAAGATCATACGGGCATTATCGAATTGCCTTCAAACACCCCTGTCGGTGTTCCGGCGGCAGAAGTTTTAAACATTGATCCGGTGATTGAAATTGCCATCACGCCGAACAGAGCGGAATGTTTGGGTGTGAGAGGTGTCGCGCGTGATTTGGCGGCAGCCGGGCTGGGCACATTAAAACCGCTTGAAATTAAAAAGATAAAAGGCACATTTGAAAGCCCGATTAAAGTGAAGGTGGCAAATCAGGACGCTTGCCCGACTTATGTCGGAAGATATATTAAAAACGTTGACAATACCCGCCAATCACCGAAATGGATGGTGGACAGGCTGACAGCTATCGGCTTGCGTTCCATCTCGCCGCTTGTTGATGTAACAAACTATATCAACTATGATTTAGCGCGCCCGTTGCACGTTTTTGATGCCGATAAAATCAAAGGCAATATTTTGGTGCGTATGTGCAAAGAAGGCGAACATTTTGTGGCTTTAGATGAAAAAGAATATGATTTGGATACGCTTTCTTTAGGCATTTGCGATGATGAAGGCATTCAGTGCTTGGGCGGTATTATGGGCGGTCTTGAAAAAGGCTGTAGCGAAAACACGAAAAATGTCTTTTTGGAATGCGCATTGTTCACCCCGTCGTGTATTGCAAGAACAGGTCGAAAATTCGGCATTGAATCCGATTCCAGATATCGTTATGAACGCTGGGTTGATCCGAAATCAAATATTTTAGGCTCGGATTATGCTACGCAGCTCATTACTGAAATTTGCGGCGGTGAAGTTTCGGACGTCATGATTGAGGGTGATGAAAACAGAGCGCCTCAAGTGGCTTATATCAGACCATCACGGATGAAAACTTTTGTCGGTATGGATGTCAGCGCTGATAAAATTATTGAAATTTTGCAAAGTCTTGGTTTTGAAACAAGTGTCGAAGGCGATAAAATCAAAGCGGTTTCGCCTTCATGGCGCGGTGATATTGAGTGCGAACAAGATTTGATTGAAGAGGTTGTTCGTATGATCGGCCTTGATGAAATTGAATCTCAATCAATGCCGCATAATCAGTTTCCGAAACAGATTTTAACGCCGGCTCAACAAAGAATTGTTACGATCAGACATGAACTCGCCTCACGCGGTATGTATGAAACGGTAACATGGAGCTTTACGTCATCAAAACTGGCTGATGTCTTCCACAAATCAAACCAAACGGATACGGTTTTGCTGGCCAATCCGATTTCTGCCGAATTAGATGAAATGAGGCCTTCTGTTTTGCCAAACCTTTTGATTGGCGCAAAAAACAATATTGCGCGCGGTTTTTCGAATTTATCGCTTTTTGAGGTCGGGCCTGAATTTTACGGGCGTGAGCCGAAAGCGGAATTAACCGTTGCAAGCGGTATCAGAGTCGGTTTAACCGCGGATAAAGATTGGAATAAAACGAGCCGAGCTTTTGATTTGTTTGATGTGAAGGCAGATGCGCTTGCCGTTATTGCGGCGGCAAAAGGTCCGGCAGATAATCCGCAAATCACAACTGATGCGCCGTCATATTATCACCCCGGCAGAAGCGGTGCCATTCGTTTGGGTAAAAATGTATTGGCATATTTTGGCGAGCTTCATCCGAGCGTGATTAAAAAGTTCGGACTAAAGGGGCGCATTGTGGCATTTGAGGTTTATGTTGACAATATTCCTTTGCCGCGCCTTACATCAGATAAGTCGAAAAAGAAACTTGAATTGTCGGCTTTCCAACCGGTTGTGAAAGATTTGGCTTTTGTGGTCAACGCTGAAATCACGGCAGCAAACATTTTAGCAGCGGCTAAAAACGCTGACAGAAATTACATCACCGATGTTCGTTTGTTTGACCTTTATGAAGGCGAGAATTTGCCGAAAGGCAAGAAATCTGTTGCGATTTCGGTTGTTTTTCAGCCGAAAGAACAGACTTTTACCGACAAAGATATTGAAAATCTGATGAATAAAGTTATTGCAAACGTCGGTAAAGCGACCGGCGGTGAGTTAAGAGCTTAGAAGGGAAAAAATATGACACTTAAAACAAAAAGAGCAGAAAATTATCCTGCATGGTATCAATGCGTTGTTTCAGAAGCCGATATGGCCGAAAATTCTGTTTCTCCGGGGTGTATGGTTATTAAGCCTTGGGGCTATGGGATTTGGGAACGCATTCGTGATTTGATGGACGAAGAATTTCGAGAAACAGATCACGAAAATGCTTATTTTCCGCTTTTTATTCCGATTTCTTTTTTCAGAAAAGAGGCTGAGCACGTTGAGGGCTTTGCCAAAGAGATGGCTGTCGTAACGCATTCAAGATTGGAACAGGTTGACGGAAAATTAGAGCCGGCAGGCGAGCTCGATGAGCCTTTGATTGTTCGCCCGACATCTGAAACAATTATTGCCGATTCATTTTCAAAATGGGTAAAATCTTATCGCGACTTACCCGTTTTGATTAACCAATGGGCGAATGTTGTTCGCTGGGAATTAAGACCGCGCTTGTTTTTACGCACACGTGAGTTTTTGTGGCAGGAAGGCCACAC
>CAJOLB010000043.1 GCA_905235385.1 uncultured Alphaproteobacteria bacterium | reverse complement strand
ATAGCAAAATCAGTTAACCGCGCCTCTGTATAACGCATGGCAGCGGCACCGTCGCCGTCAATATTGCCAAAGTTGCCCTGCCCGTCAACAAGCGGATAGCGCACCGAAAAATCTTGTGCCAAACGCACCATAGCCCCATAAACACCGACGTCGCCGTGCGGGTGATATTTACCGATGACATCGCCTACCACACGTGCGCATTTTTTATAACCCGTTTTCGGGTCTAAATGAAGCTGACGCATCGCAAATAACAGCCTTCTGTGCACAGGCTTCAAGCCATCACGAACATCAGGAAGCGAGCGCGACACAATCGTTGACATCGCATACGATAAATAACGTTTGCTTAATTCTTCTTTTAACGCAACATCTTTGATTTTCGGCTCTGTTTCAGACATCTTTTTCTTTCTTATAATCTCAAATTTTCGATTAAACTAGCACGGCTTAAAGGAAATTGCAAGTCATGCGCTTCAAAAAAGTTTTTCTTGAGGAAAAACTCATTCATTTTAAGCAAATCCAAGACTTCTTCTTTTGTGGGTAAAATATTTTTATTTAAGGCAAAATGCGGATATTTGAAAAGCTTGTCTTGATATGGCAGACCTGCTGACAAACAAACCGCACGACCGCTTTTGGGCGAAACAAAGGCAAGATTGTCGATTGAGCCTGTCACAACACATGAGCCTAAATCAAGCCCGATACCCAAAAAATAAAGCAGCCGAAACTCTAAAACGGCATAATTTTTAAGCCACATTTCATCACCTAAATTATCCATAAAACAAGATATTAAACGAACCAGCCCCTCTAACGGTTCATTTTCCGGAATAGAAATATTAAAAAGCTCGCAAAATGCACTTAAAACAGAAAGTTTTTTTTCATCGGTTAAAAGGTGCACAACATTTGATTGCACCAACTCAACACCCCTGAATTGGGGCATATTTTCCTCTAATCTGGCATATGCATTAAAAGAGATTTTATTACCGAGTTGATATACCCCCAATTTCTTTTTTGTAACAGCGCTTTTCACAAATCCGGTCATTTTTCCATGAGACATCGAAAGCACGGTAATAATTAAAGAATTTTCACCGTATTTCAATATCTTAATTATATAACCTTCATCTTTTACTTGCACTTTAAAATCGCCTTTTTTAATGCTTTTAAAATGCCAAAATCACAAACTTTTTGCAACATTTTTCTTATTTTTTCACAACCTAAAATATTTTCCGCTTTCCTTTTTTTTAAAATCTGCTATACCAAATTCAAATTAACTTATAAAAGGATTTTGGTTTATGAAAAAAGCTTTTTTATCCCCCCTTTTCTCCCCTCTGTTTTATGCTATTTTATGGGGGCTTCTCTTAGCTATTGTGTTGATTTTCTTCCCCGAAAAAAAGTTTGAAATCACAACAGACGGGCAGATTATTGATGTTTTAACCTATACAGGCTATGGCTTAATGCTTATTTCAATGCTTTTATTCGTTAAAGATTTTAAGGGTAAAATGCTTGATTGGAGCATTTATTTCATACTCGGTATTGCCGCTCTTTTGCGTGAAGCAGGCATTCAACATCACTTAACAAACACCGACACAACCCCTTTTAAATCGCGCTTTTTCTTAAATCCGAACAATCCGATGAGTGAAAAAATTCTCTATGGCGCTGTTTTGCTCATCATTTTCGGCGCGCTTTTATATATCGCCGTTAAATATGCCAAACACTTGGTCACATCATTTTTTAAGCTCAATACCATCACTTGGTCGGTTGCTACATTCTGCTCGGTTTTGGTCTTCGCAAAGTTTGCCGATCGTTTTCCTGCTCACTGGCGCCATATGCACGATTTAAACGTTTTACCGCGTTCTTTTATTGATATTTGGTCGCTTTTGGAAGAAAGTTCGGAGCTCTTTTTGCCCTATTTGGTCATTATTATCTTTGCTCAACACCATTTGTTAAAGAAAAGATAAACTTAGCTGCCTTTATAAAGGTTGCTTTGCTGATATTTTTGAAGCCCCGTGCGCAATAAAATAGCTATAACAGCGGCAACGGGGACAGCAATCATCAGCCCTAAAAAGCCAAGCAAAACACCTCCCGCAAGCAATGAAAACATCACCCATACAGGATGCAGCCCTATGTTGTCACCGACGAGTTTCGGCGTTAAAAAATTTCCTTCAACAAATTGACCGATGCCAAAAATCACAATCACCTCAAAAACTTTTGTATATCCGCTAAATTGTGACAGCGCCAATATAATACTCAAAACAAATCCCGTAATGCTTCCCACGTAAGGAATAAACGAAATCAATCCGGCAATAAAGCCAACCAATAAGCCGAGTTCAAGACCGATTAGTTTGAGCGAAACGGCATAATATGTGCCGAGTATCACACAAACGCTTAATTGTCCGCGAATAAAACCTGATAATGCTTTATCTATTTTCTGGAAAATATTGCGAATCCCTTTTTGTGATTTGCGCGGCAACAAATTATCCACCTTTTTGACAAACATATCCCAATCTCTTAACATATAGAAAGCGACCACCGGTGTAATAAGCAAGAGAGAAATCAAATTTACGACCGCCATACTGTTTTTCATCAAACCCTGCAAAAGCCTTCCGCTGAATTGGAATGTTTGAGAAATATTTTGCGAAAACATTGTTTTAAGATTATCCGCTTCCAAACTCGGAAAATATTCTTGCAGGGAGCGCAACAAAGGCTCTGTTTTTTGCATAAAAGATGCAATATATGTCGGAGCTGCCTCAACGAAAATCGAAAGCTGATTATCAATAACACCGACAATAATTGCTACAAACGGAACAGCTATTAAAATAACGATTATAAAAACCAAAATCGTTGCGAATGTTCTTGAAATTTTCAGCTTTTGCAACTTGCTGGCCAACGGATCAAACAAATAACCTAAAATAATCCCTAAAACAAAAGGTAACAGAACCGATCGCAACATATAAAAGAATCCGCAAAAAAGCAAAAAGCAAAGCATCCACAAAGAAAAATTAGAATTGTTCCATATATCAAACAAAATATTATTTTGTTTAGGCTCTTGTTGTATTTTTTGCATTTGCATTCCCTTTATTTTATAATGTACTTGCCTTTATCAAAAGTTAAGCTAAACCCTTCACTTTCAAGCGAACCGATCAAGGTTTCAAGCGTTCCGGAAAAATCTATCGCAAATGAGACTTTTGAACTTTCCATCGCCCCCGTTTCAATATTTTTGATTTGAGGAATGGCGTTCAGCCTTTTTTGCATTTCCATCCAGTCTTTTAATTTTTCGTACTTAAAAACAGCGTAGATTTTGCTTTGATAGCCGCTTTCGTCAACACTTTTTTGTTGCATCAGATTATAGACATAATCAATCATTTCTTGAATGGCTTTTTCAAACGGATCATTTTGATCATCGGTAACCATAATCCGTTTTTCGGATCCGCCGAAAGGTTTAATCAGCAACAAAACGCTGTTCTGCCCTGCTCTGACAGCATGCACGGTATAAACATTCTGCGCGTTATTGATAAACTTTATCTTTTCATAGGTGTCTTCGCTCATGTTTAAAACATTATCTGCCGTTAAAAAGGCTTTGTTTGAAAAATTGTCGGCAATCACATCAAAATTTAGAGATCCTGCTTTGATATGCCCTTTTGAGAGCAAAATTTGACGCCAAATATTTCCGTCCTCAAACAAAACGGAGCCGTTATATTGCGTATCCGCATAAGTCGGAATGATTAAGATATCGGCCGGAACCGCAACAACTTCAATCATCTCATTTTCAAGCATATAGGCTTTCAAAAGCTCACCATTGATTTTAATGTTTAAGTCCGCACGATATGAATTGCCGGAGCTTTTTTCCGCGACGACATCTGTTTCTTGAATAAAGTGGATGAGCTGTTCATCTTTTAATTCATTTAATTTTTCAACATTTTCCTTAGTCGTTAAACGTTCGGCAACGTTCAAGAAAGCTTGGCGGTAGGCATCTTTCATAGCCTCATCTTTTGCAACGGCCGAATTTTCAGCCTCTTTTTCAACCGAAACGCCGGCCTCAAAACTCACTTCTGCCGACGCATTAAAAGCCAATGCAACAAGCAAAGCTAAAAACAAACAAAACTTTTTCATTTTATTAAACCTTTTCATGAACAATCAAAGGCAATATATAGCAACGCATCAAAAAAAGCAAATGAAAAGATGAAGTTTTAAGCTATTCATACATCTTATCATTTAAGAGCCTATAGGCATCTGTGCGATAAATATAAAGTAATCTAAAGTTTCTAATACTATTTCATCCAATTTTTATTATTTGCCACTGATAAATTAGTAATAAATTAGCTGACCTTCATTGTATTTGTTCACTTGAATAATGTTACCATATATATCAAACCTTTTAAACACACCATCTTCTTTTCCATTCTTATAACTTTCTATTGTTGCCACCTGGCCATTTGGGTGATAGCTTTTAAATATACCATCTATTTTACCATTTTTAAAATTTCCGATATCTTGTATCGCCCCATTGGGATAATATTCTTTAACTAAACCATTTTCTTTATCATCTTTGAATGTCCATTCACTTTTTAGGCGTCCATTATGGTAGTATTTTTTACTCAAACCTTCTTTTTTACCTTCTTTATAATTTTCCTCCGTTGCCACATTCCCATTAGTATAATAAGTTTTGGAAACACCGTGTAATATATCGTTTTTATAATTTGTTTCAAATTGTAATTTCCCGTTTTCATCATAAGCTTTTGTGATACCATCAAGTTTTCCGCCTTTGTTGTTATTTTCCATCTGTACTTTCCCATTAGTATAGTACATCGTCAACAAACCATCTAACACCCCATTTTTAAAATGTCCTTCCGCTTTTATATAACCTGTGTCATAATAATCTAACTTTACACCTTCTAATTTGCCATCTTTATAATTCTCCTCATATGCCAATTTTCCGTTCTCATAATACGCTTTAGCTTTTCCCTCTTGTTTCCCATTACTCCAATATGCTTCATATTTTAATTGTCCATTTGTGTAATATGTTTTCCATAGCCCATCTTTCTTACCATTTTTTGTTTGACCCATAACAGCTAAGTTTCCATTTGAATATCTACTGGACACCCCTCCTGTATATGGTTGAAAATTTTTATCCATACATGTAGAAAGTTCATGTTCTGTGATACAATCAAGATGGCGATTATCTTCTGCAAGTAAAGATTTTAAAACCAGCATATCTGTACTCAAATCATTAGCACATACAATTGTTGTTCTTGTTAAAGCAAGCAAAGTTGTTAAAATGAGCAAAATTTTTTTCATTATTTTATCTCCATCAATCTTTAAATTAAAAAAACCGCCCCTTGAAAGAGCGGTCGGAGAGTAAAACAATCATACACTAAGAAATGACTCTTGTGGTCTTTAGGAAAAACCTTGAACATACACCACAAGCTCCCCGACCAAAACAATCGGGGATAATGTGTGCTTCTTTAAAAAAATTAAAAGATAACACTCTTTACAGCGTTATCCTTTCGCTGCTTAGTGTAAAAGCTGTTTTAAAGCTCCGCACCCAACAAGGTACTTGATATAAAATCTCTTTCATATCCGAGGGTTATTAGAACATATTTTTATGCCAAAGTAAAGAAAATTTTTCGTATAACCTAAAAGCATTTTAACTGTGTAATAACTTAATTTCTTCTAGACTTTTGAATAAGATAGTGTTTAACTTGCGCCAGTTATCATTTATTTATCAAAAAGGAAAATGTTGATGTTAAGCCCATATTTAAGCTCTCTGATTAAAAAAGCCGCACAAGATGTTAAAACGATTGTGTTGCCCGAAGGCGAAGATGAGCGCGTTTTAGAAGCCGCATATTTGGCTGTTCAAAACGGCGTTGCCAAGCCGATTGTTTTAGGAAAACCTGATGAAATTAAAGCCTTTTTTGCAAAAAAAGGTTGGTCTTTAGACGGCATTGAAATTATTGAACCGGAAAAATCCGAACACTTAAAAGAATATGCCGATTTGCTTTTTGAACTCAGAAAAGCCAAAGGCATGAGCGAAGATGAAGCCCAAAAAATGGCGCTTAATTACAATTATTTCGGCACTTTGATGATGAAATCCGGTCATGCAGACGGCATGGTTTCAGGTGCCAATCACTCAACAGCCGACACGGTCCGCCCAGCTCTGCAAATCATCAAATCTAAAAATCCGGCAATGGGCGTTTCATCATTTTTTATTATGGTCTCAAACGGCGAACCTTTTATTTTGTCTGACTGCGGTTTGGTAATCGATCCGAGCGAAAAAGAACTTGCCGATATTGCCGTTACGGCAGCGACATCAGCCGTTCAATTCGGTATTGAGCCGAAAGTTGCCATGCTCTCTTATTCAACAAAAGGTTCAGGCAAAGGCGAAGGTCCGCAAAAAGTTAAAAATGCGACGGCTTTGGCTTTAGAGACCATTAAAACAGAACCATACAACAAATTAAACATTCAAATTGACGGCGAATTGCAGGCGGACGCCGCTCTTGATATGACGGTGGCGCGCAAAAAAGCACCCGAAAGCAAGGTTGCCGGTCAGGCAAAAGTTTTGATTGTGCCTGATTTGAACACCGGCAATATCAGCTACAAGCTCCTTCAAAGGCTCGGCGGATGTGAAGCCTACGGTCCTATTATGCAAGGCTTAAACGCCCCGATTAATGACTTGTCGCGCGGCGCGCTTGTTCATGATATTTTAGGCACCATTGCCATCACTGCCATTCAGGCACAAAACAAATAAAGAAAGGTTACGTAAATGAAGAAAATTTTAGTCATTAATTCAGGCTCATCTTCCTTAAAATATCAGCTTTTTAACGTTGAGGGTGAAAACTATGAAGTTGTTGCTAAGGGTATTGCCGAACGTATCGGTATTGAAGGCTCTAACATTACCTTGAAAATCGGTGACAACAAACAAACAAAAAACGTGCCGATGCCCACCCATGACGAGGCATTCAAAGAAGTGATTAACTTCTTGCTCTCGGGACCTTTGAAAAGCGTTGATGAAATTTCTGCCGTCGGCCATCGTGTTTTGCACGGCGGTGAGTTGTTCCAAGATTCGGTCAAAATCAACGAAGATGCCATGGCTAAAATGGAAAGCCTGAAGCCTTTAGGTCCGCTTCATATGCCGGCCAACATTTCAGGCATCAGAGCTGTGCAGAAACTTTTGCCGAATGTGCCTCAAGTTGCCGTTTTTGATACGGTTTTTCATCAAACGATGAAAAAAGAAGCCTTTATGTATGCTCTGCCGCTTGAATATTATACCGAGCATAAAATCCGCCGTTACGGTTTTCACGGCATTTCGCACGCTTATGTTTCAAAAGAAGCCGCCAAACTTATCGGCAAGAAAGGCAAAATCATTACCTGTCATTTGGGCAACGGTGCGTCTTTGGCGGCTGTTGATAACGGAAAATGTGTTGACACGTCTATGGGCTTTACACCGCTTGCAGGTATCATTATGGGCACACGCTCGGGCGATATTGATCCCTTTATTGCCGTGCATTTGCAAAAACTGCTCGGAAAATCTGCTGATGAAGTCAACACCATTTTAAACAAACAAAGCGGTATGTTCGGCATTTGCGGCTATTCAGATAACCGCGATGTTGAAACAAAATATGCCCAAGGCGATGAAAAAGCGGTGCTTGCCATGAATATGTATGTTCACAGCATTTTGCGGTTCATTGGTTCTTATGTTGCTGTTTTAGGCGGTGTTGATGCGATTGTCTTTACCGCAGGTGTCGGTGAAAACGGCTCCGTCTTGCGCGCCATGATTATGGAAAAACTTTCATATCTCGGCGTGAAACTTAATGCGGAAAACAACAAGAAACGCGGTCAAACGGTTGAAATTTCAACCCCTGATTCAAAAGTTCGCGTTTATGTCATTCCGACAAACGAAGAATTGATGATTGCTCAAGATACCTTGCGCTTGGCATTCTAATTGTTGGGTTTTCTGTTAGCCCTCTTTTTTAAGAGGGCTTTTTTATAAATAACGCTTGATTTTTTCTAAATCTTTGTTTATGCTTTAGCTATTGAAAACATTTTTGAGAGGCTTATGATGAAAAAACTTATTGCTTTAACTTTTATCTGCGCTTTATGTTCCTGCGCTTCTTCCGATTCTTCTGTTTCCCCTCTTTACGGCTCATCACAAAAAGGTGTCTATGAGGCTACCTGCAACGGAACTTCTTACACAATGACAGAATGTTATCGCTTGGCAAACCAAAAATGCTATAATCGTTTTAAGGTTTTAGATCAATCTGAAAATATTGCTACTTATGTTGATAACTACGGCTTATTCTTGGATAAAGACAGAGAGATTACAAGAAGATTAGTTTTTAAGTGCTTGTAAGTCTTAGACTTTTTCCAAATATTTCTTGGTTTTTAAGCCCTCTCCGCGCCAAGTATAGCTTCTAACATCTACTGTTTTACTTTTCGAAAACGATAAAAGTCCTTCTGTCATAATCGTATTGTCTTTAGGTGCATAATGATAAAGTTTCATTCTAATTTTCCTCCCATTTTTGACCTTTTCGCTCAAGCTTGATAAACTCCGGCGGAATAAAGCCTTTTCTTAAAACAATAAAATAATGCCTTAACATATTATACGGCGAACCGTATTCTTCTTTTGCATCATCCCACGGCAACGGCGATGTGTCAATTTCATCAAAAGATTTTAAGCGGTAAATATTTTCTTTTTCATAATCAATTTTTGCCGTCTCGTGGCAATCTTTGCACCAAATTGCTTCAACCAAATTTGCTTTGACCAAATCATCAAGCTCAAATGAGATAATGTCGGCATAGTGGACAATATGATTCAAATACGGGTGTTCATATTCTTTAATTTCAGGCATTTCGGTCAAACAGCAAATTGAGCGTGTACGCCCCTCAAACTGCCTTTCAAGATAGGCTTTGATATCTTCCAGATTGTCAGAGCCTGCTTTTCTTGCATAAACAGAGGCTTGCTTCGGGTCTTTATTTGCCGCGAGCGATAAATACCCCTCTTTCATAATTTTATCTAAATAAAATGTAAAACAATATAAACGCATTTTATCTTCCTATAATTATTTGTGTTTTTATCTGCTATTGAATATAACAAATTTCTTATATCAAGTCAAACAAAAACCCCCACTCTTTTGGAATGGGGGCTTTAACATTTTCAAAACACTTATTATCTTGAGTAAAACTCGATAACAAGGTTCGGTTCCATCAATGCGGCATAGGGAACATCCGCAAATTTCGGAACATAATTGTATTTAGCTGTCAACTTTTTGGTGTCAACTTCAATATAATCCGGTGTATCTCTTGTTTGAGATTCAACAGATGCGACAACCATTGCCATTGATTTAGATTTTTCTCTAACTTCGATAACATCACCGACTTTGAGCATATAAGAAGGAATGTTGACTTTCTTACCGTTAACGGTTACGTGACCATGGTTGATAAATTGACGAGAAGCAAAAACAGTCGGAACAAATTTTGCTTTATAAACAATGTTATCCAAACGAGATTCGAGCAAGCCGACTAAGTTTTCAGCAGCATCACCCGTACGACGGATAGCTTCTTCATAATATTTGTGGAACTGTTTTTCAGAAATGTTACCATAATATGTCTTCAATCTTTGTTTTGCAGACAATTGTGTGCCATAGTCAGACATTTTCTTTCTTCTTTGACCATGCTGACCGGGGGCATAACTTCTCTTGTTAATCGGGCTATTACCATCACCCCAAAGGTTGACGCCATAGCGACGACTTGGTTTTTTCTTTGCAGATACGATACTTTTCATAAAATTTTCCTTTTTTATATTAAAATTGTTATTGTCCCGATAGTCATAAACCCTACATTTATAACGGGATTAAAAAATCCACCTTCTCGGAAGTGAGGGCAATATAAATCAAAAAAAAGTAAATGTAAAGAAAAATTTCATCTTCTGTCGTGAAAAAATCTGTGAAATATTTGTTTCAACTCTTGAGATTAGAATTTCTTTGTTGTAAGTTCAAGGAAATTAATATTTAACTTTAAGGAAAAGCATAAAATGAAAACAATTACTCGTTCTGATATTGCAGAAAAAATTTATGAAGAAATTGGTATTTCCCGTAAAGATGCCGGTGATATCTTGGATTTGATGATTGCTGAAATCAGAGAACAGTTGATTCAAGGCAACGATGTTAAGCTTTCTTCTTTCGGAACTTTAATGTTGCGACACAAGAAACCTCGTATCGGCCGCAACCCGAAAACAGGGGTTGAAGCAACTATTTCTGCTCGTACGGTTATTTCTTTCAAGCCGTCTCAGATTATGCGCAAATCCATTAACAAATAAAGGATAAAACTTGGTTAATAAGTCGAAATCAGCTTTCAGAACAATCGCTGAAGTCGGGCGAGAGATTGGTGTAGCGACTCACGTTTTGCGTTTTTGGGAAACAAAATTTAAAGAAATTTCCCCCATGAAAACGAGTGGCGGACGCCGTTATTATCGCCCTGATGACGTTGAGCTGATTCGACTGATCAAGGAATTTTTATATGAAAAGCGATACACGATTGAGGGTGTTCAAAAAATCTTCAAAGAATATGGTGTAAAAGCTTTTTTAAACGGTGATATTCAAAAAGACTTTTTTGAGCCTGTTTTAGCTCAAGATAGTTCATCTGAGCTCCTGACTTCTTCAAATATCGTCTCAAGACTCGAAGAAGCACAGATTGAAAAACTGACAAAGCTCAGAGACGAATTATTAGATTTAAGAAATGATTTGCAAAATTTTTTGGTCGGTTGATTAAAAAACGCTTGCATATTTCAGAAATTGGATATATAGCGAATTTACAAACGGGACGTAGTTCAGCCTGGTAGAGCGCTTGCATGGGGTGCAAGAAGTCGGAGGTTCGAATCCTCTCGTCCCGACCATTAAAAAAGACACCCTTGCGGTGTTTTTTTTTAATGGTTGAAATATGAAAGTTATTCGAAGCTCCGAAAAAGGAGGTTCGACTACCAGCGCAAGGCAGACTTTAGGATGCCGGTAAACCGAAGGTTTATGCGCGCCTGTGCGGCGAATTTATGAGCCAATCCTCTCGTCCCGACCAACTATATAACATAGTATGTGTATACCTACTATGTTATTTTTTATCCAAAACAATTTAATTATATTTTTCAATAAGTTAATGATGATTTTTTTAGGGTACCAAGAGGGCAACATTCGATTGTATGGCACTTTTTTGTGCATGTAAAAGTAT